>JAZUCH010000052.1:0-9352 GCA_045639025.1 Bacteroidales bacterium
TAGAAAATAGTTATTTGAAAAGCATGAGGAATATAGTGTAATAAAACAAGTTAGCAATTTCTTATCCATTGCCCATTCTCATGCAAGTTCTTCTTAATGGTTTGATACTCAAAGAATCTTAATCAAACTACATCAAATATAAGAAAAAAGTCAACAAGACTACAAGACAACAAGACAACAAGTTTTTTTTAGTAGAGACGTTTCAATGATACCTATTAATTTAACAACCATTGAAGCGTCTAATGAATTAGGAGTGATTGTAGAGACGCGTCAATGATTCCTATGAAAATAAACACTCATTGACACGTCTAATTAGTAAGGAAGTAGAAGTTATTTTTTTAAAACTCAGAATCTCAAAATCTCAGAAACTTGGTGACTTAAAAAATTAGAGGAAATTTTCCTTTAATTTCCCCTAATTTCCTCTATTTTGATTTATTTCTTTTTATAAGACTCTCAAACTCATCTGATTTTATATATCCTAGAGCTCTTTTATTAATATTTGTGATTTTCAAATATCCCATTTTAACCAACTCTTGTAAATCAGTTCGAGCCGTTCTCGTTGTAATATCAAATTGACTTGCTAATTCTTTAGGTGTTATTATTATATGTTTATTCTCCATAATAACTTTAAATACATATCTTTGTCGATCATTTGTATTTAACACACCTATAAATCTATGAACATTTTGTTGCTCATCAATTTTTCTTTGAAGATATTTCTTTAAGTCTTCAAACGCCTTTTTCATAACATTCAAATGATACTGAATAAAATAAGACAAATCATTATCATCATTTTCAGTATATAAAAAAACTTTTTCATAAGATTTCTTATTAGTATAGATAATTCTAGATATCGAAAGATACTCTGTCAACCAATATCCTTTTTTTATCATATACCAATAAAACAACGATCTTGCCGTTCTTCCATTTCCATCAACAAAAGGGTGAATATAAGCCAATATAAAATGTATAATTATACCCTTAATGATTGGATGTATAAAATTGTCATTATTATCATTATTAGCAAATTCACATAGATCTACAATCATATCGATAATTTCATTATATGAAGGCGGAGTATGTGCAACAGAACCAGTTATACTATCAACAACATATATATCATCATTTTTTCTAAACACTCCTTCATCTTCAGAATTATCCAATGTACTTTTTGATATAGAACGATGTATATCAAGCAAGTCTTCCATTGAAAAATCCTTATTAAAATCATTAGATATTTTAGTGATTGTATCGTAGTTATTTACAATCATTTGCTGACTTTTATTAATCGGCTTCAATTGTTTACGAAGCATATCTTTCGCAATACGTCTCGTTGTAGAAGCACCTTCCATCTGACTCGACGCAATAGCCTCTTCCATAATAGAACTTATCAGGTAATAACTCTTATCAGATGCTGGTATTATAGTTTTTGTACCAAGATTACCACCCAAATCCATATCAAAAGCATGTAACAATGCCAACATATTTTGGGTTATGGTAAAATGGAATACATATTTTCCAAAACGTACAGTTTGAGAATTCAATTGACGTTGGATTTTAACAGCATGCCATAAAGTATGCTTATCAATATTTTCAGGAGCGGAATACTTAACTTTATCCCAATACAGATACTCCCTATCTATTTTCTGAAAAACCTCCCGCAAATCATTGTCTATCAGCATTTGTATTGCTTCAACTCTATTCTTTTCTTCTATTTTTGGCACAGGTTCTATTTTCATATAAGCACTATTTAATCGTGACAAATATACAATAATTATTCAAATTAGGGGAAATTTTCCTCTAATTTCCCCTAATTTCCTCTATTTTGATTTATTCCTTCCAATACAACTATTTTTTTTGTTAGGAGTGATTGTAGAGATGCGTCAATGATTCCAATGAAAATAAACACACATTTACACGTCTGATTAGTCAGGAATTAAGAGTTTTTTTCATTACTTTAGAGACTTTTGCAGGGACTCCGCACTACGAACTTCATACTTCCCACGTATCGCACGTATTTTCACGTATTTTTCTCCGATATCCGTCTCCGTCTCCGTTTCTGTTTTCCGTTTTCGTCTCCGCAAAACCTCTCGCAGTGACGCAAAGAAACGCAGAGGTGATATGCCATCAACTCCATCACTTCATTACTCCATCACTAAAAAAAAGTTCAAAAGCCTTAGCTCAACAGCCAAAGTCCTTCTGAGGTTTTGAGTTTCTGAATTTCATACAAAAAAGATTCCTAACTAAAGAAAAGATGCTCCACCAAAATCTTGCATCCTAATAATATAAGGATGACGCCTCCTGTTATCTCAGCGGCTTTGCTGTATCGTGAGCCGAATATATTTCCTATCCTAACACCTGCAAAAGAAAATAAGAAGGTGGTGATTCCGATGACTGCAACCGATTTCCATAAGTCAACCGACAAGAAAGCGAAAGAGACTCCTACTGCCAAAGCGTCAATGCTGGTTGCTATCGCCATCATAAGCATCGTTTTGAATCCAGTATTGCTACATGAACACTCAGTCGTTGGCTGTTGTCCGTCGTCTGTCGAATCTTCTTCCGACAAGGCTTCTCTAATCATATTGACGCCTATGACAAGCAACAACCCGAATGCTATCCAATGGTCGAAAGATGTGATAAGATGTTCGAACTGCACACCGAGGAAATATCCTATTATCGGCATCAATGCCTGGAATCCGCCGAACCACAATCCGCACAGCAAGGCTGTCTTGAGAGAGAATTTCTTCGTCGCCAAGCCTTTGCAAATAGACACAGAAAAAGCGTCCATTGAAAGAGCGACGCTTATTGCAAGTAATGAGATTATATCCATTTCAGAGTATATAATTTTAAAGACTTTGGCTGTTGAACTTTGAACTTTAGCCTTTTGTCTTTAGCCTTTAGTCTTTTTTTGTCGGGATGACAAGATTCGAACTTGCGGCCTCTTCGTCCCGAACGAAGCGCGCTACCGGACTGCGCTACATCCCGATTTTTTTAGGAACTAAAGAACTGAGGAACTGAGGATCTAAGGAACTAAAACAAGATATCCTCAGATCCTCAAATCCTCAAATCCTCAGATCCTAATTAAAGTTTATCATTTGAACCGAGCACGTTGATGATTTTGTGCATGTAGAGTTTCTTCATGCTTTCGCGTGCTGGGCCTAAATATTTACGTGGGTCGAATTCACCTGGTTTTTCAGCTAATGTCTTACGTACTGCTGCTGTCATAGCGAGACGGCTGTCGGAGTCGATGTTGATTTTACATACAGCTGACTTAGAAGCTTTGCGGAGTTGTTCTTCTGGGATACCGACTGCTGCTACTAACTTACCGCCGTTTTGGTTGATAGTGTCAACGTCTTCTTGTGGTACTGATGAAGAGCCGTGGAGAACGATTGGGAAACCTGGAAGTTGTTCTTCGATAGCTGCCAATACGTCGAATGCCAATGGAGGAGGAAGAAGTCTGCCTGTCTCTGGATCTACTGTGCATTGTTCTGGAGTGAATTTGTATGCACCGTGTGATGTGCCGATTGAGATTGCCAATGAGTCGCAACCTGTCTTAGTAACGAAGTCAACAACTTCTTCTGGTTTTGTATAGTGGCTTTCTGCTGCGCTTACTTCGTCTTCAACGCCTGCCAAAACGCCGAGTTCGCCTTCTACTGTAACATCAAATTGATGTGCGTATTCAACGACTTTCTTTGTCAAAGCGACGTTTTCTTCGTATGGAAGATGTGAGCCGTCAATCATGACTGAAGAGAATCCCATATCGATGCATGACTTACATGTTTCGAAGCTGTCGCCGTGGTCTAAGTGGAGAACGATTTCTGGTTTTTCGCAGCCTAATTCTTTTGCGTATCCTACTGCGCCTTCTGCCATATAACGGAGTAAAGTCTGGTTAGCGTAGTCACGTGCGCCTTTAGATACTTGCAAGATAACTGGTGATTTTGTTTCAACAGCAGCCATAACGATAGCTTGAAGTTGTTCCATATTGTTGAAATTGAATGCAGGGATTGCATATCCACCTTTGACGGCTTTCTTGAACATCTCACGAGTGTTGACAAGTCCTAAAGTTTTGTAATTTATCATAGTGTATTATTTTTTTAGTTAATATCTTTTTTCGGTTTGCAAAATTAAGCAATAATGATGATTTTTTTATCATTTAAAAGAAAAAATATCCAATTATTTTTAACCTTCCTTGCTACGTTTGCTAGAAATCATTTCTAACATATTATGAGTTTGTTTAGATTCATCTGTCTCGTCATTCTTAGCAGATATAAGCAACAATTTGTCGCCTTTCTTAAGAAGCAGCTTTCCATTCGGGACAATATATTTTTGGTTACGTTCAACAATCATAACCAAAGTACCTTCGTTCAAAGGATAGTCACGCAGATATGCATCTTCTTTCACCACTTCCTGTTGCAAAATAGTATTAAGTTCTTCTGGAATATCAACACCGAAGTTTTCAGGACTATCGTCTTTTTTCATGCTTAATTTAAGCCAGTCGGCCAACTTGGTGATTGTTGTACCTTGAATGAGCAATGACGCCAAGGTGATAAAGAAAACCACATTAAATATAAGCGATGAGCCCTCTACGCCCGCCACTACAGGATAAGTAGCGAAGATGATAGGTGCAGCTCCTCTCAACCCAACCCATGAGATGAAAACCTTAGCTCTTTGACCAATTCCTTTGAAAGGGAGAAGACAGAAAAACACCGACAAAGGACGTCCAACAAGAATAACGAACACACCTATTATCAATGCAGGAAGTGCTATCTTGAACATATCATGAGGATTGACGAGTAAACCTAAAACCAAGAACATTACAATCTGAACAAGCCATGTAACACCATCCAAGAACGAACTTATGCTCTTGTTTTCTGTAATCTTACTATTTCCAATCACTATACCTGCTACATAAACTGCGAGATAGCCATTGCCATTAAACAAATCGGTGAACGAGAATATGAAGAAGATAAATCCGAGCATCATGAGAGGATACAGCGATTTATTCTGAAGATTTATTTTGTTGATTATCCATACACAAAGTTTTCCCAATCCATAACCGAATCCAAAACCAAAGCCGAACTGCACCACGAAGTTCAAGATTATTCTCCACACTTCAATGTCAGCATTGCCGCCTTGTATTATCTGTATCATCACGATGGTAAGCATATAAGCCATAGGGTCGTTACTACCACTTTCAAATTCGAGAAGCGGCTGAAGGTTCTTGCGCAGCCCCATCTTCTGCGACCTAAGCACGTTAAACACCGATGCGGAATCGGTTGATGACATCGTTGCCGCAAGGAGTATTGCCAAAGGCAAAGACAGCTGCATTGCATGAGGGAAAGCGTGAGAAATGCCAAATATAAAAAGACCCGTAAATATTGTAGTGAGAAGAACACCTAATGTAGAAAGCACAATACCTGGACCTAATATAGGCTTGACATCCGAAAATTTGGTATCCATACCACCCGAAAACAGAATAATGGCGAGAGCCACCATACCAATAATCTGAGCATATTTGTAATTATCGAAACTAATTCCTACCCCGTCAACACCAAGCGCCATGCCGAGCAAAAGGAAAACCAACAAAACTGGCACACCGAATCTGTATCCTGTCTTACTAAGCAAAATACTTGCGAACCATACAATCGCTCCTACCAAAAGTACATTTTCAGGTGTAAAATTCATAGTCGTTGGGAATTTAAGTCAATAACATTTGGATTTATCACGTATTGTGCAAATATACAAAAAAAGGCAGTCCGAAGACCACCTTTATTTATTAAAATTTAGAATCTTAGAACTCTAGAATTTTAGAACTCTAGAAATTTCTAAAGCTCTAAAATTCTAAAGTTCTAAAGTTCTTCATTTAACCCATTTCCCCGTTTCCACTTCCTTCATTCCTAATTCCTCATTCCACATTCCTAATTTCCAGATACTACTGATGCCATAACCAATAGCATACATGCAAATAGTAAAGTTTTTTTTCATTTGTTAATTCTTCTTAATGATTTAAATTTATTTATTTTAAAATAGAATAAGAGTCGCCATTTAAAAAACAGCGACTCTCATTCATAATCTTATCTTACAACAAACTTACTGATGTTTCCATCTGCGTCGATGAAATACATTCCGCTGTTGAGATTCGAGATATCGATCGTAGAAACACCTTCATTGATGTTTCGTTTCAGAACAATCTGTCCGTTAACCGAATAGACCTTAATCTCTGATTTCTTTTCGGATTCTATCTTTATATATTCATGTGCAGGATTTGGATAGATAACCATATTATCAATTGTCAATTCTTCCATATTTGCGAAATCTTTTGCCATGAATTCCAATATCGGATAACCGTAGTTTTCATCTTCCAATACGCACCATGAATTATACTGACCTTGAGAATTCTCGACCCACTTGTTGAGTGCTTCAAGGAGTTCGCCGATACCTTCACCATAAATCTCTACATTTTCTTCAAGCAACAGCTCTTCGTTAAAGAGAGTACTGTTTGTTATCTCACCTTCATTTTCTTCACACAAAATGTAGTCATTTGATCCGTATGAAATTGTATAATATGAATTTTCGATCACGGAATTCTTTGAGTTGTATGCTGCAACACCACCGCTATGACCGTACATTTTCAATGGAGCAGCGTAACAATTTCTGATTATAGCATTTTTCCCTTCATTTTCTGTAATATTCTTACCGGCTATTCCACCTGCATAGCTGGTGCTGTATGAAGAGACATATTCTGTTGACACGAAACAGTTTTCTATTATGGCATCAGATTCTGCTGAAACATTTTGTCCGGCTATACCACCTACACACATCATTGCGCCTTCGAAACTTTCCGGAATCAAGGCGCAATTGGAAATTCTGGAGTCTTTGTTGATGCCGACAATACCGCCGCTATTATTACAAAAACTCATTTCAGTCCTTACGACGCATCTGTCGATAAGAGTATTGTTGTCGGCCTTGTAAGCAATTCCGCCGCAATCCTCATAACCGACAATCTGACCCTTGCCAAGGGTGACGTTTTTAATCACAGCATTGTCGAGATATCCGAACAATCCAAAATTGCGACCTTCCCATGCATCATACATATAAATGCCATTTATGGAAAAACCTTGTCCGTCGAAAATACCTCTGAAAGGATTTTCCTTAGTTCCTATCGCAACCCAAGCATTACCTGAAATATAAATGTCGTTTTCTAATGTTATCATAACATCCTTATAATCGTTGGATTCCTGTCCGTTCAATCCGTTAACCGTGGAAATCATCCAAGCGAGACCCTCGCCGTTTGTAATAGTTACATTGCCGTCTTGGTTAACAACAAAACCTTCAGGTTGAGAAGTGACTATTTCGGTCCATGGTATTTCTGATAAAACTGCGTATTTCTCTTGGGATTGCATACCCAAAGTAAAAAATAGCATAACAACTAATAATATTTTTTTCATGACACCTAAATTTAAATTATGAATATTATGAATGATTAGTAAATTGAAATAAAGCAGAATCCTATTCTATGATTTATGTTATTACAACATAATCATAGAACTAAAGTGAATAAACTTATTCTTTCCTAATATGAAAATATAATTAACCATTAAGTAATGTAGAAAATAACAACATTACTACTAAACTAATCACGTAAAACAACCTTTTCATAACAAACACCTTTTTCAGTTTCAACAATGATTAAATAAATACCAGAATTACAATTTTGATTCAGACTCATTTCACAGGAAAATTCGTCTGTTATATTTATTGAAACATTTACATTTCTTCCGAGCATATCAATCATCTTAGCACCTTTTATACTTATACCAGAATCCGATTTGATGGAAAGTGTTTCGATACTCGAGAAAACAGTAGGGGTGATAGTAACATTCTTCGATTCTATTTCTTCAACAGAAAACGATTCGTAATAACATTCCTCGAAATCTGGATTATGGTATGTCTGCTCACCATCTTTAAACTGACATAACAATTCGTTATATTGCCACAATCCGTTTGTTGGAATGAGATTTGGGAATTCCCCTTCTGTAAATGTTAATGGATAACCAGAGTCTATACCGAGATGCCAACCCACCTGATCATCAAATTCAATTATTTTTTTTCCGTTTTCATATCTTACATCCGTTACAGTACCTATTATAGGTTCCCAATAAGAATTGTAATCATTTGTATTGTAATCAAGTTCATGAGGGAAATGAAAAGTGTCACCCACATTGAGCGACATATCACAAACCAACACTTCAACCTTAAGGTCACCGACATATATATCATTCCTCTCTACATACTGATATAACCTTCCAGTTTCTCTATCTTCCCTGTAATATATATCACTATATAAATAGTCGTCTCCGCTAGTTTTATAATATAAATTTCCATTTATATTAACGGTATCGCTATTGTAAATAGATGTAACATTAGTATGTTCAGCATCAATGATGTGAGAGTCGTATATATTTACCCTCGTCGAGTCATTGCCGAAGAAAGACTGGTAAATGTAAGTAGAATCATTCTGTGCCTTCAAAGAACCTCCGATTATCATCAGCAGTATTAAAAGGACTTGCTTTGTAAAATTGTTGCTTCTCATATTTTCAATTTTTTAAGTCCTACAAAGTTTATAATTTAATTCTAAAATTCCAAGTTTTTTTAAAATTTTTTTATAAAAATCGGGGGGGGTAAGTTGCTGATAATCAATTATTATGTTTGTGTTTTTGCGTTTTGTGATAAAAAAAGGTGTCGGATGATAATCCAGCACCTTTGAATCTTCTATGATATTACGACAAATCTCTTACATTTTAACGACTTTGCGTACTATCGAACCTTTGTTTGTTTCAATGTTGATGAAATAGACTCCGGCCTTGAGGTCGCTGAGTTTGTCGAAGCGCCGGAAGCTGTGCCTTCGACAGGCTCAGGCACCGTACACAAAGTCTGTTGTCCGTTGACTGTTGTCTGTTGACCTTGCAAGACAACAAAAAAAGGGCTGCCTTGCGACAACCCTTTTTTGAACTCTAGAATTTTAGAAATTTAGAATTCTAGAGTTTTAAAGTTCTAGAATTCTAGAATTCTTATTTTACAACAGTAATTTGTTTTACTGCTACGCCGTTTTCTGTTACGATACGTACCATGTAAACGCCTGCTTCGTATTGTGCCATGTCGATGACTGCGTTGTCTGCTGCGACTGCGTTGTCATACATTACTTGACCTAATGCGTTTGTTACTGTTACTTGTGTCATGCCTTCTGCCATGATGTTCAATGCGCCACGTGTTGGGTTTGGATATACCATCATGCCGTTGACACCGTTTTCATCGATAGCTGTAACTTCTACGACTACGTAGTCTTGGTCTG
>JAZUCH010000053.1:0-3721 GCA_045639025.1 Bacteroidales bacterium
TGACAGGCAGAACCAAAATCTGCAGTGCTACCATTACACCATTCGACAATCATTATTTCGTATCTTGAATGTGAGTGCAAAGATATAACATTTTTTAATACGCGCAACAAAAAAATGAAAAAAAATTAATTTTTTTTAAAAAAAATTTTATACCTATTAATATTAGGAATTTTTAACTTGTTTAAATCAAAAAATAAAATATCTTTGCAAAATGTAAGTTTATATATATAGGAATAATAATTAAACTCATATACTAATGAATTTCAAAAAGTTAAACAACATTGTAGGATGGGGCGTCTTTATGATTGCCACCATTGTTTACTTCCTTACATTGGAGACGACCGTCAGTTGGTGGGACTGCGGCGAGTACATCTCAACAGCGTATAAATTGCAAGTTGGACACCCTCCAGGAGCACCTTTGTTCCAAATGTTGGGCAGATTTTTCTCACTTTTTGCCTTCGGCGACGTCACAAAGGTGGCATTAATGATAAATGCAATGTCTGCTCTGTGCAGTAGTTTTACAATTTTATTCCTTTTCTGGACCATCACTCTTCTCGCAAAAAAGCTTTGGATGAAGGATGGCGAAGATTCTCCATCTGCAAATAAATTTAACGTATTGGCAGCTGGCGTTATTGGCGCTCTCGCTTATACATTCTCAGATACATTCTGGTTTTCTGCAGTGGAAAGTGAAGTTTATGCTATGTCATCGCTCTTCACTGCCGTCACATTCTGGGCTATCCTTAAATGGGAAGAAGTGGCTGACGAACCTACCAACTACCGCTGGATTATATTTATAGCTTATCTCATCGGTCTCTCTATCGGTGTTCACCTCTTGAATCTTCTCTGTATCCCTGCTGTGGTTTACATTGTTTATTTCAAGAAATTCAAGAAAGTCACAACTAAAGGTTTCATTCTTGCCGGTATTATTTCTGTAGTTCTTGTCGGATTTATCCAGGTTATTCTCATTCCTGCTATTGTTTCAATATGCGGTAAGTTCGAGCTTTTCTTCGTAAATTCTCTCGGAGCTCCTTTCAATCTAGGAACCATAGTTTATTTCGTCTTGTTAATAGCTCTCATCATTTTGGGAATCTATTTTACTAATAAATATAAAAAGGTAATCCTTAACACAGCAGTGCTTTCTTTCATGTTTATATTAATAGGTTATTCTTCATTCTTTATGCTCGTCATTCGTGCCAATGCCAATACACCTATTAATGAAAATGAACCAAGCGAAGCTGTTTCTATGCTTTCATACCTCAAACGTGAACAATATGGCAGCTGGCCACTCGTTTATGGCCCTTATTATATGGCTAAACCATACGATGCTAACAGCAGCAGTCCTATTTACGTCAGAGATGAAGCTAAAGGAAAATATGTTATCACAGATAAAAGAGAAGGAACAGATCCTATCTACGATGATAATGTAATGACTTTATTCCCACGTATGTGGAATGGCACAAAACCATCATATATAAGCACTTATAATCAATACATTGATAAGTCGAAGATGGTTCCTGTAACAATGAAGAAGTCTGACGGAACAAAAGAGACAGTTTTGCGTCCTACATTTATGCAAAATCTTAAGTTCTTTATTGGCTACCAATGTAATCACATGTACTGGCGTTATTTCATGTGGAATTTCGTAGGTCGTCAGAATGATATTCAAGGCCATGGCGAGATTGAAAACGGCAACTGGGTCAGCGGTATTGGATTTATCGATAACGCACGCCTTGGTAATCAGGATAATCTGCCTAAATCAATGTCTAACTCTGGTCGTACGGAATTTTATTTCTTGCCTTTGATTTTAGGTTTGATAGGACTTTTCTATCATATCAAACGTGATATGAAAAACTCATGGGTTGTGTTCTTGTTGTTCTTCATGACAGGTCTCGCAATCGTTATTTATCTTAACCAGACTCCATATCAACCACGTGAACGTGACTATGCATACGCAGGTTCATTCTATGCCTTCTGTATCTGGATTGGTTTCGGTCTCCTTGGCGTAGTTGAGATGTTGCAAAAAGTCATGAAGAATAAAATGGCAGTCGCTGTCGTGGCATTTGTTTTATGTCTCTCTGTTCCAACAGTTATGGCAGCTTCAGGTTGGGAAGGTCATAATCGCGCTGAAAAGACTTCTGCTTTAGACTGGGGTAAGAACTATCTCAAGAATCTTCCTGACAATGCTGTTATCTTCACTCGTGGCGACAACGATACATTCCCATTGTGGTATGTTCAGGAGGTTGAAGGTTATCGTACTGACGTGAGAGTATGTAACTATATGCTTTCTTCAGGTTATTGGTACGTTCACCAAATGGGACGTAAACAATATGAGTCAGAGCGACTTCCTCTTTCATTGACTCCAGAACAATATGACAATGGCGTTAACGAACCTGTATTCATCCAAGAAGTTTTTGAAGGTCCGGTAGAATTGAAAGACGCTATCGAATTCATCAAGAGTGATAATGTCAAGACTAAAGTGTCTTTGATGTCGGGCGACAAGGCTAATTATTTGCCAGCTCGTAATCTTAAGATAACTGTTGATAAAGAAGCAGTTGTGCGTAACGGCATCGTTCCTGAAAGCATGAAAGACCAAATAGTTGATGAAATCGTTTGGAGAATACCAGAAAGCGTTAACTATCTCTATAAGAATGATTTGATGCTTCTCGACTTTATGGCGACAAACGATTGGACACGCGCAGTTTATTTCACAAGTTTGAGCGATATTAAGAATGTATTGGGTATCGACAAATACTTACACCAAGAAGGATTGTCACATCGTTTCATTCCTGTTTTGGCATCTGACTATCATAAAGATGCAGGTGGTGTTTATGTTGAAGGTTCATACGAATTGCTTATGGCTGACGATATCCGTTGGGGTAACCTTAACAAGGAAGGTGTCGCCGTTGACCCAGAAAGCCGTCGTAATCTCTTGTTCGTAAAACAAGCTTATATGCGTCTTGCACAGTCACTTCTTAACAGAGGTCAAAATGATTCTGCTGTTGCAGTTCTCGACAGATGTCTTGAATTTTTCCCAGATGAAAAGATTCCATACGACTTCTATATGTTGGCTTATCCAGAAATATATTACAAGGCCGGCGCTGTGGAAAAAGGTGATGAACTGATAGATGTGATTATAAATAATTGCCTCGATAACTTACGTTATTACAATGAATTAAATGAAAAGTTCGTTCCATATTATGCAGAAACAATACGTGAAAATCTCGCTATTATTAACGAAATGAGCAACATAGCTTCAAGAAATTCACGCCATGAACTCAAGATGGAATTGGAAAAAACATTGGAAGAACAATTCAGCAAGTTCATGTATTTGTTCTGATAAGACAATAAGATTATAAATTTGGAGCGCTGCTGTTATGTGAAGTGGCGCTCCTTTTTTTATGCTAAGAGCTAAAGTTCAAATAAATCATTCATAACTAAAAAAACTATAGCCTTTTGTCATTTGTCTTTTGCCTTTTCTTATCTTTGCGTCTATGAGAATACTTGTGGTTTTTATATTATTGACGATATTTTCAGGCAGTGAGCTGCGAGCTATGAGCATTGAGCAAGAATCCCCAAAAGCTCAATGCTCTCAGCTCATAGCTCAAAGCAATATAAATTATGATGACTCTGTGTCTTTCTACGAATCCCAGATTCGTATAGCCGACTCCTTATATAAAAACTACCTTCCTCAAAGCAATTTCGAAGAAGTAAAAGCAGCGAT
>JAZUCH010000054.1:0-28010 GCA_045639025.1 Bacteroidales bacterium
GTCTTCACTTTGTGTCTTTGCGTCATTGAGTCTTTGCGTCTTTTCTTCGGTCGCTGAGCTTGTCGAAGCGCCGAGAGTTGTGCCTTCGACAGGCTCAGGCACCGTGCACGAAGTCTGTTGTCCGTTGACTGTTGTCTGTTGTCTTTGATAGCCGAAGGCTAATAATATCAAAACCACAAGTATTCTCATAGTTGCAAAGATATGAAAAATGGCTAAAGACTAAAATTAAAATATTATTTTTTTATAAAAAAGGGATGCAGCGAACCACATCCCTTAATTGTCATTATAAAATATAATTTATCTTAAATCCATTTTACCAATGCGAAATCTTGTCTGTGTGGCAACATTTCGTTTGTTGGATAGATACGGAATGTATAGTTGAACACACCTGCCTTGTTCAATGGGAGGTTGATATAATAGCGTGCCCAGCCTTCGCCTGAGTCAACGATTTGCAATTGTTCAACTTGCATCAATTTGTCGTTGCCCTTGCCGTCTTGTCCGCCGAATACTATCTCAACGCCAACATCGCCTCTGTCTAATCCTGGTGTCTTCAATGTCACTTCAGCAATGATGACATCACCAAAGTTGAGTGATCTTACGTTTGGATCTGGAATCTTGATAGACTCTACTTCTATCTTGTCCCAACTTGCTTCCACTTTCTTCTTCCATGCTGCAATCTCGAATGCTTTCTGATAACGGTTTTCGCGCATAACGTCTGTTCTCTCAATCAACTTGTTGTAATATTGTGCGAAGTAATCGTCGAGCATACGTTTCATGGTGTAATGTGGAGCGATTTGCATCAAGTCGTTCTTGATATATTGAACCCATTGTGTTGGGATATCTTTTTCGTTTCTGTTGAAATACAATGAAACGATTTCGTTTTCGATGAGGTTGTATATTGTCTCAGCATCGAGTTCGTCTTGGTAGCGTTGGTCGCTGTATGTTCTTTCTTCTTGGAGAGCCCAGCCTGCTTGAGGACGGAAGCCTTCTGCCCACCATCCGTCGAGGACTGAGAGGTTCAATGTTCCGTTCATAACAGCTTTCTCGCCACTTGTTCCTGATGCTTCGAGAGGACGTGTAGGTGTGTTCATCCAGATATCAACGCTGCTGGTCAATATCTTACCGAGTTCCATATCGTAGTTGTTGAGGAAGATAACCTTGCCAGCGAACTCTTTTCTTCTTGATGTCTCGATAATCATCTTAATCAAGTCCTGACCTGCCTTGTCGTTAGGGTGTGCCTTACCTGCGAAGAGGAACACTACAGGTTTTTCTGGGTTGTTAAGAAGTTCTGCAAGACGGTCTATGTTATTGAATAACAAGTGAGCACGTTTGTATGTTGCGAAACGACGAGCGAAACCGATGATAAGAGCGTTTTCGTTGAAGTTCTCGATTGTATTGATAATCAATGAAGGACTTTCTTGACGACGTTGCATGTCTTCAACGACTTTCACCTTAAGATATTCTGTGAGACGGTGTTTCAAGTCTTTCTTGATATTCCAGATTGTCTCGTCTGACACATTATTGATATTAGCCCAAACGTTTGGATCTGACTGTACGTCAACGTAGTCTTTTCCAAGTACTTCTCTATAAAGTCTTTGCCATGAGAAGTCTGTCCATGTTGGAAGGTGGACACCGTTTGTGACATATCCGATATGGTTTTCTTCTGCGAAGTAACCTGGCCACATTTGTTGGAACATCTCTCTTGAGACGCGGCCGTGAATCTTACTTACGCCGTTTACTTCCTGGCTGAGGTTTGTTGCCAAGACGCTCATAGAGAATTTCTCGTATGGGTCGTTGTGACGAATCTTGCCGAGGTTCATGAAATCGTCCCAGCTGATGTTCATACGTCCTGGATAATGAGAGAGATAAGTTCTCATAAGATGTTCTTCAAAGACGTCGTGACCTGCAGGAACAGGAGTATGTGTTGTGAATAATGTTGATGTTCTTACTAATTCTTTAGCAACGTCGAAGTCGAGGTTGTGACGTGTGATATAAACGCTCAGACGTTCCAATCCGCAGAATGCAGCGTGACCTTCGTTGCAGTGGTAAATTGTTGGTTTCACGTTAATCTTATCCATCAATCTGATACCGCCGATACCGAGGAACATCTCTTGTTTGATACGCATTTCACTATCGCCACCATAGAGTTTTCCTGTTATGCCTCTGTCTTCTGGTGAGTTTTCATCGATGTCGGTATCAAGGAGATACAAGCTGATACGACCTACAGGAACGCGCCATGCTCTTGCATAGACAGAGCGACCTGGGAAAGCGATGCTGATGATGACTTTCTCGCCGTTTTCATCGCATACAGGTTCCATTGGGAGGTATGAGAAGTCTTGTGGGATATATTGTGAAAGTTGTTCACCCCATACTGACAAATCTTGTGCGAAATATCCGTAACGATACAAGAGACCGATTGCCAACATGTTAGCATTAGAGTCGGATGCTTGTTTGAGATAGTCGCCAGCCAAGATACCGAGACCGCCTGAGTAAATCTTAAGGCTCTTTGTCAAGCCATACTCCATGCTGAAGTAAGCGATTGTATGATTGTCGGCAGGTTGTGCTGACATATATTCTTTGAAGCGAGCGTATGTTGAATTCAATTTTTCAACAAATGCTGCGTCATTTTCCAAAGCTTCTATCTGTGATTTAGAAAGATTCTTCATCAAAGCTATTGGATTGTGTTCCACTGCTTTCCATGCTTGTGGGTCAATTGAAGAGAACAATTCTGTTGCATCAACATCCCAGCACCACCAGAGATTTTGTGAAAGTTCTTGCAACTTCTGCATCTCTTCTGAATAGTTAGGTTCAACAACGATTCTCTTCCAGTTTGGTGTATCTTGTTTTTCGTAATGGAAATTACGTAATATCTCGTTATATTTCTTTGCTTGTTTCATATAGTCACGACCTCTTAATTTGTCCAAAGCAATATCGTATGCTTCTAAATAATTATTTATCAATTCATTCCACTCAAATTTTCCAACCAATTCAAAAGCATTTTTCTTCACTGCTTTAATTTGATTTTCATCTTTAGATGTGAAGTTCAATATTATCTTAACGATGTCATCAGTAACGATGATACCATTGCCTTCTTCGCGATGTACGATGGCAACTGATTCATTTTCAAACTTTTCATCTTGGATGTAACGACCGAAACCTGCGAGGTCTGTTGTCACTGTAGGAATTCCGTGAGCGATGCTTTCCATTGGTGTGTAGCCCCATGGTTCATAATAAGATGGGAACACTGTCAAATCGAAAGCGTATAAGAAGTCATTATATTTAAGGTTGAAGACGCCGTCGTTGCCGTTGAGGTATGAAGGAACGAACATCACCTTTACCTTATCTTCTGAATTATTATTCAATCCATTTTCTCTCAAGGAGTTAAGAACAGCGTCGTATTCATAGCCGAAGATATGATGTGTGCAAGGGAGATCAGTATGACCTTCGATAAGTTTCTTGCCTTCGCGACGATATTCCAATTCTTTGTAGATACCGGATATGTTAGCAGGCACTGCGATGACTGCGACGATTTCCTTATTAAGTTCCGCAGATTTGTTAAGTTTACCCAAAGCATTGATAAACAAATCGATGCCTTTATTTTTAAACTCATATCTACCGCTGTTCAAGATATAGAAAGCGTCATCTGATGCTTTTGTTCCAGATAAGATACTGAGTATTTCTGTAATCTTTTCTCTAGCTACTTTTCTTTTTTCTGAAGCAGTGTTTTCGTCAGTGACGTATGTCTCGTTGATGCCATTGATAGTGATGACATCTGGTTCACGTTGCAAGAATTGTTTGCATTCTTCAGCTGTCACTTCGCTCACTGTTGTGAATACGTCAGCGTTTTGTGCTGCGTTGTATTCCATTGACTGCTGAGACACGATATTGAATCTGTTAGCCATTTCAGCAGGTTCAAATGTCTGTAAATCATTATACAAAGCGAGTCCATTGCCGCTGATGGCACGACCGAGATAAGTAGCATGCGTTGTGAATGCTGTTGCAATCTGAGGGCAGTTTTCCTTAAGATAAAGGACACCAGAGCCTGTCATCCATTCATGGAAATGAGCGACGATATTTTCATCATCCTCGATATTCCATTTCACAAAGCTTTCGATGACCTGACCGGCAGCGTAACCGAAGAGGACCGGTTCGATGTAATCCCATTGTCCACGAAGAGAATCGAGACGATATGCTTCCCAAAGATGAGACAAAATCTCATTTTTCTTTGGATAAAGTGATGTGTAGTCAATTAAAATAGCCAATGGTCTGCTGTCGAGTTTCCAACGTCCTATTCTAACCTTAAGTCCTTGTTCAAGAACTTTCTCACGCCATTCTGGGAACAATGTTGTGTCTTCTACGAAATATAAAGTCTCGTGTGATTCCTTAACCACATCAGGGCCAATGGTTATGTAATTATCACCAATTCTTTGTTTTACTTCATCTGCCTTTGTCGATAACACGGTGTAGATTCCACCCACCATATTACAGACTTCCCAACTCGTTTCAAAAAGATAATTTGGAGTTTTCATTAAATTCTACTAGTTATATATATATATTTATAATTATTTACATCTACACATACAACAATATTAACTTATAATAGTTTATAAGCCAACACATTGTAAATATTATAAATTGAAAATCAGAGCGTTTTTACACTCTTTGCAAAGATAATAAAAAAAGTTTTTCTGGGTATTAAAAAACCAGTTAATTAAATATATTTTTTTCGACTATAAATCGAACGTTATTGAGGGATAGAATCAAAAAGAGACGCCATTGATCATTGACGTCTCTATTACCATTAGCTTTTCTTCTTTATCCGTTTATTCTTTCTTTAAAATCCGTTAAGATATTCATGAAATTGATGTAATAATCGTATGGTGAAGTGCCGCTATATTTTGTACACAAATGATAGAAGTTATTAGCATCCTGAAGTGCGTTCCAGTCGCGGATAACATCTTCATCTTTAACGCGTTTCATCTTACTTGCACATGAGTATAATGTTTGTATAGCATCATCTTGGAGGTCGTTGCCCATCCATAATGAAAGGTCGCGTTCCTCGCCCATCGATGAAAGCGGTATTGGAGCATCGAATATACTCATTGTCTGCAACTTATCAAGCATCTCAATAGGTTTAGCATATTCGAAGTCGCTGTTATTCAATATTGTATCAGGGAGATATTTCATGAAATCCATAATGCCTGTTGATGCATCGTAATCTTCTCCGAAGGTCTCGTAGTTAGCGAAGATATTAACAACTTCTTCATTACATCCATTAAGTTGCTCAACGAATGATTCTGTTGTCAATGAATTATTTACGAAATTAAGAGATATAGCGTCGCTAAGTTTGTAGTTACGAAGCAAGAGTCTCAACTTAGGATTTATTGAATTGGCGTAGAGATAGTTAGGACTCTTCCATCCGAGGACGTGTTTTGCTCCTTCTGTCGCCATGAGGTTAAATCCCATCTCTGCAACGTCGGCACCTATCTCGTTAGAATATATCAATTCAGTGTTTACGAATGTCTTAGGAGTCACACCGAAAATCTCTTTCATCAATTTCTTATGTTCAGCGACTTGTTTCTTGAAGACCTCTTTATTATGCAAGGCTACTGTTGAGTGAGCGTATGTTCCAGCGAGCACTTCAATATTACCAGTCTTCACAAGTTCTTTGAAACTTTCCAAAGCGTCAGGAGCATACTGCTGCATTTGCTCTATGGCGATTCCTGAGAAATAGAAAGCGAATTTAACTTTATCGCCATAACGTTTTATCTGCTCCATAAGAATCTCATTCATTGGGAGATAGCAACGGTCAGCACAGCGGCGCATCGCTGTTCTGTTTCTGTATTCGTCATAATAAAAATGTCTCTTTCCTACATCAAAGAAACGATAAGTACGCAAATTATATGGCTGATGTACTTGGAAATAAAAACAAATCGACTTACTCATAATATATATTTTTTTGTTTTTTCTTAATATGGTTTTATTTTTCTACGATGGTCGCATACATTGCAACCGATAAATCATCGTGTTATTTCAATTGCTTTTTCATATACGTCTTTAATCTTCTTCGAGGCGAATTCCCACTTGAGATTATCGACTTCTTCTTTGCCTGCTCTCTTGAAATGCTCGCTGAGTTTTGGATAATGGCAGAGTCCGTAGATTGAATCAGCCAAACCGTTGATATCCCAGAAATCGACTTTAAGAACATTCTGAAGGACTTCAGAAACGCCCGACTGTTTTGAGATTACGCAAGGGACGTCGAGGCGCATAGCTTCGAGAGGCACGATACCGAAAGGTTCTGAGATAGAAGGCATCACGAAGACGTCAGACATAGCGAACATCTGATCCACGTCGTTGCCTTTAAGGAAACCTGTGAAGTGGAAGTTAGAACCCATCTTCAGCTGAGCCACACGGCGAATCATCTTAGGGAGAAGGTCGCCTGTACCAGCCATAACGAAATGAATTGTAGGGTCGTATTGCAGAATCTTATACGCTGCTTCCACGAAATATTCCGGTCCTTTTTGATATGTGATACGTCCAAGGAAAGTGACGACTTTGTTTTTCAATCCGCATGTCTCATACTCAGAACGCTTCTTGTCGTTAGGTTCAACGGCGTTATGAACAGTGATGACTTTATCAGGATTGATGCCATATTTCTCAACGACTATTTTTCTTGTCAGGTCGCTTACCGTTATCACGATATCGGCAGCTTCCATACCGCGGCGTTCTATCGAGTAGACGAGAGTGTTGATATTCTCGCCGGAGCGGTCGAATTCAGTGGCGTGCATGTGAACCACGAGAGGTTTTCCCGTCGTTTCTTTAGCAGCGATACCAGCGGAATATGTCAACCAGTCGTGAGCATGAATCACATCGAATTCGTCTTTATGTTCGAGAGCGAGAGATGAACCGATGAGAGCGTAACGAGATACCTCTTCCATAAGGTTGGCGCCATATTTTCCGGAGAACTCGTAACGAGGCATGAACACAGGACTCTGGAAATGACTCGTAGCACGTTGTTCTTCAACAAGTTGTTCAAATCGTTCAGGACCTACATAAGGGATAATATTAGAGCCAATCTCCATATATTGAACTCTATCCCAATACGATCTATCTTTTTCATTATCAATATTGACAGTCACATCGCTTGCGTTGAGAAGACGTACATTGGTCTCATCTTCATCACCATGAGCTTTTGGCACCACGAAGAGCACATCCACCCCATTCTTGGCGAGACCTTTTGTCATTCCGAAACAAGCAGTGCCGAGACCTCCTGTGATATGTGGAGGAAATTCCCAGCCAAACATCAACACTTTCATAATATTATTTTTTCAATCCGTCAATAACATATTTCAAATATAACAATGCTGCTACGCTAGTAGATTGCGAGATACAGCCGCGAGACTCGTGAGGAGGATTGCCATCGTAAATCTCAGATATTGTACCGATTCCATTTTCAGCTATGATTTCTTCAAAACCATTATACAAATCTTCGAGATATGGCAATGATGTCTTTCCATACAGAGACACTGCTGCGTCAGCGTAAGGCATTATCAACCATGGGAATACCGTTCCATTATGATATGCCGTCTCTCTTTCTCTGTGGTTACCGATAGTAACTTCTCTATATTGTTCAGAGCGAGGCGACAATGAACGTAAACCTCTGTTAGTCAACAACTCGGAACGAGTGATATCGAATATCTTCTTTTTCAAGTCGTCGTTGAGAGGACAATAAGGCAAGGATATAGCAATCAACATATTTGGACGGACCATATCATTTTTCTCATTGTCGTTTATATAATCATAAAACTTATCATTTTGTTCATTATAGAAGCAATTTGCATAAGAAGCAGCGACCTTGTCAGCGACGCCATTCCATTTTTCTAGGTCAGCATTTTTCTTGTCTGCTTCTTTCAACACTTCGGCAGCATAACGCAATGCATTATACCACAATGCATTTATTTCAATATTCAATCCAGTTCTTGGAGTATAAGGCTTACCGTCGCAGAAGACGTTCATCCATGTGAGAGCGAGGTTTTCATTTCCAGCATAAAGGAGTCCGTTTTCCAATGTCTTGACATTGAAGTCAGTTCCTTCAATAAAGGAATTCAATATCTTGGACATAACGTCGCCATATTCTTTCCATACGGTCTTCTTGCTTACGCCGAGCATCTCTTCATATTTCTGGAGTATGAGAAAGAACCAGAGCGGAGAATCGACGGCGGTATAATAAAGCGATTTCTGGTAATATCTGTTAGAGAAGAAAGGACCTTTCATTGTATCTATCAGATATTTCAACAATTCTTTAAAAGTCTTCTTGTCGCCGTTAGCGAGTATCAATCCAGGTATTGAGAGGAGAGTGTCGCGTCCGCAGCTGCCGAACCAAGGGAAACCGGCGAACATACGAGTTCCGTCTTTCTCGCGGATGATGAACTGCTGAGCTGAGTTCTGCAGACAATGTTCGAAACTGTCGCGAGGTATTCTCGACTCTAGCAATGAGTCAAACTGACGTTTGAATGTGGCAGGGCTTTTTTCTTCGAGACCAGCAGATACTATTATCGACTCGCCTTCCTTGAGGCTGACATCGAAGAAACCTGGTACATACAAGTCCTCTACTGCATCGTAGCCGCGTTCAAACTCTCTAATATAGAAATTATTGTAATACCAAAGAGGGGCATGTGTATATTCAGCGCTCTTTGAAATCTGGAGGCACAATGGGTCGTAGTTTTCATACATCTGCCATGAGGCTCCGTTTTTCAAAGGTACGTATTTACGATTAGCGTCGTGATTTTCGTGAGTCAAGCTATGCACATTACGGAAAGCCAAAAATGGTTGCAGACGCAATGTTATAGGCTGAACGGCTTCAACAACATTATATCTTATATATATGCGGCTTTCGTTTTCAGCGAAGATATATTCTTTTGTGATTTTCGTACTTCCTACCCTATACAACAATGTTGGGATTGGTTCAGCAGAGAACTCTCTAAGATATTTATGACCCGAAGGCATGATGGTGCCGTCTTCATACTGATGGACTCCGAAATGGAATTCCTCTTTGTTCACTATCACAGTCTCATCTATCGACGAAAGCAAGACGTGATTGTAGTTGTCAAGCTGAGGTTGCGGCACGACCAGCAAACCGTGATACTTTCTGGTATTGCAACCTATGATTGTCGTATTGCAAAAAGCTCCCGACCTGTTAGAGCGGAGAATCTCCTTGTTCATAGTAAATTCAAGGTTTACCAAATGCTGCTTATCAAAAGAAATATATGCCATCTTTATTATGAATTTCAAAATTTTATAATTCTGCAAAGTTATAATTTTTGAATAAAAAAACAAATAGTAAAAAAATTATTTTAAACTTTTTTCACTTAATTTAATTCATTACTAACAAGGTAATTTCAATAATGACAAAAACAATTACAAACTTAAAAAAACACATATACTTAAATAATAAATCTTAACTTTGTAATCCAAAAATTAAATAAGAAATGGCAACGGAAGAAGCATTACATAAAGCCGCTGAAATAATTTCAAAGGCAAAAAAAATAGTCGCATTCACAGGAGCTGGCATCTCGGCAGAAAGCGGCATTCCTCCTTTCAGAGGTGAAAATGGAATATGGAATAAATACGACCCAAACTCACTTGACATCGACTATTACTATAGGCACACCAAAGAATCGTGGAAAGTCATAAAGGAAATATTCTTCGACTTTTTCAACAACAACGAAATAAAACCTAATGCCGGACATAAGGTCTTGGCGAAGTGGGAAGAAGAAGGACGACTGAAATGTGTAATCACTCAAAACATCGACGACCTCCATCATAAAGCCGGCAGCAAAACAGTATATGAGTTTCACGGTAACTCATCGAGGTTCGTATGCAAGAACTGCGACTCAGTCTATCCGTTAAAAGACATTAACATCACAGAAGAACCCGCCTTATGTCCGAAATGCAATCACCTTTTGAAGCCAGACTTCATCTTCTTCGGAGAAGGCATTCCTTACGACGCTTACCAGAACTCCATCGATGCAGCAGAAGACTGCGACGTCTTCATCATAATAGGAACATCAGGAGAAGTTTCACCTGCTAATATGATTCCAGGCCTTGCCAAACAAAATGGAGCAATCATAATAGAAATAAACAAAGAATTGTCTCTATACACCAATAAAATCACCGATATTTATCTTGAAGGAAAAGCAGGGGAAATTCTTAGTCAATTAGGAATTATGAGTTAGGAATTATAAAATAATGTTTTTTAGTTTTTGAAATTTTGAGTTTTAATATCATGAAGTCTATAAAAAAAATATTAAGCGTTTCATTAAAAAGCGCATTGGCTTTGCCTTTTATTGCTTCTTGTGTCAACAAAGAAAAGCCGATGAATATTCTCTTTATCATGTCGGACGACCATTCTTATCAGACTATCAGCGCTTACGACACTTCTTTCATACGCACTCCTAACTTAGACCGCATCGCCAACGAAGGCGTACGCTTCAACAATAGTTTTGTCGCCAACTCCATCAGCGCGCCTTCCCGGGCTTGTCTTCTTACCGGAAAACATAGTCATGCCAACGGATTCACTGACAACAGCTGCGTCTTCGACGGAAGTCAGCAGACATTCCCAAAACTCATTCAAGACAGATATGAGACAGCTATCATAGGCAAATGGCACCTCAACTCCGACCCGACAGGATTTGACCACTGGGATATATTGATAGGTCAAGGCGATTATTACAACCCTACCTTCATCCGTAACGGCGAGAAGATACAACGCGAAGGTTATGCCACCAACATCACAACCGACGTCGCTCTGGAATGGCTGGAAAATGAACGCGACACCGAAAAGCCATTCTGCCTATTATTACATCATAAAGCTCCACATCGTACCTGGATGCCCGACACCTGCGACTTAAAACTTTTCAAAAACAGCGAATTTCCATTACCTGAAACATTCTACGATAATTACGAAGGTCGTCTTGCAGCAAAAGAAAACAAAATGTCGATAAGCAAAGACATGGACCTTGTCTATGACTTGAAACTCGCCGATAAAGACAGCCTCATCCACAGCCGTCCCGACTTAGAAGGCTGGGGACGCTGGATGTATAGCAACATGAATTCCGAGCAGAAGAAAGCATGGGATGCACATTACGATGTTGTAATAGAAAACTTCAAAGAAGCAAATCTTTCTGGAGAAGAACTCGACAAATGGAAATACCAGCAATATATGCGAGACTATCTCCGTGTGATAACATCCATCGACCGTAACGTAGGACGTGTTTTGGATTATCTTGAAGAAGAAGGACTTCTAGAGAACACTCTCGTCGTTTACACCTCCGACCAAGGATTTTATATGGGCGAACACGGATGGTTCGACAAACGCTGGATGTACGAAGAGTCATTCAGAACACCTTTATTAGTACGTTATCCAGGAGGCGTAAAAGGCGAAATCAACGAGATGGTACAGAACATAGACTATGCTCCTACTTTCCTTGAATTGGCAGGCGTAGAAATACCAGAAGACATCCACGGACAATCGTTCTTACCCTTATTAAAAGGTGAAAAATACGAAGCAAACCGTGATGGAATTTATTACCATTACTACGAATTCCCTGATGAACATCATGTCAAGCCACATCTTGGAATACGCACCGAGACACATAAACTCATTCATTTCTACGAAGATGACGTATGGGAACTCTACGACATGCGCCACGACCAAAAAGAAATTAACAATATCTACGGACAAGAAGGGACAGAAGAAATAACATCAGAACTGAAGGAGAAACTTGAGAGACTGAAGAAGAAGTACGGGGAGAGATAATTTTTTCCACGTATCTCTTTAACAAAACCTTTCTTTCATTTTTTTGTTTGATGATAAAAAAACAGAATTATGAAAGAACGTCAACAGACAACAGACAACGGACAACTGACTTTGTCCATTCCTTCTATCTTTAGGCTATTATTGCTAGCCTTATCATTTATACCACCATTTTACGTTTCCGCCCAGAAAGAAGTTGATTTAGAAGTCACCATACCAGAAAAATGGCAGATTGACTCTATCTTTCTAAGCAACGACGTCGCTTACAACGATTGGTGGAAGAAATTCAACGACCC
The DNA here is from genome assembly GCA_045639025.1 of Bacteroidales bacterium. Taxonomy (GTDB): domain Bacteria; phylum Bacteroidota; class Bacteroidia; order Bacteroidales; family F082; genus Limimorpha. Next base: position 12,112 of record JAZUCH010000054.1, read on the forward strand.
ACTACTCGACTCTCTGATAACAGTAGCTCTTAACAACAACCACAACATCCACTCCATAGAAGCCACTCTGGAGAAATCAAGACTTCTATATCAACAATCAAAGAGTGCCTTTTATCCGAGTTTAAGTCTTGACGCTCAATATGATTTAAGCAAAAGCAGCTTAAATTATTACGAAGAAACCAGCAGCGATGAATATCGTACAAACGGTTATCTTAACGCAGGCATCAACGCTAGTTGGGAGATTGACGTCTTCGGCAAAAACAGAGACAACGTACGCGCCAACAAGAAATCGTACTACGCTAATGAGGCTTCTTATCAGAATGCCGTCATGAATCTTTGCGCTCAAGTCGCTACTGTTTATTTCAATCTTCGCGCTTATCAGCAGCAACTCATTGTAGCCAATCAGAATATCATCTCTGAAAAAAACATCCTCGACATCACCATCGCACGTTATGAGTCTGGTCTGGGAACACAACTCGATGTGTCGCAAGCTAAATCCGTTTATTACAACACATCAGCAAGCATCCCAAAACTAGATGCTTATATCACACAATGCGTCAACGAACTAGCCATTCTTTTAGGCACATATCCTTCTTCTTTAAGCAACACCTTTGTTAATATAGACGGTTTGCCAAGCATACGACATATCATCAGTACAGGAATTCCTGCAGATGTCATAAGACGCCGCCCCGATATTCGACAGGCCGAGTTACTGATTGAGTCACAAGCTGCTGCCATAGGTGCTACAAAAGCAGACTATTATCCTAAATTCAAAATAACAGGCAGTTTCGGTTATCTCTCTCACGATATAGAAAAATTCTTCAACAACGAAAGTCAGATGTTTCAACTAAGTCCTTCTATATCATGGAATATCTTCTCAGGAATGGAAGTCAGAAAGGCAGTCCAGATGGCAGAAGTAGCTCTTGACGAGAGTATTGAAAGCTACAACAACGCAGTTTTAAATGCCATCCAAGAAGTAGAGACAGAGATGAGCAACTACGCCAATGCATTAAAAACCATAGAGATGGGGCAGCAAGTCGTTGAACAAGGCAACAAGACTTTGGAACTTTCCATCGACTTATACAAAAGAGGTCTTGGCACATTCACCAACGTCCTTGACGCTCAGCGTACCGTCCTCTCCGACCAAAATTATCTTGTAAGCGCATGGAATTCAGCGCTCTTAGCTCTAGTAAGATTATACACTGCCTTAGGCGGTTCTTGGTAAAGTTGAAAACTGAAAATTGAAAACTGAAAGTTATATATTAAAAACAAAATATATGAAAACAACAAAATTTATACTATTATCTATCATGACTTTATGCATGATATGTCTTTTCGGATGTAATAATAAAAACAAGCAAAAAACAACATCAGAAATTCCTAAAATAGATGTCGCAAAACCATGGGTCAAGCCGATTGTCTTGCATAAGGAATATCCTGGATATTTATTATCCAACAATATCGTCGATGTCGTCGGACGTGTAAGTGGTTATGTAACATTGCAAAACTTCAGTTCTGGACAATATATCAACGAAGGCGATTTACTCTACATCATCGAACCTACGGTGTATGAAAACGACGTCAAGAAAGCGGAGGGGAATTTAAAGTCGGCGCAAGCCTCTTTAGATTATTACGAAAACAATTACGAGAGAATGCTTGAAGCATCTAAAAGCAATGCTATCAGTCAGATAGACCTGATACAAGCGGAGACTAATGTTCGTACTGCGAAGGCTGAACTTCAAAACGCAGAAGCCGACTTGAAAAATGCGCAGAACACTTTGGGATATTGTTACGTCAAGGCACCTATATCTGGAGTCCTTACCACTAGCGGCGCGGGCGAAGGCGAATACGTGGCAGGCAGCGACGGCAGTCCTTTCAAACTTACCACGATTTACAACAACGACCCAATGTATGCTTATTTCAACATCGAAGACAATCAATATCTTATGATAAAAATGAGGTCACACGATTGGGAGTCTCATTTACCGAAGAGAGTCTATGTCACAATGCAAGAAGGTCGTTTCCCTCCTATCGAGGCTACACCTAATTATATATCGCCATTCGTCAATCTCAAGACAGGAACCTTGACATTAAGAGCGCTTTTCGAAAACTCTCAATACGATTTGAAAAGCGGAATGTATTGCACCGTCTCTCTTCCTTATGGCGAAGAAAACGAAGCGATTCTGATTCCAGATGCCTCCACCGGAACAGATCAGCTCGGAAGATATGTTTATGTTGTTGACGACAATAACATTGTGTCATACAGACATATAGAAGTCGGCGAGATTATAGACGACAGTCTTATTCATGTCACATCCGGATTAAATCCAGACGATAGATTTGTCACAAAAGCTTTATTGAAAGTACGTTCAGGAATGAAAGTAGAACCTATAAACAAGTGAAATCATGATATCTAAATATTTCATAGACAGACCTATTTTTTCATCTGTCATCGCTATCGTCATTGTTATTGCAGGTCTGGTAACATTAAGAACCTTACCCGTCGCACAATATCCCGACATCACTCCTCCAACAGTCATGGTATCAGCACATTATCCAGGTGCAAACGCTGAGACCGTTGCACAAACCGTAGGCGTTCCCATCGAGCAACAAGTCAACGGCGTGGAAAATATGATGTATATGAGTTCCAGCTCATCTAACGATGGAAACTATTCATTGACAGTCACTTTTGAACTTGGCACCGATATAGACGAAGCCGCCGTCATGGTACAAAACAGAGTAAACCTCGCTGAAGCCAATCTTCCTTCTTCAGTTAAACAACAAGGCATCACCGTGAAGAAAAGAAGCCCTAATCAGTTGATGTTCATAGTCCTTGACAGCAAACTCGAAGAATATGACGGATTGTTTCTTTCCAATTACGCCAATATCAACATCGTCAACGAACTAGCCAGATTAAAAGGTGTTGGCGACGTACAAGTCTTCGGAGCGTCAGACTACGCCATGCGCGTATGGCTCGACCCGGAAATAATGAGAATCAGAGACATAACTCCTGACGAAGTCTTGTCTATGATTAAAGCACAGAATATGGAAGTGTCTGCCGGTTCTGTCGGCGCTCCCCCGACTTCAGGCGATATGGCTTTCCAATATAGCATCAGCACCAAAGGCCGACTCGTCGATGTCGAAGAGTTCGGTAATATCATTATAAGAACATTAGACGGAGGCAAATATCTGAGACTTAAAGACATCGCTAAGATTGAATTAGGTTCGCAGTCGTATTCCGTCGTAACGACGATGAAAGGAAAAGAAATCGCTGCCATCGGCATTAACCAGATGCCAGGTTCAAACGCCTTAGAGGTCGCCAAGGAAGTAAAGGCGAAAGTCAAGGATTTGCAGCGAAATCTTCCAGAAGGCGTCACCATGAATATCATCATGGACAACACCAAATATGTCACCGCCTCCATCGATGAAGTGCTTGTCACTATCGCAGAAACAACTCTGCTGGTTATCCTGGTGATGTTCTTATTTTTACAAAACATACGCGCCGTCATAATACCAGCATTGACAATTCCTATTTCATTATTAGGCACTTTCGCCGTGATGAAATTATTGGGTTTCTCCATAAATTTATTAACATTATTTGGTCTGGTCTTGGCAATCGCCATCGTAGTTGACGACGCCATAGTTGTGGTAGAAAACTCGTCACGACTGATAGAATCGAAAAAATATACCCGCAAAGAAGCCGTGACGAAAGCAATGGAGGAGATACAAGGTCCTGTTATCAGCATTGTCTTGGTACTGCTAGCAGTCTTCATTCCAACAGCTTTCATCGGTGGAATAACAGGAGAACTATACAAACAATTCGCACTTACAATCGCAACAGCTACTGTTATTTCCGGATTCATTTCCTTGATATTCACACCTGCGATGTGCGTGTTGTTCTTAAAAGAAGAAAAATGGAGTCTTAAATGGTTTAACAAATTATACGACAAGACATTAGGTTTATACATAAGAATTGTTAAAAAATTTTTAAGAAAACCAGCAATAGCACTTTGTACATTCATCATCGTATCAGCAATCACAATGTTTGTCTTTTTCAAATTACCTAACGAATTCTTGCCTAATGAAGACTTAGGATATTTCTTGGTCACCGTTCAACTGCCTAATTCCTCTAGCCTGGAAAGAACTCAGAAAGTCACTGCAGATTTATCAAAGAGATTAGACAAATACCCTGAGATAGATACTTATCTGGTCATCAACGGATTCTCTGTAGTCAAAGGAGGCAACATATCCAATGAGGCGAGTGTCTTCGTGATGCTGAAAGACTGGGACGAGCGTAAAGGCAAGAACGAATCTGCTGCAGCTGTAATTGAGAGGATAAATGCTGAATCGTCTGAGATACAAGAGGCTAACATTTTCGCAGTCAACCCACCTTCCATTCCTGGACTCGGCGCTTCTGGAGGATTAGCGTTTGTACTTGAAGACCGTAACAACCTAGGCACCACAGAGCTAGCTAATGCCGTCAATATCATAATGGACAATTTCCATCAAGAACCAGCGTTAATGTACCTTCAAAATCAATATGAAGGAAACAGTCCACAGTATTTTCTTAACATCAACCGTGATAAAATCGGCATGATGGGATTAGAGTTGAATCAGGTCTTCGACGCACTATCTTCATATATGGGTTCCACATTTGCCAACGACTTTGTGAAATTCAACAATATCTATCAAGTCATAATACAGGCCAATCCTGGCAACAGAAACGTCATCAACGACATTCTGAAGTTAAGCGTGGAAAACACTGACGGACAGATGGTTCCATTTTCATCATTCTGCAATATAGAAGAAAAGATGGGACAGACACAGATAAACAGATACAACCTCTATCCAGCAGCCAATATCACCGCTGTCGCTGCAGAAGGTTATAGCAGTTCCGAGGCGATGAACGCCCTTGAAAGTCTCTCCGACAAATTGTTAGGCAATAATTTTGGACACGAATGGACATCCGTTGCATATCAGGAAAAAGTATCAAGTTCGAGCGTAAGCATGATTTTCGCCCTTGCTATTATATTGGTAATCTTGGTATTGGCAGCTATGTACGAAAGCTGGAGCAATCCTTTCGCCGTCATCCTGAGTGTACCATTGGCATTGTTAGGCGTTGTTTTAGGCTGTATCATAATGGCATTACCTATTAGTATATATTCCCAGATTGGTATTATATTATTGATTGCATTATCTGCAAAGAACGCCATCTTGATTGTAGAGTTTGCCGTCGATTACAGGAAAGAAGGCATGAGTGTTGGACAAGCCGCTTTAGAGGCAGGACGTGTCAGATTGCGACCAATCCTGATGACTTCGTTGGCTTTCGTGCTCGGCGTGCTGCCGCTTATGTTTGCGAGCGGCGCTGGTGCCGAGTCACGAATAGCACTTGGAACAGCCGTCGTCTTCGGCATGTTGACAAACACCATCTTCGGAACATTGTTCGTACCGAACTTTTTTATGATAACGGATAAAAAAGACTACAAGACAACGAGACAACAAGACGACAAGTTTTTAGACGCAGAGACGCAAAGTTGAGATAAAATTATATTCTCTTTGAACAAAATGATGAAAAGCACTCATGCTCCCCGCAGGGTGCTTTTTTAGCATTACAATTCACCATTGGGAAGTTTTATAATAATCCATTCTTTCATGAAGGATTCTTATTATCAACACTTCTTCATTACAAATTTGATAAAATATAATATGCCTTTTAACTTTACGACCTAATAGGCCGTCCTTGACATCATTATATTTCTTTCCGAACAAAAATGGATCTTTAGCAATTGTATTACAATAAGAAATAATAATTTTGTAATAATTATCAGCTTGTACTACAGACCAATTTTCAGCTGTATATTTCCAAATATTGTCAAGATCCTCAACCGCCCTTTGTGAGAAGTTGATTTTATACATTATTGTAATTCTGTCTTAGCAATTTCAAATGTGTTTCCGGATCAAAATCTTCTGCAATACCACTCTGTATTCCATCATATATTGCTTCCTTTAGTTCCTGAAAAACATCTTGTTCAGAAATGTATTCTTTTTCTTTCATAACATGGTTCTGCAAATTGGTCTTACATACGACGTTATTATACAACATTTCATTTGAAATTTCTATAGTTTTCATATACTTTGGATTTAAAATTCAACATTGCAAAGATACATCATTACACACTGAATGTCAAGAAGTTTTTTCTTAAAAATTATTAAGAAAAAGATCTATAAATCTCTTAATAAACTTTAACTTTTTTTCCTTTGCATTATTGAGATTTAGACCTTATTTTTGCAAATGAACATTAAACACCAAAATATATGAAAAGTAAGCACAATTCTCATGAACTGCAGAGAATAGATTCTTTGTACGATAAAATAACAACGCTGATAGAACATGCAAGAAAAGCAGTATATATCAATGTTAACAGCGTTGAAGTAAAAACAAGATATGAAGTTGGCCGTTATATATTTGAAGACGAACAAAATGGCAAAAGAGCCAGTTACGGCAAACAAATTCTTATAAATTTATCAACACGCTTAACAACTAAATATGGAAAGGATTGGAGTTACGACACACTCAAACGATGTCGTCTATTCTATTTTTCATATAATGATAAAATTAGAGCAACAATGTTGCCCCAAACTAAAAAAAAAGAAAAAACAGTACAAACAAACGCCATCAAATATCATCCAAATTTCAACCTCTCTTGGTCTCATTATTTAATTCTAATGAGAATTGAAAATCATGAAGAAAGACGTTTCTATGAAATCGAATCATACAATCAGAACTGGAGTGTAAGACACCTTCAACGACAAGTTGCAAGCAGTCTTTACGAACGATTAGCCCTAAGCAGAGATAAAAATGAAGTCATGAGACTGGCTAATGAAGGTATTACCATTGAAAAACCATCTGACATTATTAAAAATCCATTAACATTAGAATTTCTAGGACTAAAATCCGACGTTTCTTACTCTGAAAGCAAACTAGAAGAAGTTATCATCAACAAATTACAGATGTTTTTATTAGAATTAGGCAAAGGGTTTCTTTTTGAATCTCGTCAAAAACGCTTCACATTTGACGAAGATAACTTTTTCGTTGATTTGGTTTTCTATAACAGATTATTACAATGCTATGTTTTGATAGATTTAAAAACCGATAAACTAACTCATCAAGATTTAGGTCAGATGCAAATGTATGTAAACTATTTTGACAGATACATAAAACAAGATTTTGAGAAACCAACAATTGGAATACTTTTATGCGAAACAAAAAATGACTCATTAGTTGAATTGACATTACCCAAAGATGCTAACATTTATGCTCAACAATATGCTCTATGTCTTCCTGACAAGAAACTATTAAAAGAAAAACTCAGAGAATGGATAGATGAATTCAACGAAACAAATAAAATGAATGAAGACAACTCCAATTAATTTCTTAATAAACTTTAACTTTTTTTCCTTTGCATTATTGAGATTTAGACCTTATTTTTGCAAATGAACATACCACTACTTGTTGACTTGTTGTCTTGTTGACTTGTAGTCTTTAATCATGCATTATGAATTATGAATTGAAAAACCGTCTCGACGAATTAGTCGTGAAATATAATGTGCCAGAGTTCGCCGACAGCGACCCGGTGCAGTTCCCTCGCCGTTATTCACAGAAAAACGACATAGAAATAGTATCGTTTCTCATCGCCACTATCGCTTGGGGCAAACGCTCCATGATTCTCAACTCCGCCAACAGGCTGCTCAACACCATGGGCAAGTCACCTTACGACTTCGTCATGTCTGACGGATGGAAAAAACTTGATTCCGACAAATGCGTACATCGCACCTTCTTCAACCGTGACCTTTTTTATTATTGTAACGGATTGAAAAACATTTATGAAGAGCATCAAAGTCTGGAAGACATTTTCGCTTTAAACGAAAATCACGATACGTGGCAGGGAATCCAAAACTTCAGAGATAGGATACAGAAAGCCAACGACGGTGTCTGCAGCGTTCATATCTCCAATCCTTGTTGCGACAACCCCAAGAAAGGTTCGGCATGCAAGAGACTACACCTCGCGCTGAGATGGCTCGCGAGAAACGACGGCATCGTAGACCTCGGAATATGGAACAAAATAAAACCTTCCGATCTGATGATTCCGCTTGACGTTCACGTCGGACGCATCTCTCGCGAATTAGGACTCATCGAAAGAAAAAGCAATGACAGAACTACCGTTGAAGAAATCACATCAAAACTACGTGAATTAGATGCCGACGACCCGATAAAATACGACTTCGCACTTTTCGGATATGGAGTTAATGAATAATTGAAAATTGAAAACTGAAGGCTTCTCGCAAAGGCGCAAAGTATCGCAAAGTAATTCTCTGCGGCTCTCAGCGACTCTGCGAGAGTTTTTTTAAAGTCAACAAGACTACAAGACCACAAGACCACAAGTTTTAGTTAGGATTTGAGGAATATCTCGCGTAGAGGCGCACGGACGTGAGACTTTCTAGTTAGGAATTATTTGTTCAAAGCTCGCGACTAGGTGTTAGTAGCTCCCAATGCGTTAGGGATTGGAGCGGCATCCTTTTGGAGCGCAGCGGAAAAAGATATAGCAGAAAGCCCGACGGCGATAGCCGGAACGCCCAAAGAAAGTGTAAAGTGTAGAGTCTGTGTCAGAGTTCTGAGTTCTGAGTTCAAAAAAGTCCGTTGTCTGTTGTCGGTTGTCTGTTGACTTTTATTATCTTTGCAAAAATTGATTTTTACAACAAAAACATTTCATAATGAAAAAACACCTTATTAATTTATTACTCGCATCGACTGTTTTATTAACAGCATGTAATTTTTCAAAAAAAGACAATGACACAACTGTAACATCATGCAAAGACGCCACGGGGGTGACGTCTCTACAAGACGAAATAACACAGAAAGCATTGGAACAATGGCGCTCCGAACACTTCGGAATGTTCATCCACTTCGGCATCTACTCTGAACTAGCAGGCTGGTGGAAAGGCGAAAAGATTCCTTTCTACGGCGAACAAATCATGAACCACGCACGTATCACAACTGATGAATACGAAGCAGTCGCCAAGACTTTCAACCCTAAAGACTTCAACGCCGACGAAATCGTCCTTCTCGCTAAAAACGCCGGCATGAAATATATCGTCATGACTTCAAAACATCACGACGGTTTCTGTATGTTCCACACCGAGACAACCGACTATAACGTAGTCGACTTCACTCCTTTCGGTCGCGACGTGGTGAAAGAACTGTCAGACGCTTGTAAACGCCACGGCATCAAATTCGGTCTCTACTACTCACTCCCTGACTGGCACTACCCTCTCGGAATCCCACGCCTCGCTCCAGACCCAACAACAAAATGCCACGAATATGTAAACCAAGTCTATTCTCCTCTCGAAATAGTAACTCCTGAACTCGAAGATTATATCGTAGCTCAAGTAACAGAATTGCTCACCAACTACGGCGACATCAACACATTATGGTTCGACATGGGTCTCGTAACTCCAGAACAAAGCAAACGCTTCCGTGAGACAGTGAAATCATTACAACCAGAATGTATCATCAACGGTAGAATCATGAACAACCAAGGCGACTATATGACATTGCCTGACAACGGCGATGTTGCTGGTTACGAAAACATCTACTGGGACAACCCAGCATCTCTCTATGGAACATGGGGTTACAAATCATGGATTAAGCGTCCTGACGTTGACAAACAAGTTGCAACACAATTAGGAAGATTGTTCAGCACAGTAAGACACGGCGGTGTTTTCTTGTTAAACATCGGTCCTGACGGCGACGGCAACGTCATCCCTTACGAAAAAGAAGTATTGACAAAAATCGGTGATTTCTTGAATCAACATCCTGACACTTTGAATAAGATTCAAGTAGAATATAAAGAGAAAGTCGTCGTTAAACAAGATGGCGACCTCATCGAACTCACAGGAGCAAACGGCACAATGCACGCTGCGATAGACGGAACAGGTTACATGAGCACACAGACCGACTCATGGCGCTCCTGGGAAATGGAAGTCGCTGAAGACGGAACATACGACGTATTCATCGTATATGTCCCAGAAAACTTAGACAAGAGATATTCATTCGAATGCGGCGACAACGTAATCGCTCACACATTACCAGGTGTCGACCCAATGATTCAGACTTCCTACGTCGGCAAGATGAACCTCAAAGCAGGCAAACAAACATTCAAACTCGACCAAGCCGACAAATGCTATCCACTGGAACCACTCGGTTTGGAAGTGAAGAAAATTATTGTGAGAAAAAGTCTTTGATGAACTTTGAACTAAGGCTTTTGGCTATTGAACTTTGAGCTTGTCTGTCGCTGAGCTTGTCGAAGCGCCAGCATTGCCTTCGACAGGCTCAGGCACCAAATAAAAAAGCATCGCAGAAAATTCTACGATGCTTTTTTTATAATTCTAAAGTTCTAAAATTCTAGAGTTCTAGAGTTCTAAAATTCACTCAGCTGCAGTAGCAAGTGGTGATGCCTGTGTATATGTTCTTGCTGCCAATTCTTTATCAAACATATAGATTGCGTATGGATTGTCTTTAATCATGCGGAGGCTGTCGATCATCTTTTGTGCTGATTCTTCTTCTTCAACTTGTTCGTCGATGAACCAAACGAGTCTGTTTTGTGTTGCGTAGTCTTTCAACTCAACAGCTAAAGCATTGATATTATTGATTAAAGATGTGACTTTTTGTTCATGTTGAAGTGTGTCTTCGAAAGCTTCCAATGGTGATTCCCATTTTGTCTTGACAGCATCGATAGCTTTGAGTTCAACGCGACCGCCACGTGATACTAAGTAGTTATAAAAAATCATGGCGTGGTCTTGTTCTTCCTTAAACTGAACTTCAAACCAGTTAGCGATGCCGCCCAAACCCATTTCATGGAAGTTTGTTGCCATTGACAAATAAAGATATGCCGACCATAATTCAGCGTTTATCTGCGCATTGATAGCGTCTTGCAATTGTTTGTTAATCATTTTATTTATTTTTTAAGTTTATAAATTTTCTTCAAAAATTTTCAGATTTCAATTATATTTTATAATCCGCATACTCGAAGCCTGTTGTCTGTTGTCCGTTGTCTGTTGACTCTCGTTTAGGGCGTTCCGGCTCCGCTTCGCTCCGCCGTCGGGCTTTCCGCTATATCTTTTTCCACTCCGCTCCAAAAGGATGCCGCTCCAATCCCTAACGCAAAGGAACTACTAATTCCAAGTCTTTCGCCTTTTGTCCTTAGTCTTTAGACCTTAGCCTTTAGTCATTAGTCTTTCACTTCTGCAAATATATACAAATATTTTTTTTAAATGTTTCACTAATTCAATTAAATTTATATCTTTGTGATGTTCATTAAATTAAGTAATTATGTCAGCATTAACCAACACAGACCACAAACAACTTGAAGCATTGAATATTAATGCAGAACAAGTTGAAAGACAGATAAATCAGTTCAAAACCGGTTTTCCATTCAGCGACTTGATTGCTCCGGCAACAACGGAAAACGGCATTGTTAAATTCAACGAGGCTGACATTAAAGAACTTATAAAACAATTTGATGAAGACAAGCAATATTACGACATCATGAAATTCATCCCTGCATCGGGTGCAGCAAGTCGTATGTTCAAAACAATTTATTCTTTCGTTGAAGAATACAAAGACAAAGAAATTCCAGAAAACTTCTTGAGAAAAGAAAAGATAAAATTCGATTCCATAGAGAACTTTTTCCTGAGCATCAGAGACTTTGCTTTCTATGACGACTTAAAAGAAAAAATGGCAGAACACGACAAAGACATCGACACTCTTTTAAAAGAGAATCGTCTTGTTGAGATAGCAGAATTCCTTCTCGAAAACGAAGGACTCGCTTACGGCAAATTGCCTAAGGCATTGCTGAAGTTCCACAAATACAAAGACGCATCTCGTTTCGCTCTTGAAGAACATCTCGTTGAAGCAGCTCAATACAGTACAGCCGAGACTGATGACGGAAGCATCGCTCAACTGCATTTCACTGTATCACAAGAACATCTCGACATTTTCAAAGACACTGTCAACAAAGTCGTTCCAGAATATGAAAAAGAATATGGCATTCGCTACGACATCTCATATTCCGTACAAAAACCATCAACCGACACCATAGCTGTCGATATGAACAACGAACCTTTCCGTAATGCCGACGGCAGTCTTCTCTTCCGTCCAGGCGGTCACGGTGCCCTCATCCAAAACCTCAACGACCTTCATAAAGAAATAATCTTCATTAAAAATATCGACAATGTCGTCCCTGACAGATTAAAGACAACGACATACGACTACAAGAAAGTATTGGGAGGTTATCTCTTCCGACTTCAACAACAACAGTTTGAATACCTTAATTTATTAGACGAAGGCTGCTTGGCAAATGATGAAATTGAAGAAATAGCAAACTTCGCCAAAGAAAAACTGATGATAGACATTCCTAATTTCTTCAAGACATATAACGAAATAGAAAAGATTGACTATCTGTATGGTAAACTCAACCGCCCGATGAGAATATGCGGCATGGTGAAAAACGAAGGCGAACCTGGAGGCGGTCCATATTGGGTAAGAAACAGCAGCGACGAGATTTCATTGCAAATAGTAGAATCATCTCAAATCGACCATAACAACGAAAAACAAGAGGCCATCTTCCAATCTGCTACACACTTCAACCCAGTCGATTTGGTTTGCGCAACATACGATTTTAAAGGCGAACCTTTCGACTTGAACGATTACATAGATTATAACACAGGATTCATCTCAAAGAAATCAAAAGACGGCAAAGACCTCAAGGCTCTTGAATTGCCAGGATTGTGGAACGGCGCTATGGCCGACTGGATTAACATCTTCGTCGAGGTACCAATCATCACCTTCAATCCAGTGAAAACTGTTAATGATTTATTGAGAGACAACCATCAGGAAGATTAATAAATCAATAATATCTCACAGAGACGCAGAGTAACGCAAAGAATATCACATCTGAAATATTAAACATTACAGGGACGTCATATCGTGGCGTCCTTTTTTCATTCGTAAATATGAAGACGTGTCAATGTGATTAAGACAAATTCGACTTTTCTCTACAATTATTCCTAATTTTTAACATTTTTTTCTTAATAATTTTTAAGAAAAAACTTCTTGACATTCAATGATTAATGATGTATTTTCGCAGTGTGAAACTTAAAACTAAACTATTATGGCGAGACCAATTAAAGAGACTCCGATTTTACACGGAAAAGACGCAGAAAGATTCTTAAAAAGAATGAATGAAGATCATAAAGTAAGTCCTGAAGAAAACGCAAGAGGCAGAGCTAACTACGAAGCGATATTAAAGATTTTTGAAGGATAATAACAAATGAATCTTTCTGAGAAAAATTGTAACTTTACAACTTGTAAAGTTCGTAAATTACGTAAAAACGAAACAATAAAGTCGTTCGATTGCGGCGACGCTGATCTGAACGACTTTATTATCAACGAGGCGCATCATTATAGAAAAGCATTATTAGCAGTAACTTATATATTTGAAGACAAAGAAACAGGGAATGTCATCGGATATTTTAGTCTTGCTAACGACCGCGTTTCTTTAACCGACTTTAACAACAAAACTGAATTTAATCGTTTCAGACGCACTCGATTTGTTAATGAAAAACGTATAAAAAGTTATCCTGCTGTGAAAATATGCAGATTAGGAATTGATAATTCTTTACGAGGCAAAGGAATCGGTTCTATGTTGCTTGATTTCATCAAATATTTCTTTATTGAAAACAACAAAACAGGTTGCAGATTTCTAACCGTTGACGCATATAATAATGCTATAAGATTTTATAGAAACAACAATTTCAAACATCTTAAAGAACAAGAAGAAGACAAAATCACAAGCTCACTTTATTTTGATTTGAACGATATCTACTAAAAAACCTCAGAATCCCAGAATATTTTTTGAGATTCTGAGGTTTTGAGTTTCTAACAAATATTACCAAATAAAAGGTATCACCTTATATCTTACTTTCTGTTTGTATTCTTTATATCCTTCTAAACCTTCTTCCAAAACTTTCTCTTCGTTATTCATTCTGACTGCTATTATCGGAATATATGCCAACATTATGGCAAAAGAAATAATTGAACCTAAAATCAATGGAATCGACAAAAACATAATGAGCGTCGCTGAATACATCGGATGACGAACAACACCATACAATCCAGTGTCAATCACCTTCTGATTTTCCTGAATCTCAATGGTTCTGGAAAGAAAAGCATTCTCTCTCATTACTTCCGCATATATCAGATATGAAAGAAGAAAAATACTTGCTCCACTCCATATCAGATAATCAGGCAAGGAATGCCATGAAAAACGAAAGTTCAATCCTGCTACAACAAATGATGCAACAAACATAATTCCCGACAATGCAACGACCCATTTCTGCTCATCGACTTTCTCTTTCGCATCGAGACGTTTGGCAAGAAGTTCAGGAGAACGAAACAACATCACGATTCCTAAAAACAACATCGGAATGAAAAGAACAGTAACAAACAACCAAGCATTCCAATAATTCAAAGTTCCAGCAGGCAAAAACAACAAAACACCGATTATAACAAAACCACCGATAAATTTCTTCAGCGATTGCAAAAGCAAATTGTTCTTCATAATAAAATCATTTTTTCATCATCATGATAATTCTATTTGCGACTTCTTCTGGCTTGTCAATCAGAAACTGCCCGTGATTCATTTTTTTGAACACCTCAACATTCACATTCGGACAAAGTCTTTTCAAATGTTTCACTTGAGGTTTCGCAACGAAAGCTTCCTTTGTTCCATACCAATAATGAATATCACTACCATTAATAGATTGCAACTTATTAGTATAAACAGATTTATATCCATCTAAGACAGCCTTTGTTCCACCATAAGGATAAACCTTTTTACATTCGTCGAGCAAGACATCGAAATAATGAGAATGAAAGACCCAACGCCAAAATCCAGTCCAATGATAACAAGTCCAGACATTCAGACACTGCAGATAACGAAGCGGACCAACGAGCCATTTAGGCAGCGGCAACAATGGCGCAGCGTCCAAAATAGCATGATTTATAACCATTTCTTCACGTTCCAAAACACGAGAGAGAATCTTTCCTCCCAATGAAAGTCCGTAAGCACAATCTAAACGTACGTCATAATTTTCCTTGACATAATTTATGATTTGAACAGCTTGGTCATCAACGGAAGTGAATTGAGTATGTTTTCCAAGTACAAAGCCATCGACTTCAACAGCGATGATTTGAAAATCATTTTCAAGGAGATTGATAAGCGGAATGAAAATCTCGTAAGAGACGCCCAAACCAGGAATGAGCATTAAAGTCGGGGCATTTTTATTTCCGAAAACGTTGAAGTTCATATTAACAAACAACCTCTCCTATTTCATAAAGATATTCTGGCGCAAAGTCGGCTCCGTTTTCCCACTCTATCGTATTAAATTTTATACTGAAACTTTTAAAATAATCTGTATTTTTCAATGGAACAAAAGCTTCGCCATTTAATGATGATGACAAATCAACTATCTTAACGACATCATTATTAAACCATAATTTGATTTTGTATTCATTCAAATACTCAGCTTTTACTACTTCCAAAAACATACTATTCTATTTTAAAGGTTCAATTTTTTCAAGAATCTTTCCATTTTGTGAGCGGCACCAATTTTCCATCAAATCTTCACGATGTAATTCTAACCATTCCAATATCAACTTAACTGCTCTACCAGGCATCTCGCCTTTAACAACACCATCTTTTATATTGACTATTATTTTATAATCTCCATACCATGCATGAAAATGCGGAGGCTGATGGTCTGAAAAATTCATCAATATA
>JAZUCH010000055.1:0-6305 GCA_045639025.1 Bacteroidales bacterium
TGTAGAAACAAGCGAAAATGTATATGAAGTTGTAGAAGGTCTTATAGGTAAAGGTACAGAAACAGAACCATTCCTTATCAGAAGCCTTAAAGAACTCAAGTTCTTCCGCGACCATGTCAACGCTGGCAAAACTAAATACAACGCTGAAGGCGTCCATGTAGCTTTGGCTGCTAATATCGATATGGCTACAGAGGACTGGAGCAATAACGTCGGCGATGATTGCAATTATACTTTCGACGGTATATTCAACGGTTCATATAATGGAGTTCAATATACACTTTCAAACTTGAACAGTACAGAAACAGCTCAAAAAGCTGACGGCTATATCTGCACAGGTCTCTTCGGTGCAATAGCAGGCAATGCTACTGTCAAGAACTTGACAATTGAAAATGTCAATATCAGCACAGCTGACTTCACAGGCAACAACGTTGCAGCAGTTGCAGGTTTCGTTTACACAATAGCAAACAAAACTGTTACAATTGAAAATGTTACAGTTAAAGGCAACATCAGCATCAACGCACCAAATGCATACGCAGTCGGTACAATGGCAGGTTATTCATTGGAAGCAGGTGGCTATATCAATATCACAGACTGCGCTGTTGAAGCTAATGAAGGCTCATCAATCGTAGCAGCATCAGGCAGCGGTGCTATTATCGGTCACGCAGCTGGTATTGTTACAGTAGAAGGTACTTCAGTTAACAACATCGACATCACAGCAAAAGGCTTGGTTGGTGGCTTGGCTGGTTTCGTAAGCAGCAGCAAGAGCGTTCTTGACAACAATACAGTTAAGAATGTTGCCCTCACAGCAACAGAAGCAAACTGGGTTAACAGTGCTGCTATTGCAGTAGGTACAATGAATAAAGACGGTTTGACAGTTGCCAACACAACATACGAAAACGTTAATGCAAATCAAATGGTTGGTAGCGTTTATGCAAATAAACCAACATCAGTAGTTCCAGCAGTTGAAGCAAGAATCGGCAATGTATATTATACAAAATTCGACAATGCTTTGGCAGCAGCTGAAGAAGGCGATACAATCACAGTTCTCAACCAAGTTGTTATTACAGAAAACAAAACATACGACTTGGCAGGTTTGACAGTAACAGGCGCAACAGCACCAAATCAGATGTTCCGTATCCAAGACGGCGCAAATGTAACAGTTAAGAACGCTAACATCACAAACAACAGCCATTATGTATTCGTACTTGGTGCAAAAGATAAATCAACAGCTGGTAACCTTACAATAGAAAACGGTACATACGTTGGTGAAACAACAGTAGCACATGTAGTGAAAGGCTTACTCACAATCAATGGCGGTGAATTCAAAATCAGTGATGTAGATACATACGATTACGCATACTTAATCAACTGTGACGATGTTAACTACAAAAACGGCACAGCAAAAGTTGAAATCAAAGGCGGTAAGTTCTACAGCTTCAACCCAGAAAACAACGCAGCTGAAGGCGCTGACACAGACTTCTGCGCTGAAGGTTACACAGCAGTCTATGATGCTGAAGGCTATTGGGAAGTTGTTGAAGCTGTTGCAAAGATAGGTGACGTTAATTATATCTCACTTGTTGATGCTATAAATGCAGCTCAAGATGGTGATGAAATCAAAGTTCTTCGCAACTCAGCAGGCGCAGGCGCTTATATCAGCAAAAGTATCACAATCGACTTCGGTGGTTACACATATTCATTTACAGAGCCAGCTGTTGGTTCAACAGGAACTCAATCAAATGGTTTCCAAATCTTGAATGGTAACGATGTAACTCTTACAAACGGTTCATTGAACGTTGATTCAGAACACAGCAGCAAATATTACATACTCGTTCAAAACTATGCAAACCTCGATGTCGTTGATATGACATTAGACGGTACAAACTTGGATAAATGGTCTTTAACAGATGGTGACTCATACGTTCTCTCAAACAATAGCGGTGAAGTCAACATCAGCGGTGAAACAAACATCATCGCTAATAACGAAGGTGATTTAGCATTCGCATTCGATGCTTGCAACAAATCATCATGGGGTTATGAACTCCCAATAGTTACAGTCAGCACAACAGGTACTATAGACGGCGGCATTGAAGTAAGCGCTACCCTCAATATCACAGCAGCTAACTTGACAGATGACAGCTATATCGTATTGCAAGGAAACGGTCAGTTGTTCCACAATGGCATCACAACAACTATCAAGAAGGAAATCTCAAAATCTAGCGGCGTTCAAGGCGCTACAACAGACTGGAATACAATCAGTACTCCTGTTGTTGGCGGCAGCAATATTGAAGAAGCTGAAGACGGAAGACACGACCTCTATCATTATGAAGAAGCAACACAAACATGGAGATACCAAGAAACTGGTGAATTGGAATCAGGTAAAGGTTACCTCTATACAAACCATAAAGATGTTAAGTTCTCATTCACAGGTCAACTCAATACAGCAGCTGTTAATGTGCCTCTTTCATACACAAGCGGTATAGCTCTCGCAGGCTTCAACTTGGTTGGTAACCCATTCACACATAAAATCAGTGTTGAAAACATGGCTTCAGAAGCACTTCTCGCTGACGGTTTCTATACAATCACAAAAGAAGGCGCATGGCAAGTTAGACAAGGTGAAGAAACAATAGCTCCATTGCAATCAGTTCTCGTTAAAGCTGACAAAGCTGCAACTTTGACAATCAATCCTAAAGCAAACAAAACAAGAAAAGCTTCAAATGCTTCATTGGAAATTGCAGTTTACAACGGCGAATATGAAGACGTTGCTTACGTGTCGTTCGGCGAAGGCCTCGGCCTCGATAAGATTGAACATCGCAACAGCGACATCCCAATGGTATTCATTCCAGTAAACGGCAAAGAATATGCTATCGCAACAATGAGCAGCGATGTCAAGGAAATCCCAGTAGCATTCAAAGCTATGACAATGGGTCAATATACATTTGCAGTAAATGCAAAAGACTGCGAATTTAGTGAAATGTACCTCGTTGATAATCTCACAGGAGAAATCACAGACTTGCTCAACAACGAATACACATTCTTAGCAACATCAAAAGACGATGCAAATCGTTTCGTAATCAAATTCGCTGAAGAAACAGAAACAACAACATCTACAGAAAACTTTGCATACATCAATAATGGAGAAATCATCATCGACAGCATTGAAGGTAAAGGCGTTGTTAAAATCTATGATATGTTAGGACGTCCTATGTCAGAATATGGCGTAAGTGAATCAGCAAGAATCTCTACATCAGCATTTGCAGATGGTATCTATATCATCCAAATGTCAGATGACAATGGCGTTAAAGTACAAAAAGTAGTTATTGACTAATGTTAATTTTAATTTGGACAAATAAAAAGAGAAATAAAATGAAAAGATTCATAATAGCATTATCATTCATAGTAGCATTAGGCATCGGTGCCAATGCACAAGAATACCAATATATTGATTCAAAATCAGACGGTTTCTTCTCATCAAGCACAACTAATGAAAACGAGTATCGTTTTGGTGATGGAACATTCCCAACACTTCCAGGTCAAGGCTACTACTACGACCAAGCAGCTCCAGTAGGCTCAGGCCTTCTGTTGTTGGCAGGTATGGGTGCAGCTTACGCTTTGAGAAAAAGACGTAAATAAATAGATAAAAAGGGCGCTTAGGCGTCCTTTTTTGTTTTTGGCGATTCAACTTTGGCTTTGGTCTTTGACTAGTTCGCATTTGTTGAATTTTAATAAAAACTTTTTTGTTATTAGAAAAAACTTTCGTACCTTTGAGGTTCAAAATAAAGTATATTTCCATTATGCATTATGCATTATGAATTAAGCATTTAAATAATTATTAACTATACAAAAAAATAAAATCATGGAATTACCATTTGCAGAATCATGGAAGATCAAGATGGTCGAACCTATCAAGAAAAGTACACGTGAAGAACGTGAACAATGGATGAAAGAAGCTCATTACAACTTGTTCAACTTGAAAGCTGACCAAGTTTACATCGACTGTTTAACAGACTCAGGTACTGGCGCTATGAGCGACCGTCAATGGGCTGCTATGATGATGGGCGACGAAAGCTACGCTGGTTCATCTTCATTCTTCCGTCTTAAAGAAGTTATCACACGCCTCACAGGCTTCGAATATGTTATCCCAACACACCAAGGCCGTGCTGCTGAAAACGTTCTCTTCAGCCACTTGGTAAAAGGCGGTGACATCGTTCCAGGTAACTCACACTTCGACACAACAAAAGGCCATATCGAAAGCCGTAAAGCTTTCGCAGTTGACTGCACTGTTGACGAAGCAAAAGATACACAATTAGAAGTTCCTTTCAAAGGTAACGTCGACGTTAAGAAACTTGAAAAAGTTCTCGCTGAAAACGCAGAAAAAGTTCCTTTCGTTATCGTTACTGTTACAAATAACACAGCAGGTGGTCAACCTGTATCAATGCAAAACCTCCGCGAAGTTAGAGAAGTTGCTAACAAATATGGCAAACGCGTTATCTTCGACTCAGCACGTTTCGTAGAAAATGCTTACTTCATCAAGACACGTGAAGAAGGTTATGCTGACAAGACTATCAAAGAAATCGTTAAGGAAATGTACCAATATGCAGACGGTATGACAATGTCAGCTAAGAAAGATGGTATCGTTAACATGGGCGGTTTCATCGCTACACGTCACGAAGACTGGTACGAAGGCGCAAAACGTTTCTGTATCCCATTCGAAGGCTTCCTAACATACGGTGGTATGAACGGCCGCGACATGGACGCTTTGGCAGTAGGTCTCGATGAAAACACAGAACTCGACAACATCGAAACACGTATCAAACAAGTTCAATACCTCGCAGCAAAATTAGACGAATACGGCATCCCTTACCAACGTCCTGTTGGTGGTCACGCTCTCTTCGTTGACGCTGACCGCGTTCTCACAAACGTTCCTAAAGAAGAGTTCCCAGCACAAATGCTCGCTATCGAGTTATACCTCGAAGCTGGTGTTCGTGGTTGCGAAATCGGTTACATCCTCGCTGACCGTGACCCTGTCACACGCGAAAACCGTTTCGGTGGCTTAGACCTTCTCCGTCTCTGCATCGCTCGCCGCGTTTATACAAACAACCACATGGATGTTATCGCAGCAGCTTTGAAGAACGTTTACGACCGTCGTCACGAAATCAAACACGGTGTACGCATCACATGGGAAACAGAACTCATGCGTCACTTCACAGTTCATTTGGAACCAATAAAAGATTGATATAAATAAACATTGAACTAAGAACGTTGAACATTGAACCATTGGTTTCTTTGTTCAACGTTCATCTTTAAAGTTCAAAGCTCAAAGTTCAAAGTTCAAAGCTCAAAGTTCAAAGTTCAAAGTTCAAAGTTCATGTTAAACATCCTTTTCATATTAGCCCTCACATTCCCGGTAGCAGTCGCTTCTACAGCTTTTGGAATTGACAATTTACAATCAACAACAAACAATTTACAGCTGAGCAAGAAGCTGATGTTTGCTCTTATTCTTGCATTGGGTCAGGGTGTGATGTATTCTCTCGGCGCTTTGTTAGGCGACGCATTCATGCATACTGTGGCTAAGTTCTCGAACTGGATAGTATTTGTCCTTTGTTTCTATATCGCATTCAGAATGCTGATGGAGACCATAAAGATAAAGAAAGGAGCCAACCTTTTTTTCATTGAGACTAAGAAACAGTTGCTTTTGCTTTCTATAGCACTTGGCGTCAATTCTTTCATCGCCGGACTTATTGCAGAATTTTTGCCTTTATTCCAAAATATGACACCTTATATTATAATGGCAGCTGCTTTCGTATGGTCGATAGTGACAATGCTGATACCATTCTCCAATATGAAACTCGCTTTCAACAGCCTTCTTAATCTTATATTCTCTGCAGTTGTTGCAGTGATGGGAATGCTTTTTATGATTAATAATTTTTAGCCCCTAAAAAACTTTAGTCATTAGTCATTAGCCTTTAGCCTTTTTTCTTATCTTTGTACATCTCAGTTCTATAACTCAGTACATCAGGCTTTTAAGAAAATCTTGCATGATAATGGGCAATGGACAAGAAAAAAATGCAAGTGTTTAGTTACGCTATATTCATCATGCTTTCCAAACAACTCTTTTGTTGGCGCAAAGGTAAAAATTATTCTGATATTTCAGCTTGAACGTGGAGGTGTCGTCCTTCAGAGTTATCTTCTTGAAGGGACTTTGCATGTGAAGCGGGATTTTAACGCCGTAAAGCCTTTAGCTTGATTTCAAAAATAATTTTCGGTTTCCCTCTGCCGACTTTATGTGTTTTTTAGTTATTTTTGCA
>JAZUCH010000056.1:0-1929 GCA_045639025.1 Bacteroidales bacterium
CATCTTCATTATTATAGAGTACATTGTAAGCAATCGAGTAGCAGTAGTTACCATATGTATCAGCAGTTGCGGTAATGGCTTTTTCATCACGACACCAATACAATTCAATTATATCGTTATCCTTCATTGTGGCCTCCTTTCCTACAAATTAAAGGCCTTTCACTTATATAGACAGAAAATAATTGCTTTCATTGCATCAAAAATTAATTTTTATAAAACACAAATGAAATTTGGCATATGTAAACAGTTGATTTTTAGGGTTAGATTTTCGCTTCTATGTATACAACAAATTATTATATCTACCAGGAGACAAAAAAAGGCGTCACCGAAGTGACACCCTTTTTGTCTATGTTATCTTTCTAATTTTTCTTTAAGCAATTGTCGTGCTTTTTCTGATGTTGAATCACTTACGCCATATAGGTCAACCAATGCCTGCAGATTCGCATTAGAGCAACCTGTGAACCACAACTTTCTATCTGAGTCAAATCCACAATTCGAATGCTTTGCAAAATCTTTTGCCATATAGGGCACGTTTAGATATATGCGTTCATTCTCCGGCAAAGGGGGCAAAGGATCATTCATCATCTTTTTGAGATATTTTTTGTTGAATTTCATACTTCGCCACCTTTCCAACGCTAGTATAATCAATTACTGTTGCAATGACACCTTGAAAGATTATGTGATTTCTATTTGCTAATTCATTTCTTTGATTTCCAATATTTTCTTTCGTTTATGTTTTTCCTTATAGTATTCGTAAAAATACCCGTCTAATGATGATTTATGATACATAGATGCTGATGTTTCAAATCCAAGTTTCCCTTCAACATACGCTGCTTTTATAAAATAATACGCAGCTAAAAGATATTCATCTTCAGGTTCATTTCCATACATTTTAATGAATAATTCATCATTATCTATATATTTATTAATATCAACTTCATAAAAAACTATTTCTTTGTAATTCTTTTTCTTAAGAACTCCATATTTTCCACTATCACTATAGAAAAAATCTTTAACATTATTCTTTATCTCTGTCAGTGAATTAATTAAGTCTTTTGTTCTTCCTATCTGCTCACATATTTTTTTACCGTCAGAGGTAATTCCAACCAAGATCCAAACTGTCGAAATATCATCCCGATGTTTCTCTCGCTTTTTTAAATAACGTTTTTTCATAGCAGAGGAAAAGATGCGATCCCCCGATGGTGCTAGTAATTGGTTATCATCACAATCAAAAAAAAGCCAACTTCCATTTTCAAATCGAATCGAACATATCATCATTTTGCTTACTTTATCAATATCCATTAACATACTATCTCATCACACCTATGAATTCAAAGTTTCCTAACGCATTATAGCACATAATTATGAAAATTTCTATTCAGAATAAAGGGTGCCACCGAAGTGACACCCTCATTAACGTATACTGTGAGCTAATCGCTCGTGGAATCAACCTCTTCATCTTCAGAATCCATAAACTCAATGTATGTTTCCGGAGGATCTCCGTAAATCATAACAATATCGCCTGATTCTGAATCCCACGAAGATAGATAGCAATTTGCTTCATCTACGTTAGGTTCTTTAGATGCTTTCAAATAGGCCTTTTTTATGTCATCGTTGACAGGTTCGGAGAAGGACCAGAGCTGAGAAATTCCTTCCTTAAAGGTAATCCTTGCGCTACCAAAGCCGAAGTTCTCCTTGTGTTCCATTTTAACATGACCTTCATCATCAAGAACAGGTTTTCCTTCACTGTTGCGAACGATCACCCACTTTTCGGTTCTGCCGCAGCGGCTGCAGTGACGGTACTCTTCTTGGGTCCGGCAGTTAAAATCAGTTGAATAAACACCCTTACACTGTGGGCATTCCATAATATCTTGTACGCTACTCATAGGTATACGCTCCTTTCGTTATACAACGGAACGCAGGCTCCAG
>JAZUCH010000057.1:0-64504 GCA_045639025.1 Bacteroidales bacterium
ACAATAACTTTAAAAACGTGAGTTAAAATATTTAATCAATGTTATTTTCTTTAAATTTATTTAAATAATTGTAAAATAAAATGTTAACTAATATTATTTATAGTGTTAACTAAAGTAAAATTACTCCACCCTGTTTTTTACAAAAATAAAATAACAATTTGTTACATTTGTAAGAAAATATTTTTTACTTTTGTAAAAACATTGGATTATAGATTTGAAAAAAATCATCTATATCATCCCTGTTTTTTTATATGATTGATGAATGTTTATTTTGTTTGAACTATGGAATTGATTAAAGACAGATTATCTCATATCTTACGAGCCAAGAATTTAACTGCAACGCAATTTGCAGAATTGATGCAAATACAGCCATCTAATGTCTCGCATCTTCTAAGTGGACGAAATAAACCTAGTCTTGATTTTTTGATTAAACTTAAAGAGGTTTTCCCAGAATATAATTATGAGTGGATTATTCTCGGGAAAAAGCCGATTACAACTAATGATTCTAACATTTTCAGTAAGGAAAGTCTTTTTGATAAGGTTGAAATGACTAAATATGATGAAAATGTTGAAGTTGCAGATAAAAATTTTGTGTTAAAATCTCAAGAGGTGGATACAAATGATAATCCAGTTGATACTATAATTCCTGAAATTACTAATAATATCACTACTGGTGGTCTTAAACAGATTATTTATGTTTATGAAGATCATACTTTTGAGGTTTATAATGTAAGAAAATAATAATATACCTTATTAATTATTAATTCAGACTTGTATAATCAATTTATTTTGAGTATCTTTGTTAATCCTAATAAAGATGTATTTTATATGTGTATTGAATTGATTATTAAGTCGTTAATAGATATTATTCTTAAATATAAAAAGATAGTTATAGTATCTCATGTTAATCCTGATGGAGATGCTTTGGGTTCTTCTTTAGCATTGTATTTTTTTGCAAAGAAATTAGGTGCTGACCCTAAGGTTATAATTCCTAATGACTATCCTGGATTTCTTGCTTGGATGCCTGGAATTCAGGATGTTATCATATATGATAAAAATGTTGAAACAGCCCAAAAGGTGATGAGTGAGGCAGAATTGTTCTGTTTCCTTGATTTTAATGTTGTTTCTCGTACGGGATTGATGCATAATGATTTGTGTCATTTTAATAAAACTCCAAAATTATTGATTGACCATCATTTAGGTGCTGATCCTTCGCAATACGTAACTTGTTATTCTAATACTGAAGTTTCAAGTACATCTGAAATGGTAGCGGAAGTGATTAAATATCATGGATTTAAAGATTATTTAGATAATGATATCGCAACTTCTATTTTGGTAGGTATGATTACTGATACCGGTTCTTTTTCACATTCTATTTTTAAAAATACTTTTAGTATTTGTGGTGAAATCCTTTCTTTTACAAACGTTAATTACAAAGCGATTCATCAGAATATATATGATAATTCTTCAGAAAATAGATTGAGACTTCTAGGATTCCTTATTAATGATAGAATGACGATATTGAACGAGTATAATACAGCATATATATATGCATCAAAATCTGATTTAGAAAGATTTAATTATCAAATAGGTGATACAGAAGGTGTTGTGAACTATCCGCTTTCTATTTCTAATATAAAAATGTCATTATTTATAACTGAAAAACAAGGTTGTATCCGATTGTCTTTCAGATCAAAAGGTGATTTTTCTGTTAATGATTTGACAAGAAAGCATTTTAATGGTGGTGGACATTTGAATGCGGCAGGTGGTACGCTAGAATGCACTTTGGAAGAAGCTATAGAAAAATTAGTATCTGTTTTACCTGAATATAAAGAAGAGTTAAGCAAATGAGAATAAGATTAAAATATATTGTTTATTTATGTTCTCTATTTATATTCATCATAATGGCTGTTACGTCATGTTCAATAGAGACGTATGCAACAAAAAAGAATGATGCAAATCAAGAAATATTATCATATATTGCTGATAATAATATAGATGCAACTCCAAAAACTTCAGGATTAGTTTTTATACCTATCAACGAAGGTGAAGGGGAATGTCCTGAATCAGGAGATAAGGTTGCTTTTCATTATAAAGGATACTATATGAATGGCGAAGTCTTTGATAATTCGTATGATAAGTCTTATCCTTTAATTGTTCAGCTTGGTTCTAATGCTCTTATTAAAGGAATGGAGGAAGCTTTGATGATGATGAAAAAGGGTGCTAAGGCAATGGTTATTGTACCCTTTTATCTTGCGTATAATGATAGAGAATATGCTCCCGTACCTCCATATTCAAATCTTATCTTTGAATTAGAAGTGATTGATTTTATATCTGTTACAGAATGAGAGTTAAATTAATCATATTATTTTCTTTAACAGCATTTTTGGTTGTATTTATTTCATGTTCTAATTCTACATCAAGGCAGGAGCCAGTACAAAATATTGATAAAAGAGAACTTGATAAATCTCTTGAAAATGTAAATAGATTGATGTTACAGAAGGAATCGGAACTTATAAATGAATATATTGAGAAAAATAATTTAGACGTTGTACGAACTGGTACAGGTTTAAGATATCAAATTATAGAACAAGGTGATGGTGATTTGATAAAAAAAGGCGATATTGTAACATTGGAATATGAACTTTGTTTATTGTCAGGAGAATTGTTGTATTCTTCTGATAGTAATGGAAATAAAATATTTTTAGTAGGTAGAGGAGGGGTTGAAAGTGGTTTGGAAGAAGCTGTCTTGAAATTGAGAAAAAACAGTTCGGCAATATTGATTTTACCGCCTCATCTTGCGCATGGACTTATTGGTGATGGTAATAGAATACCACCTAAGGCAATTCTTGTATATAAAATAAAAGTAATTGATATTAAATAATTTAAACTTATAACAAAATGAAAAAACTCTTATTATTATCATTAGTTTTAGGTGTTTTAATAACATCTTGTCAACAAAATTCTAAAACAAATTCTTTTGGTGATTATACTCAAACTTCATCAGGATTGTATTACAAATTTTATCAACAGAATGAAGGTGATACACCTCAAATGATGGAATTGTTGGATGTAGTGCTTTCTTGTTCTATTAATGATACAGCTGTGATGATTCCTGAAAATCGTATGGTGCTTCAAATGATGGAATCTATGTTTTCTGGTGATATTTTCGAAGGACTTAAGATGATGCATAAAGGTGATTCAGCATCGTTTATGGTTAGAGCTGATTCAACATTTATTACTTTATTTGGCTCTCCAATGCCAGATGTATTCTCTGTTAATGATATGATGAGATTTGAAATCAGACTTAATGATTTTTATCCTGAATCAGAATTTCAAGCCAAACAAATAGAATTTATGAAGAGCAATTATGTGGAAGAAACAATTGCTTCTGAAAATGAATTAAATGAGTATTTTGATAATAATAATATTAAGCCAATGACAACTGTTTCAGGGCTTAATTATGTTATAACTAAAGAAGGTAATGGTGAAAAACCTGCAGTTGGTACATTGATCAAGGTTCATTATACTGGAAAATTGTTAGATGGTACTGTATTCGACTCATCTGTTAATAGAAACGAGCCATTCCAATTTGTTCTTGGTATTGGTCAAGTTATTCCTGGTTGGGATGAAGGCCTTCAGTTATTGTCAAAAGGTGGCAAAGCTGTGTTGTACATACCTTATTATTTAGCTTATGGAGATAGAGGCGCTGGAACAATACCTCCTTTTGCAACTCTTATTTTTGAAGTGGAATTGATAGATTTTTAAATTACTTGAACAAATAATAATTTAGTTCTGTTTTTATCGAAATTTTATGATTTATGAAAGCTAAATTATCATTACTACTTATAATAGTATTGTCGTTCTCTCTGTATTCGTGTAAAAATGAATACAAAAGAACAGAC
This sequence comes from Bacteroidales bacterium, assembly GCA_045639025.1. Taxonomy (GTDB): domain Bacteria; phylum Bacteroidota; class Bacteroidia; order Bacteroidales; family F082; genus Limimorpha. The sequence goes on from JAZUCH010000057.1 coordinate 3,906, forward strand.
AATGGTGCTTTAATGAAATTTTATGAGATAAATAAAAATAATGACAAACCTGAAGTCGGTGATTTGGTACTAGTTGATGTGGTACAGAAAATTTCTGATTCTGTGTTGTTTAGCTCTGAAATGTATGGTGAGCCTATTGAGGTAGTAGTTGAAGAACCATCATTTGTGGGCGACATTATGTCAGCTTTATTAAGTATGCATATCAACGATCATGCTTCCTTGATTTTTCCAATTGACTCTATGTTTACAAGCATAGGAGAACAGCTTCCTGAGTTTATTATTCCTGGTACTATTACAGAGATGGATATAGTTTTGAAGGAAATAGTTAAAAAGGAAGATCTTGAAAATCAGATTAGAGAAGAAATGGAGTTGAGAAAAGCTGCTGAAGACTCATTGTTGACTTCTTATATTAATAATGATAGATATACAATCACAGAGGATAGTCTCATTATTGTAGATATCAAGAATGGTAATGGTGAGTTTGCAAAGGCTGGAAATATTATGAAGGTGTATTTTACCTTTCAAATACTTGAAGGTGATACATTGTTAGATTTTACAAGTGGAAAGCCATATGAATTGGTATTTGGTGATATGGCTCTAGGTCAAGGCTTTTATGAAAGTTTGAGTCTTGTGTCGAAAGGTGGAGAAGCTGAATTCATTATTCCATCATCATTAGCATGGGGTAGAGAAGGTTTCCAAGATGTTATCCTGCCTTATACTACATTTAAATTCAATGTTAAAGTTGTTGATATTATGACTTCTGAAGAGTATGAAAACGAACAGAAGAGTATCCAGGAAAAGGAACAAAAGGAAAACGCACAAAGACTTAAGGATGAGCCAGAAAAAATAGCTAAGTATCTTAAAGATAATAATATCAATGTTAATCCTACATCATCAGGATTGTATTATATTGAAAAAGAGATGGGTAATGGAGAATCTCCACAAGTTGGAAATTTGGTTGAAGTTCACTATTCAATTTATGATATAAACAACAATTTGATTGAAAGCAGTTTGGATTATGGTCAACCAATACCTTTTGTTTATGGAAAAAATCAAATGATTCTAGGAATTGAAGAGGCTGTAGGATATATGAAAGTAGGAGGAAAATCAAGAATAATCGCTCCTTCTAATCTAGGATTTGGTGATATTAAAATTGACGAGAATTTACCTGCTAATTCAACTCTTGTTATTGATTTAGAGCTTGTTGGTCTTTATGATCATCAGGAATAGAATCGTAATAATTTGTCTTGCCAGAATGATAGACATCAATTACTGTTATGATGGCAAGACAACTCCATACAGGAACAGCTAATTTGTCAGTATCCAAGAAATTGTTTAATACTCCGTGTGTGAAATAACTTATTATAGCTAAAGTAGCAGCGAGTACCAATATCTTGGATTCTTTATTTTTAGCCTTTTTATAAGTTGTAAGCCCTTTATATACAGAAACAACTACTAATAAAACTACTATCAAAGAGCCAATTATACCCATTTCGGCAAGAGCTCCTATATATTCGCTGTGAGCATTTCCACCATCTCCATAGTTTGTCGTAATGATTGTTTTGTTAACTGATAATTGATATGGAGCATAAACGAATTGATATGTGCCTGGTCCCCAACCAAAAAATGGTCTATCCTCAAAGAGCCTTAATGCAGAACTCCAGCGGTTTAAACGTTCCAGATTAGATGCGTCAGTCGATATGTTTGTAATTGATTGTACGTGTTCAAGTAAGTTGTTAGATGAATCTTGTTCATTCCTTTCCATTACATCTATAATTTGATGACGGAAAGTGAAAAACATTGATACTAATATTATTACAACTGTAAGTATGAAACGGAATTTTATCTTGAGTAGAACGCAAATCCAAACTCCTATAACTGCAATAATACTTAACCATGCAGCACGGCATGATGATAAAACCATTGCAACACAAAGAATTGCGAAGCTTACTATTATTAAAAGTCTTCTTTGAGGCTTTATATTTGGTATAAATAAAAATGCTGTGTTTAACACAAGATATATAGCTAATGCTGCTCCGTATGCTGTATGGTCATTATAAAAAGGTGTCATAACCCAGTGGGCTGAGTTTCCAGAAAATCCATTAATAGCATGATTGATAGTTGTATATATTATGACTATTGTAAGTCCTGCGATATACAGCCATACGAATTTGTTAATTTTATTAGGATCTTTAAATAATTTGGCGCAAACGAAATATGAAGGGATGACAAACCAAATTCTTGATAATAAATATTTTGCAGAAACTAATGGAAGTTCACTGGTGATTGTTGTTATCAATATCCATATTAACATTATGTATATCACGATAGAAATAGGGTGGCGCGCAATTTTATTGTCGAATTTCTTTTCATATAACAATTTTGCAATAAAAAAGAATAGAACGCCAAACAACAATGGTTCAACTGGAACTGATAATGATAGTCCAATGTTAAGCCCAAGACCTTCTAGGTTAATGGATAATGGTGTTAGAAATGCAATAAGGAATAAAACCTTTTCGTATGAGAAAAAGTATAACATAAGCACTCCCAATAAAATAGGAAGTGCATACATTAAATAAATGCTTTTTTCTACAACTAAATATAAACTGACTGCAATGAATAATGTTACAATCAGATATAAACTTGCTATTTTGATTCCTTTTTGCAAAATTCTAGTGATTATTCTTTAGTATCAATTTTTTCTATTGCTGCAACTGTTAGAATCGACATAAGTAATGCACCGATTCCGCATAAAGCTACGATAACCCATCTTACTGGATAAGCTTTTTTGTCAGCTATATATGGTCTTGAAATGATGTTTGAATATGTCATATTGCCTTCAGCTTGACGCAATTCTTCTTCGTAGTAGTGTCTTACATTAGTATAATCTTCTGTTTCTGTTGCTATTAATTCAACTAATGCAATTGCTGTTGCAACATTGCCTGTTTTTTTGCTGTCGCTTCCATCGCTAAAATAAGCTATAGAATTTCCTTTTGAAAGATAGAGGTAATTTAACATATCACCATCATTGGTGATTTTGGTAAGTTCTCTCTTTAAAGAGTCGATGAATGCATATTTTTTTGCCAATTGTTTTTCAAACATTCTAGCATTTTCGTATTTCTTGCTTTTGTGAATTTCGCTGAATTTTACATTGTATTGATTAATGATTTCGTTTACAATGTTATATGCAATCTGTGGATCTTTGTCTAATACTTTAATTTTTACAGCGTCATAAGGTGTTTTTGATATAGAAATTCTATCACGATATTCACCGATTAAAGCTGTTTTTGCGTATTTATAATTTTTGTCAATTTCATAATGATTCATCAAATCGAATTTTTCAACAACAGAATCCATTATTTCTTGTGATTCCATTACTTGTAACATTTGTTCAGTGTATGTTTCATCAGAAAATTCAGACAATCCGTTAGGGTAGAGAACTGCTTCTGATTTGAATTTTGGAGTTATGAACATTGGTCCTGAAAATAATGCGCCTAATAAAGCTGCAATAATTGTTACGGCAACAATATGCCATTTCCACTTGAAAATAACTTTTAAAAGAGTTGCGTTGTTGAAATAGTTATCCATTTTTTAATACTTTTTATTCTGAATTTTAATAAGTTATGTATAATTAAATTAAATAAAAATTATACAGAATTTTTTTATAAATTTTCCTCAAAGATAAGAAATAAATCAACGTAACTGACTATTTTTTTTCAGTTTTGTTGTTTTTTAATTGACCTATGGATGTCATTATTAAATTTTTTAGTTCTTTATAATCTAACATTTTGGTTATGAATGCTATAAAGAGTCCACATATCATTGTTAGCATAAATGAGTTAATCCAATTACTTGAAGTCATTTTTAAAACTAATGCGGACAATATTAATAATGTGCAGAATGAAAATATGCTAATCCAAAATGATGTGCCGAATTTTAGTCTGAAAATATTTTTTGCTAAAATGAATTGTATTAAACATGTCGCAAATTGTACGCATAAACTTGTAAAGGCAGCGCCTTTCGCTTCGAAAATAGGTATGAAAATAAAGTTTAATGCTAGATTTATAACAACGCCGGTCGCAGCTACGATGTTAAGGTGCTTTAAGTTGCCATTAGCAGTCAGTAATGTACCGAAAATATATGTTACTGATATTGAGACAAAACTCCCCATTAATATTTGTAATATTTTAGAGGATTCTTGGATTCTGATGTTGTATGCTTCAACAGTCTCATTTTCTTGAATATTATATAGAAGTTCCATTAAATTTTCACTATAGAATATACATGCAACTGCAATGATGCCGGTCATAGTCAGCATTAAACTAAACGATTGTTTTACTAATGATTGTAAATCTTCTCCATTTTTTATTACTGATGCAAAAAGAGGAAGCAGGATTACAGAAAATAAATATGAAATATTATTGCCGGCGTCAAAAAGTCTATATGCCCTTGCGTAAATGCCTGCTTGTATGGATGATATATCTTTAGGTAAAATTCGTTCAATCAATACAGGTTCAAGTCGATTGTAAAAACTCATTAATAGGACTAATAGTGCATAAGGAAGACTTTTCTTGATTATCATTAAGATAAAAGGAAAGTTGAATCTTATTGTTAATTTTCCTGTATGTTTTAAGACTATGCCAATAGCAATTATTAATGTTACTATGTATGATATGGTTTGTGAATATGCAAACCAATATATGTTAAAGTCGCTTTTGGGGAATATTCCTGACCATAATAAAAAGCTGCAAATCATTATCATAAGGACTCTGTCGAGTACTGATAAAATACTATCAGTTTTAAACAAAAGCAGGGCAGCAATATTTGACCTTACATACAAGATAAATGAAAGCAAGACTTGATTCAAACCAACAACACCCAAAAGTTTCAATTGTTCATTGTTGTATCCAATTATCCATCCAATCAGAAAGATGATGATGAAATAACCTATACTTAAAAATATTTTGGCTTGAGAAATCCCTACGAAATATTTGGAAAGCAGTTGATTGTTTTGTGCGATGTTTTTGCTGTTGAAATTTGTTAATCCGATATCTAGTAAGATATAGAATAAATATGAGAAATTAAAAATCGCAAGATATGTTCCGTATGATGCATCGCCGACTAAATTCTGTACACTTCTGTCAACACCTAAAATCCAGAATGGTTTTATTAATAGGTTGATAAACAATAAGAAAATAATATTTTTAAAAAAGCGACTATTCATTATTAATGGTGAAGTATCACGAAATAATTAAAATGTAAAGATACGTCTTTTTCTCTTTTGTTTGATTAAAAATGAGAATATTTTCTTTTTTGTTTGTTTATGACAATAAAAAGGCTAAAAAGACGATTTAACAATAGATTATAAAGATATTAATCGTAGATTTGCAAAAGATATTTGTGAATTATGAATCAGGAGAAACATATATATAGCGAAGACACGGTTGGATTGTTAGATGAAGAAAAAAGTTTGTTATTGCTAAATGATGATGTTAATACATTCGATTATGTGATAGAGGTGCTTATGAAAGTATGTGAACACACTTTTGAACAAGCTGAAACATGTGCTTTAATAACGCATTATAAAGGTAAATGTGTTGTTAAATCAGGAACTTACGAAGAGTTAGAGCCTTATTATATAAGTCTGTTGAATCATCATCTTTATGCTAAGATTCAATAAATATGGCAGGATATACAGAAAAAGAGATTGAGATAATAAATCTCGCATATAATATTTTCGCTAAATCTGTTAGCAAAGTTATGGATGCTGAACAGATGAGTTATATAGACAAGGCATACAAACTAGCTTTGGATAAATATGATGGTAGAAAAACATTGTCTGGTGGTTTGTATATTTTAACTCTTATTGAGATGGCTGACATTGCTGCTAGAGAAGTAGGGTTGAGAAGTAAGACTGTCGTAGGAATTTTTCTTCACAATATAACTCGTGAAACAGATGTTAATATCGATTATATAAAAGAGCATTTTGGAGAACGCATAGCATTGATTGTTGATGGATATGACAAAATCACCAACATTCAGATCAATAAGGTTTCATTCCAATCTGAGCAGTTTAGAAGACTGTATCTCTCCTTGATAGATGATATTAGGGTGGTTTTGATTAAAATTATACATCGTCTTTATGATATGCGACATAGGGAGGATGTGGAGCCTAAAACATTTAGAAATTATCTTAAAGAAGTTAAATATCTTTCTATTCCTATAGTTCACCGTTTGGGTTTGTACGAAATTAAAAAGGAGTTGGAAGAGAAGGTTATGATATATGAATATCCTGATGAGTTTGAAGATATTAAAAATAAAATTAGAGTGTCTTCTACTGAACAGGAGCGTTTGATGGAAAATTTTCTGGCTCCAATACGAAAGGCTTTGGAGGAAGAACGGATTGAACATTATATAAAATGGCGAACAAAGTCAATTCCGTCAATTTATGAAAAGATGAAGACTAACAATCTTCCTTTTGAACAAATCTTCGATATTTTTGCTGTTAGAATTATCATAAAAAATAGTAAGCCCAGTGAAGAAAAGACAGATTGTTGGCGTGTATATTCTATTGTAACTAACATATATCAACCTAATCCTAAACGCTTGAGAGACTGGATAACGTCACCTAAAGTGTCTGGCTATGAATCTCTTCATACTACAGTTAGAGCAGATAAGAATTGGATTGAAGTGCAGATTAGAACAGAAAGAATGGATGAGATTGCTGAAAAAGGCAGCGCTGCTCATTGGCAATATAAAGGTAAAAATAAGAAGCAAACAACAGATGAATGGCTTAATCAGGTTCGAGAAATACTTGAAAGTCCTGAATATGGAGTTTTAGATGATAGATTATCAAGTAGTTGTAAATCAGATAAGATATATGTTTTTACTCCTAATGGTGATTTGAAGCAGCTTCCAATTGGTGCTACGGTATTGGATTTTGCATTTGATATTCATACTCAAGTTGGTAGTCGTTGTTCTGGCGCTAATGTAAATGGTAAATTACAGCCTATTCGCTATGAGTTGCATAGTGGTGATAAAGTTGAAATTCTTACGAATAAGAAACAGGTCCCTAAATCAGACTGGTTGAATGTAGTTACTACAGATAAGGCAAAAGCTAGGATAAAACGCTATCTCAAGGATCAAGAGATGAAGGAAGCTGAGCTTGGAAGTGCTTTGTTTTATAGGCGTCTTAAAAACTGGAAGATTCCTTATACCGACAGACTTCTGACAGAAATACTTAAGGAATATGGTTTGTCGTCGGGTATAGAATTTTATCATCAAATAGCAACGGAGAAAATAGACGTAATTCGTTTGAAGGATTTTATATTGTCATTGAATGAAGATAAGGAAGTTAGGGAAAAGCCAGAAAGCGAATCAGTTAAAGATAAATCTGTTGAGACTAAAGTAGGGGAGGTTTGTATTGGAAATAATTTGAACGACCTGGCATATAAAGTTGCAAAATGCTGTAACCCTATTTTAGGTGAAGATGTGATAGGATTTATATCTATAAACGGTGGCGTGACAATTCATCGTAAAGATTGTAATAATGTTAAAGCTTTAAAGAAAAATTATCCTTATAGGATTATTGATGTAAGATGGAGCAATGAGTCGGATAATATTTCTTCTGAAATAGCTGTCAATATAATTGCTAATAATGAACTTGGACTGTTAGGTACGGTTTCTAATGTTTTCAAAGAGCTTAATATTAATATTTTAAGCGCTAATTTTGAGACAAAAGAAAGCAGATCTGTGGGTAATCTTGTTTTACAAGTTAGCAACACAAATCTGCTTGAACAATTATTGATAAGATTAAAATCTATAACAGGCGTTATTGAAGTTAAAAGAGTTAAATAGTTATAACTTTAATTTTGTTCTGTCATAATTTTTATAATTACATTGTCGGTTTCTCTCATGCCTTGGCTTGCAAGTGTGCCGATGTTTCTAATTGTATTCTCAACACCGTAGCCAATTATTCCGTCGCCGTCACAGAAATTCTTGCGATTTTTACACATATTGTAACCCATAATACCGCTTTCAACGGCCATTGCAATCTTGGCAGCACAAGAAGCTTTTGCACCGTCGCAAATTACGCCAGATGTTATTGCCAATGAGTTTGTCAATGTCTTTGATATTGTTTCAAGGTCTTCGCCCATAAGGAATGCGATTCCGCAACCTGCTGCACAACCTGCGCTGATTGCTCCGCAATATGCTGATAAACGACCGATTGTGGTTTTTTGATGAATTGCAACAAGGTTGGAAACTACTAATGCGCGGTATATTTTTTCTTCTTCGATATTATATTCTTTTGCGTAAGCTAAAACAGGCATAGATACAGTGATGCCTTGGTTGCCACTGCCTGAGTTGATGATGACTGGCATCTCGCATCCGTTCATTCTTGCATCAGAACCTGCTGCAGCCCAAGCTTTGGCTTTGATTTTGACATCGTTACCATAGTTGTTCAATAGTAGGCTGCCAATATTTGCACCCCAGTCATTTTTTAAACCTTCTTCAGATATAGCTTTGTTGTATTTTAATTGACGTTCAAGGAGTTCTTTTACGTCGTCAATTTCAACACTATTTGCAAAATCATATATGCCTTCAATGCTTAATATAGAGCGGTCTGTAAGTTCTGCTGATGGTTTGCTTATTGTGCTGCTTTCGAATAATACTTCTGTGTCTTTTTGAATATGAACAATATTTGTATGGAATCCAGATATTCTTACAGAAGCATAATGTTCTTTGTTGTATAGTTTAATTGTTACATCTAGTTGTTCTTGACAATTGATATGAGTGATTGTCATTGGAACTGTATCCAAAAATTCTTGTGTCTTTTGTTTTTGTTCTGGAGTTACATTTGCAATAACTTCCAGTTCTTTTGCAGGATCGCCTCCAACTATGCCAATGGCAACAGATGATTTTAAACCTTTCATTCCATTGGTGTTTGGCACGATGACACTTTTGACATTTTTGATGATATTACCGCTTGCTAAAATATCAACCTTATCTGGCATTTCGCCTAATACTTCTCTTGCTTTTGCGGCCGCGTATGCAAGACAAATTGGTTCTGTACAACCCATTGCAGGAACGAGTTCTTCTTTTAAAATGTTGATATACAAATTGTAACGGCTGTCGGTTTTGATCATTGTTTGTGATTTTTATGTTTGTGCAAATATACGTTTTTTATAAGAAATACAAAATGTTTACTTACCTTTTGTTATTTCCATTGTTTCAATTTCAAGATTTCCTCCTTCAGCAGTGAGTTCTATCCAGGTGTTGTCTTCACTGAACCATTTATATTGAGCACCAATTCTAATGATGAAACTATTGGTATCTTTGCTGTTAGGGATTCTTACTATCAAACTGCCATTGTTTGTATTTTTAGTGCCGTATGAAATAAACAATGAAAATGCATTGTCAGAGAGGTTCTTAGCCTTAATTAGAATATAGTTGCCTTTGCGAGTTGTTACATCAACAGGTTCGAATTCAAATTTTTTCGTTTCGTTTAGTTTGATTTCTGTTTTTTCGTTAACAAGAACAGCAAGTCTGTTTTCTTGAAGTATTCCACTGATTTTATCAATCATTTCAGCTGGATATGTGCGGCCTGTGTTTAAAGATAATGCCTTGGAATAGAATTCGATAGCTTTGTCTAAGTTGTTTGCGTTAAACTGATTGTCTCCGTAAGCAATATATTGTTCGTATTCTTTAATTAATGTAGCTAGTCTTGCTTCATTTAATTGTGTAGCATTCTTGAGACCTTGTGTTGCAGTAGGGTCGTTTTCTTTGAATCTCAAAGCTTTGTTGTATTCTTTTATAGCCTCAGGATAATTTTTATCATTCATGAAAACTTGTGCAGAACTCATTGCTTCAGAATAATATTCATCCCATTTTTGCTTTTCTAAAGCTAGTTGTGTTTCTATATCTTTGATATGTTTTTGTGTTTGCTCTTTTTTCTCTTTCGCCTCGTTTTTCTCAGGAATCAAATTGTGCGCTTGTGTGTAATAGTCTAATGCTGTATAATAATCCTCGCTATTAAAGCTGGAGTCGCCTTTGCTGATAAGTGCGGTGTATTGAGCGTTTAATTCTATTTCTTTGTTTCTGTTGTTTATGATATTTGTCAGATAGTCAATTTTTTGTGTTGTGAATTCATCACTTGGGTTTTGCCTTAAGGCTGCTTTGTATTTATCTAATGCTTTGTCGTATTCATTATTGTTTTCTAATGCTTTGGCTTCTTCAAGAAGACTTAAAAAGTTCTTTAATGATTTATATTCGTCGCTATTTAAAATTTCGTCAATTCTTGCAATCATATCTGATGAATATGAATCATCTGGAATTACAGCAAGAGCTTCGTTATATGCTGTTTTTGCTTTTTCGTATGATTTTTCCAAATATAAGCTATCGCCTTCATCTATTTTTGAATTGTATCTGTCTGATATGTCTTTTTGCGTTGTTAATGACGAAATCAATGATTTTAAATCAGAATCATTTGGAAAGATGTTTAAAGCTTTTTGGTATTTTTCGATAGCTTCAGCATATTTTTTTCTTAGTGCCAGTTCGTTGGCTTCTCTTTTAAGTTGTTCAAAATCAGCTGATAATTTATCGTAGTTTTCTTTTAATGATTTGGCGTTGTTATATTTTTCCTTAACGTTGTTGTTATTAGGGTATAAGTTAAGTGCTGCTTTGTACTGAAGTGTTGCTTCTGTGTATTTTTCTTCGTTCATGAATTTGTCGCCATTTTTGACGAATTCATTGAATGCAGCGACAGTTTCTTTTTCGTCGTTGATTTTTTGCGATACAATTTTTATTTGTTCTAATGTGTATTCATCTTTTGGAAACAATTTCTTGGCTTTGTTGTAAAACTCTAAAGCTTTTTCATATTCACCGTTATTATAATGATTGTCAGCCTTGTCGATGTGTTGGAAGAAAATTTCTTCTTTTTCACTTTGTTCTCTGATTTTCTGTAAAGTTTTGTTGAGTTTGCTCTTAGCTGTTGGGTCGTCTTTTCTAATTCTTAAAGCTTCTTGGTAATATGATTTAGCTTTTATATATTCCCCATTGTTGAATTCCTTGTCGCCCATCGTTATCATAGATTGATAGGTAGGGGCGGTATTTTGAGCAGATAGATTGTCGTTGGATATGATTAAAAAACTGAATGCTAATGATATAATGAAAAATATTTTTCTCATGGATTTAAATTTTAACATCAACGTGTGTTTGATTTTTTTATTGTTATAATCAAATTATAAGTCCGTCTTTCATTGTGAAAGTTTTGTCGGCCATTTCTGCTAATTGAGGATTATGTGTTACAATTACAAATGTTTGACCTGTTTTGTCTCTAAGATCAAAAAATAATTGATGAAGATCTTTGGCCGATTGGGAATCAAGATTCCCAGAAGGTTCATCTGCCAAAATTACTGCGGGATTATTGATAAGAGCTCTAGCAACGGCTATTCGTTGTTGCTCGCCTCCTGAAAGCATTGATGGCTTATGGTCTTTTCTGTTGGTAAGATTCATGTATTCAAGTAATTGCATTGCTTTCTCTGTGGCCTCTTTTTTAGAAGTTCCTGAGATGTAAGCAGGTATGCAAATGTTTTCCAGTGCTGTGAATTCTGGTAATAAGTGATGGAATTGAAAAACAAATCCTATTTTTTTATTTCTAAATGCAGCAAGGTGCTTTTGATTTAATGAAACAATTTCTTGATTGTCAATAGTTAATTTGCCTTTGTCGGGTTTTTCTAAAGTTCCGATAATTTGTAGAAGTGTAGATTTCCCAGCTCCAGATGCTCCAACTATACATGCGATTTCGCCTTTGTTTATTGTTAAATCAACACCTTTTAATACGTTTATATTACCAAATGATTTATATATACCGTTCGCTTTAATCATTCTATATTTTTTTGCAAATTTAATAAATCTTTCGATATTTTCTAGACTTATTAAAATAAAAAAAGGAGGTGTCTGAAACCTCCAAATCTTTATTTTAATATATTAATGTTTTACTTTAGATATATGCTATTTTTATTTGTTTTTCTGTAATTTAGCTCTGGTAAATGGTTTGTTTCTGTCAAATAAATAGCGATATGTTATGTGCGTTTTATAAACAGAAGCCCCAGCGCTTTCTGCAATTTTCATCATAGGTGGATTGAAATCACCAATCCAATTGAGCTGTAAATCCTTGTAATTAAATCTTCGTTTAATTGCTTGTGATTCTAATGAGCAAACCAGTCCGGCTTCAAGTCCTTTTCCTCTGTGTTCTGGAACAATGCCAAATACCAATGATATTGCTCTATCGCATTTTTGGATGACTTTAATTCTCCAAAGTACTCTTAACTTGTTGAATAAATTCATTTTGCCATTTAGCCCTTTGTAAATTTGGTTGAGGTCTATCATGAGTAGAAAAAAACCAATCGGCTCTTTTTTGCCGTTTTCGTCAATGTGATATGCAAAATGCATGAGATGTGGGTCTATAATAGGCTTCATGCTGTTCAACAAATTGATAGCATGTTGTCTTGTCAATTTTGTAGAACCTGGAATTGCTCCCCATGATTTGTTGTAAATTATTAAGAAGTCGTCAGCGTATTTGTCAATATGTCGTTTGTTGAGAGTTTCGAAGCTGTAGTTTGGATTTCCGTAGAAACGTTTGGCTTTTTCTCTTAATATTGGGTCTATGCCACCAGGTTGGAAAACTCTTCGGTAGGTTAGTTGTTTGAAAAATGTCTGAAAACCGTAGTTTTCAAATAACTTACTGTAATATGGATAGTTGTAAGGCATGTTGTAAACAGGATCTGAGAATCCTTCGTTTAAGCATCCCCAGAAATAATCTCTGTCACCAAAATTAATGGGTCCATCCATGGCTTCTTGCCCGTGTGAGATATTCCATTCTTTTGCAGCATCAAAAAGTATATTTGCGGCTTCTTGGTCATCTATGCAATCGAAAAAGCCGCAGCCTCCTGTAGGTTGGCCGTTTTCTTCCTTTTTGTATGTGTCTGACGTCTTTTCATCATAGAACGCTGCTATTCTGCCTATTACATTGCCTTTTTCATCTTTTAAAATATATCTTGTAGCGTCACCTTTACGAAATAGTTTATTCTTAGAACGGTCAAAAATATTTTCAACTTCATTGTCTAATGGCCTAACGTAATGTGGGTCTTTCTTATACAATTTGGCTGGAAAATCAAGCCATTGCATGATTTCTTTTTTTGTTTTGACTTCTGTTAAGTTGAATTTTCCCATAGTTAGATATTTTGTGCAAAAATCTGAAAAAATGACTTTTATTCCAAATCTTATATTGATACTTATAGAAAAAATCACTGAAATCTATTAAAAAATCATACTAAGTATCATGTTATAAATATCAAATTTTTATTCGATGTTCTTAGATTTAAAATATTCTTTAATAATATCATTAGCTTTTTCAGTATCAGCTATGTCGACCTGAATAATGCTGCTGTTGTAAGCGGAACCATTGACCCAACCTGCAGAAAGACTTCCTTCTAATTGGTTCTGTACAATGCATTGTATTTGATTTTCAATGAGTAAAGATGCAATGTAGTTGGCTTCAATGTCTGAGCCAATAAATACTTTAATCAAATCGTTTTTCATATTATTATCAATTTTTATATGCAATATTAAAAAAAAATCTTAATTTTGTTCAAAACAAATTAAAAAAATGATAGAAAAAAAATATAATGACATTATATCTTATTTTGAAGAAAATATGCCAGTGGCAGAATCAGAGCTTAATTTTGAGAATCCGTATCAATTGATTGTGGCAGTGATACTTTCTGCTCAATGTACTGATAAAAGGGTAAATATGACGACTCCTGCACTTTTTGAGCGTTTCCCTGATGCGCAATCACTTTCGAATGCTTCTGTTGATGAAGTTTATTCTTTGATTAAATCTATTTCGTATCCTAACAATAAGGCAAAGAATCTGGTTGGAATGGCGAAAGCATTGGTGTCTATATATAAAGGAGTTGTTCCAGATAATGTAGATGATTTGCAGACTTTGCCAGGAGTTGGTAGAAAGACTGCAAACGTTGTGGCGTCTGTCGCGTTTAATAAACCTGCGATGGCTGTTGATACTCATGTGTTCAGAGTGTCAGCACGAATAGGCTTGACTAAAGATTCAAAGAATCCTTTGGAAACAGAAAGACAATTGGTAAAATATTTTCCTGAAAATATAATCCCTAAAGCACATCATTGGCTTATTTTACACGGACGATATGTGTGCAAAGCTCGCAAGCCAGAGTGTGAAAAATGTGGTATTACTTCTATATGTGATTATTTTTTAACGAAAGTTAAAAATAGTTAAAATCCTTGACAATAAAACATAAATCGCGTATATTTGTAACGTCTTTAATTGATTGTGAAATCAAATTAAATGTTTGGATTTGCAGTTATATTAATGCTTGAAGTAAATAAAGTATGTAGTTGGAATTTAATTATTTAAGTGTATGGAAAAGAACATTACAGCAGAGGAAGTAGAAAAAATTAGAAGAGAGAAATTAAAGGCATTAGAAGCAACTATTGGTAATATTGAGAAAGCTTGTGGAAAAGGTAGTATTATGCGTTTGGGAGAGTCGGCTGCAGAAAAAGTCGAGAGTATTCCAACAGGTTCTTTAGGACTTGATTATGCATTGGGAATTGGCGGTTTGCCAAAGGGTAGAATTGTGGAGATTTTTGGACCTGAAAGTTCTGGTAAAACAACCTTGGCATTACATGTTATTGCAGAATCACAAAAGCAAGGTGGTATCGCAGCGTTCATAGATGCCGAACATGCATTTGACCGTTTTTATGCAAAGAAACTTGGCGTTGACGTAGAAAATCTTCTTATCTCACAACCAGATTGCGGTGAACAAGCTTTGGAGATAGCTGAAAACCTTATTCGTTCAGGTGCTATAGATGTTATCGTTATTGACTCTGTTGCAGCTTTAACACCAAAAAGCGAAATAGAAGGTGAAATGGGTGATAGTAAAATGGGTCTTCAAGCTCGTTTGATGTCACAGGCAATGCGTAAGCTTACGGCTACAATTAGCAAAACAGGTTGCGTATGTATCTTTATCAATCAGTTACGTGAAAAATTAGGCGTTATGTTTGGTAATCCGGAAACTACGACCGGTGGTAACGCTTTGAAATTCTATAGTTCTGTTAGACTTGATATCAGAAAAGTCAGCCAAATTAAAGATGGCGAAAATATCAGCGGTAACAGAGTGAAGGTTAAAGTCGTTAAAAATAAGGTGGCTCCACCTTTTAAGAAAGCTGAATTTGATATCCTTTATGGCGAAGGTATATCATTGACAGGAGAAATCATCGACCTTGGTGTCGAAACAGGTGTTATTAAGAAAGCCGGTTCTTGGTTTAGTTACAATGAAACTAAGTTAGGACAAGGTAGAGATGCTTTAAAACGTCTTCTCGATGAAAATCCAGAATTGTGCGAAGAGTTGTTCGACAAGATTATGGAAGCATTAAAAAATAGTGATCAGGATTTATAATTAATTAACAATGAATAAAATGATATTTGTTCTCATGAGCATCTTGCTTCTTGCAAGTTGCTCTGAGAATGTTTCAAAAAATAAGACAAAAGAGGAAGCTAATTCTCAGGAATCAGCTAATGTTTCGAAATCTGAAGTAGAAACCATAACAGAATCGATAATATCAGATTCTTTAAATGTGGAACTATATATTCAAAGAGCTCGTGTTAATTTGGCAAATGAGCAGATTAGTTCTGCTATAAAGGATATTAATACGGCTTTGTCTATTGATAGAAAAAATGTTGATGCGCACCTCGTATTGGCGGACATCTATTATGCTTTAGGTGACGATGATAATATTTTGTTGACTTTAAATAAAGCTACCGAATATGCTCCATTAGATTCTAGACCAATTGTTAAATTGTCTGAACTCAGTTTTTTGCAAGGAAATGCTAATTTGGCTAATGCATACATTGACAAAGCTTTGGAGCTAGATAGATTTAATCCTAGAGCTTATTTTATGCGTGCTATGATTGCTTTGTCTGTTAATGATACAGCTGCAGCAATGAAGAACTTCCTTACAGCACGTGTTCAAGATGAGGACTTTATTGAGCCTAAAGTACAGATTGCTCATATTTATGCTGCAAAGAATGATACAATAGCAAAGTCATTTTTCGAAGAAGCTATAGCTGTTGACCCTAATGATTTGTCATTGCAATATGACTATGCTTTGTATTTGCAAGATAGCGGTTTTCCAGAACAGGCGATGTCGTATTATGATGCTTTGTTAGATGTTGTTCCAAATCATCCTGATTGTATCTATAATAAAGGATATATATATTTGGTGTATTTTGGAGATAATGACAAAGCTTTAGAATGTTTTGATCAGGTTTTGCAGATAAATCCAAATTCTGTTAATGCTTTGTTTAACAAAGGTCGTACATACGAGCAAATGGGCGATTTTATTAATGCAAAAAGCATCTACCTCCAAATTTTAAGGAATTATCCTGATTATCAATTGGCGATAGATGCTGTTAATCGTATCAGCGAATAAATTATTCTTCAGAGAAAAGCTTAATCAAAGCGTTTATCTTATTGTTTAATTCATTGTTTACTACTTCGAAATCGGCAATCTCATTCAACTTTGCTTTGATTCCGAAGTAGAATTTTATTTTAGGTTCTGTACCAGAAGGACGGATGCTTATTTTGGTTCCGTCTTCTGTGAAGAACTGCAATACGTCTGATTTAGGAAGGTTGATGATTGTTTCTAATCCAGAATTTACGTCTTTGCAAATACTTGTCTTATAATCTTTAATTTCAACAATCTTAGAACCAAGTATTTCTTTTGGTGTGTCGTTTCTGAATCTGTACATCATGTTTTTGATTTCTTCACTGCCGCTGATGCCTTTCTTGGTCAATGAGAGAAGTCCTTCTTTGTAGAAACCGAATTCTTTGTATATCTCTTTTAAGATTTGATAGAGTGTCTTATTTTGTTCAGCAGCCCATGCTGTTATTTCTGCAATCATGAAACATGCGCTGTTGGCGTCTTTGTCTCTAACGAAATCTCCAATTAAGAAACCATAACTTTCTTCACCGCCGCCTATGAATGTCATTTCTGGATTGTTCAATATTGTATCTGCAATGAATTTGAATCCTGTTAAAACATCAAATTTCTTGACATTGAATTTATTGGCCATGTCGAAAAGAAGTTCTGTTGTGACGATGGTTTTAACGATGTATTCTTTTCCGGTTAATTTTCCTAATTCACTCCAACGTGTTAAGAGATAGTATGTTAAAAGCGCTGCAGTTTGGTTTCCGTTTAATAGAACAAATTCTCCGTTTTCGTCTTTAACAGCGATACCAACTCTGTCGGCATCTGGATCAGTTGCTAAAACTACATCGGCATTGACTTCCTTAGCTTTTTCAATTGCTAATGTTAAAGCGGCTTTTTCTTCTGGGTTTGGTGAAACAACAGTAGGGAAGTTGCCATCTACAATCATTTGTTCTTCAACGCTATAAACGTTGTTGAATCCTGCTTTGCTGAATAATTTAGGAATTATTTGTCCACCAGTTCCGTGAATTGGTGTGTAAACGAAAACTAAATCTTTTTGATTTTTTATTGATTCTGGTGAAAGTGATAAGCCTAAGATTTTATTGATGTATATCTCATCGAATTTTTCGTCTAGATATTCTATTAAGTCATTGTTGACATTGAAATTAACCATTGAGAAGTCGGTGATTTTTTCAACTTCAGTGATGACGTTTTTGTCGTGAGGACTAACCAATTGTCCGCCGTCTTCCCAATATGCTTTGTATCCGTTATATTCTTTTGGATTGTGAGATGCTGTGATGACAATGCCTGCTTGACATTTTAGTTCACGAATGGCGAAAGATAATTCAGGTGTTGGTCTTAATGAGTTGAAGATAAACACTTTAATTCCGTTAGCAGACATTACCTCGGCTGCAGTCTTTGCGAATTCCTGACTGTTGTTTCTACAATCGTATGCAATTGCAATTTGTGGTTGTTCGATGTTTGGGAACATCATTTTGATATAATTGGCAAAGCCTTGAGTAGCCATTGCAACGGTATAAGTATTCATTCTATTTGTTCCAATACCCATTATACCTCTTAAACCTCCAGTGCCAAATTCCAGATTTTTATAAAAACTTTCTAATAATTCATCTGGATTGTTGTCAATTAATTCTTGGACTTGTTTTCTTGTTTCGGCATCGTATTCGTTTGATAACCATACTTTTGCTCTGTCGATGATTTCTGGACTTATAGTTTTCATATTTAAAGTTTATTAATTATTTCTTATTTCTTCTATACATTTGATTAAGCTTTCTCTCCAAAAAGGAATCTTTATTCCGGTATAGGCTTTTATCTTGCTTTTGTCTAATGCGCTGAATGACGGACGCTTAGCCTTGCTGCCGTATTCTTCTGTTGAGATTGGCCTAATTTCACAGTTTTTGTTTCCAATATAAAATATTGCTTCAGCGAAATTGCTCCATGGAATAGTGCCTTCGTTTGAATAGTTGAAAATTTCTTTAACACCATTGTTTCCAAACCTTCTGATTAGCAATAGAATTGCGCATGCTAAATCGTAGGCCCATGTGGGGTTTCCATTCTGGTCATCAACAACATTAACGAATTGTCTTTCTGAACCTAAACGTAACATGGTTTTTACAAAATTGTTTCCAAAAGAGGAATATAGCCATGATGTTCTAACTATGATATAAGAACAACCTGATTTAATTATGTATTGTTCACCTTCGGCTTTTGTTTTTCCATAAATACTGTTAGGGGAAACTTTGTCATCCTCTAAATATGGACGTACGGAAGAGCCGTCAAAAACATAGTCGGTGGAGATGTGTATCAAAAGAGAATTGTGTGATTTGCAAACGTTAGCAAGTTTTTTTACTGCAAATGCATTTATTTCTCTTGCTGTATTTTCATCATCTTCGGCTTTGTCAACTGCGGTATAGGCTGCGCAATTGATACATATTTCAACATTGTTTTCTGTGAAAAAATGCTTGATGGAATCTTCGTTACAAATGTCCAATGTATCAATGTCTGTAAACAACCAATTATGCTCAATGTCAAATCTTGCAATCTTTTGAAATTCATTGCCTAATTGACCATTGCAACCTGTTACAAGTATATTCATTTTTAGTTATTTGTTTATTCAGTCGCAAATTTATATAAAAAAGTGATACCAAGCGACTCTTTGAATTGTAATAATGGACTTTGTTTTGTAACTTCTATTCCGTCAATGATTTCTGTTTTTGTGAATTTGATATTGTCATCATAAATCAGGTGAATATTGACAATTGTAGAAATCCTTTTATTAATGGTGAATTTTATACCGCTTTCCCAATCAACGTCAATGTTCCATCTGTTAGACTTGTTGGGGTCCATATAGTTGTTGTATAAGTTTAATGTTGAAAAGATAGATATGTTGTTTGGAAAATCTTGTTTGTATTTGATTAAGATATTGATGCCAAGTTCGTTGAGGGTGTTTTTTCCTTTGACCCATGTACTGTCGCCATTATGGATGTTCCAATAGCCAGCTTCAACACCATAAGAGCCTAAGTCGGCAAGACGTTGATCTGTTACAATAGTTATCTTGCCAGCAATAGGGCTTATGTATATAGACAGGTAATCTTTGACTTTATAGTTGTAACCGGCTGACACATTGATATATGCGGGGGAGAAGAATCCAGAGATTGGTATGGAGTCGTTAGGATAGGAGTAACCGTTTGTAAATTGGGTCTTTAAAGATGCTATACTAGTGAAAGAAAGGTTCTTGCTATTGTTGTTAGACATTGTCATTGAAATTTCGCATCGGTCTTCGCTTTTTTCGTATCTATTATCCTTCTTATAGTTTGACATTCCGTATGCAAATATTCCATTTACCTCATAATTGAACAGTTTTCTTATATATTTGTATGTGATATTAGATGTTATTTTACCGCTACCACTGCTTTCACCACCAGCGGCCCAGTGCGTGATGGCTAATTGGTTCAAAGTGACTCTGATGTCGCCTTCAAATTTGTGGTAGTAATCTTTCTTTTCGGAAAAGATGTCTTCGTCAGTTGTTTCATATATTGTGTCTGTTACGATAAATGTGTTTTTGCTAATTATGGTATCAATTATATATGTAGTGTCTATTCTGGTTATGGTGTCAAATTTTATAGTATATGGACGAGCGTGGAAAATAGTATCTTGTCCCTTTGTGTTTAATGGATTCACTAGGAATGACATTATAAAAGGGATAATATTGAAAATCAATCGCTTCAAAGTTAATTTGAATGCTGACATTTGTTAAAATACTGCTCGTTATATTTCTGCAAAAATAATAAAAAATATCGTGGAAAATTAACTTTTTTTTGAGAGAATAAATTATCTTTGTGGAAAAAATGTCGGCAATTCAGATAAAATTATCATTGACAGAAGATGATCTTTTCTGCAGAAGTAAGTGGTGGGGGAACCCTGATATACCGCAGGGTTTCCAGTTCGATGATTCCTTGATGTTTTTGTGTCAGATACGGTGTGAGGATTTGGTTTCGTATGATGGAAGTGGATTGTTGCCTCATAAAGGTATGTTGTATTTTTTCTGTGACATTGCATATTATCTTGGTAATTATGATGAGTTTGACCCGCCATGTGGCCCTTTGTGGGATGATGATTATGTAAAGGTTTATTATGTTGAAGAAGTTGATGAAAAATCATTTAAGCAAATAGTCTTTGATGACGATTGTTTCCCAAACATAAAGGAGAGAAAGATTTATTTTGAATCGGCAGAAGATAATACAGATGGGCATAAACTTTTGGGGAGTCCTTTTCAGTTTGAATATGAAGACTGGGATTCGCCTTGTGAGGGTTGGATAAATTTGCTTCAAGTTGACTCTGATGAAGCTGATGACTACAATCTTTTGTTTATGGATATGGGAATGTTGTATTTCATCATTAATTCAGAAGATTTGAGGAAGCATGATTTTAGTAGAGTGAGGGCGTATATTTATTCAACCTGATTGATGATGTAGGTGAAATAAATAGATGATGTAAAGATACCTTTTGCAAGATTTTATTTGTTAATTCCTTCTTTATAGTTTGTTTTGACGACAAAATTTCCAAAATAATGTTGAAAAGAGTGTGATTTTATATAAAAAATATCACAGATTTTAATTGTTTGAATGATATTGTTTGGAAAATTCTGTTTTGGTTTTGTCCTAATAAGAAAACAGCGACCCGTTGTGAGTCGCTGTTTTTCAATTATTTAGATTTTGTAGCGAGGATGAGAATTGAACTCATGACCTCCGGGTTATGAATCCGACGCTCTAACCAACTGAGCTACCTCGCCATTTGCGGTGCAAAGATAGAAATAATTTTGATACAAAAAACATTTTTTTCAAAAAAAATAAAAAAAAATATTTCGTGCTGTTTTTTAAAGAAAAATATGTACCTTTGGTGCATAATTAATAATGTAGTATAAATAAGAAATAAGATGAAAAAGTTATTAGCTGTAGTTTTAATGATGTTTGTTGCAACTTCTTTCTCAAATGCGCAAACAGCAAATGAAAATGGTCCTGAAATCACTTTTGAAAAGACAACCCACCAATTCGGGGAAATACCATACGGTGGTAATGGTACATATGAATTCGTATTTAAAAACACTGGCAATGAGCCTTTGATTCTTTCGCAACCAAAATCTTCATGTGGCTGTACAGTGCCGGAATGGCCTAAAAGGCCAATCCTTCCTGGTGACACGGATGTGATAAAAGTTACATATAAAAACACAGATCGTCCTGGTAGTTTCAGTAAATATGTTACGATTTTCTCAAATGCAAAAACAAATAAAGAAGTGAAGTTATATATAAAAGGTAAGATTTTGCCAGAGCCAACAGAAGCGCTTCCTACTAAAAATAACTTCATGAGTTCACCTGTAAATAATACATCATTTTAAATAATTATGAGTTGCCTTTTGGAGGTAACTCTTTTTTTTATCTAATTAAAACTTACAATTATGCCAAGTATTTCACAAAAAGCTAAAAATATGCCGGCATCTCCAATCAGAAAGCTCGTTCCTTTCTCAGATGCTGCTAAAGAAAAAGGTATAGAAGTATTTCATCTTAATATTGGTCAGCCGGATTTGGAAACACCGCAGCTGGCTCTTGAAGCAGTTCGAAATTATACAGAAAAAGTAGTAAAATATTCTCCTTCACAAGGTACTTATTCTTACAGAAAGAAACTTTGTGAGTATTATGAAAAGGTTGGAGTTCACATCAATCCTGAAGAAATGATTATCACAACAGGAGGCTCGGAGGCTCTTCTTATGTCGTTCCTCACCATTATGGATCCAGACGACGAGGTGATTATACCAGAACCATTCTATGCTAATTATAATGGCTTTGCGAAAAATGTCGGTGTCAAAGTCAAACCTATTTATTCTTCTATTGATACAGGCTTTGCTCTTCCTGATATTTCTGAATTTGAAAAAGCTATCACTCCAAGAACAAAGGCAATCTTAATCTGTAATCCAAACAACCCAACAGGTTATCTTTATTCAAAAGAGGAGATGGAAACTTTGCGTCAGATAGTCCTTAAATATGATATATTCCTTATTTCTGATGAGGTGTATCGTGAATTCTGCTACGAAAAAGCGACTCACTATTCTGCATTGAACCTCGAAGGGATTGAAGATCACGTTATCTTAATAGACTCTGCATCAAAGAGATTTAGTGCGTGTGGTATCCGCATCGGACGTATGATTACAAGAAATAAGGAATTGTTGGAAGCTGCTATGAAATTTGCACAGGCTCGTCTGTCACCTCCAACATTCGGTCAGGTAGCAGGTGAAGCAGCTCTCGATTGTCCTCAATCTTATTATGACGATATTGTTAGAGAATACCAGTCGCGTAGAGATGTCTGTATAGAAGGTATTAATAAAATAGAAGGTGCTTATTGTCCAACACCTAAGGGAGCGTTCTATATCGTGGCTCACCTTCCAATTGATGATAGCGACAAATTCTGCAAGTGGATGCTGACTGATTTCAACTATAATGGAAAGACTGTCATGATGGCACCTGCAAGTGGTTTTTATTCATCGGAAGGTCGTGGAACTCAAGAAGTAAGAATAAGTTACTGCCTGAAAAAGGAAGACCTTATTGAAGCAATGAACATTCTCAAAGAAGCTCTTGAAGTTTATCCAGGAAGAACTTTGTAAAATATAAAGATTAAATGACAAAAGGCTAAAGGCAAAAGTGGTTGCACCTTTGCCTTTGGCCTTTTTCTTTGGTGATTAAACACTAGTCTTTGTAAATCAAATATCTTTTTCTTATTTTCTTGTATTCTTTTAGTTTGGGCTCCCAGTTTTTTCTGATTTCCTCTTCACTAAGCCCAGCTTTGATTTGTTGTTCAAAATCTTTTGTTCCAGTTAATTTTACTAAAAAGTTGTTGAAAAACTTTTCATTGTCTTTCAGTTGATTATATGCGTTAATAAGCCAACTTAATTTTAATTCTTTCTTGTTTTGCTTATAATTATGTGCGTAGTCTATTAACAATTCACCGTGACAAACCTGATTGCAAAGAAGTGGTGCTTTTCTGCCTTCGGCTTGTTTTGGAGTAAATGTAAAATCTTCATTCATAAGAGGATGACCATATAATTGAAATGGTGTTTCTGTTCCGCGACCGACACTGACTATAGTTCCCTCGAAGAGGCAAAGCGAAGGGTAGAGGTAAACTGATTCCCAATTTGGAAGATTTGGCGACGGTTTTATAGGCAATTCGTAAATTGAATTCCTATCGTAATTGCCAAGAGGTATAACTTTTAAATCGCATTGAAGGCTATCTTTCAACCAAAACTCACCGTTTACCATCAAGGCGTATTCTCCTATTGTAAGTCCATAAACTACAGGAACTTGATGTAATCCTACGAATGAAGCATTTTCTTTTTCTAGAACAGGTCCGTCAACGTAGAATCCGTTGGGATTAGGTCTGTCTAAAACAATAATCGGAATATTGTTTTCTGCAGCTGCTTCCATTACGTAAGTCATTGTAGAAATGTAAGTGTAGAATCTTACTCCAACGTCTTGTAAATCAAAAAGTAAAATGTCAATGTCTTTAAGCTGTTCAGGATTTGGTTTTTTGTTGTTGCCGTATAAGGAAATGATTGGCAGCTGTGTTTTTTCATCCACGCTGTTATTGATAGCAGCGCCTTCGTCAGCAGCGCCTCTAAATCCATGTTCAGGAGTGAAGATTTTCTTTATGTTAATGCCTTTGCTTAAAAGAGTGTCGATGAGATGAGTGTTGTTGAAAATGCTTGTCTGATTAGCTATTACTCCTACATTTTTGTTCTGTAAATCAGAAAGATATAATTCAAGTCGAGAGGCTCCTACAATTGCATCTTCTGCTTGTTGTATATTTTGATTGTATTTTTTTTGAGCAATGACGTTGATGTTGGTAAATATAAAAACGAATAAAAATAAAAAAAACTTTTGCATATACTTGAATAAATGATTATTTTTGCAATGATAAGAAAAAAATGAAAGCAACTAGATTTATATCATCAAGAATTTTTTCATTGTCGAAGGAGAATCTTTCTTCGATTGTTATGAAAATAGCTATTGTAAGTATCGCACTTGGAATAGCTATTATGCTGATATCTATCGCTGTGGTGGTTGGATTTAAGAACCAGATAAAGGATAAGGTGGTTGGATTTGTATCTCCAATTCAAATTCAAGTCTTGAATCAGAATGAATCTATGGAAGAGACACCTTTTATATATGATAGTCTTCTGAAATCTAAACTTGATGTTCCTTTTATCAAGTCTGTTCATGCTACTGCAAACAAAGCAGGCATCATTAAGACAGAAGATGAAATTCATGGTGTTGTGTTAAAGGGCGTTGATAATAATTATGACTGGACGTATATAAAGTCTAATCTCGTAGCTGGAGAAGCGCCAGAATATGATGAAAAAGAGCGTTCTAATGATGTTGTCCTTTCGAAGATAATTGCAGATAAAATGTTGTTGAATGTAGGCGATGAGGTTAGACTTTGGTTCGTTGGTGAAGATATGAAGACTCGTGGCCGAAAATTTTTCGTTAAAGGAGTTTATGAAACCGGACTAACAGAATGCGATGAGCGTTTTATCTATTGTGACCTCAACCAAATAAGACGTCTCAACGGTTGGGGTGATGATTTTGTCGGTCATCTAGAAATACAGCTTGTAGATGAAACCGATGTTTATTCTGCCAATGATTATATCTACTATACAATTCCTACAAATCTCGTATCATATACAGCAAGAAATTTGTACCCTCAGATTTTTGATTGGCTAGATCTTCAAGATATGAATGTGGTTATTATCATTGTCTTGATGTTTATGGTAGCCGGTATTACGGTAATTAGCATGTTGCTCATAATAGTTCTTGAAAGAACATCCACTATCGGGATTTTAAAATCTATGGGAGCTAATAATGCATTTATAAGAAAGATTTTCTTGCAGCGTTCACGCCGAATATTATTAATAGGTATGCTGGCGGGAAATGTTGTCGGAATAGGATTGTGTTTGATACAAAAATATACAGATATAATTAAATTGTCACCAGAATCATATTATTTGTCATCGGTTCCAATTGAGTTGAGCTTGTCAAACATTGTTTTATTAAATGTTGGCACTTTCATTCTTTGGGCATTGATGATGTTGATTCCGACAATGGTAATAAATAATATAAATCCATCTAAGTCAATACGTTTTGAATAACATATAATATGGAAAATTTAGTAATTGAACCATTAAAAGGTTATGGAGACATTAAATTTGGAATGTCGGTAGAAGAAATTATCAGCATCTATGGAACTCCTTCTAACAATGAAGAGATGGAGTCTCTAATAGAGGAAAATGACAATTATTCAGTTCTTTATGATTATGATGATGAAGGCTTTTCTGTATGTTTTGAAGGTGTAAAAACTATAGTTGCAAGTATTTCCACTAACCACGAAGATGCAACTCTTTTCGGAGAGAGAGTCTATGAAATGAATCGTAATCAGATTGTTGATTTGATGAAGAGAAATGGTTACAAGGAATTTGACGAGGAGGAACAAGAAGGCGATACATGTTTAATATACGATGAGTTGATGCTCGACTTCTATTTTAACGAAGGCGAACTGATTGACGTTGTTTGGGGCGTTCTTATCGATTCAGAAGGAAATATTATCTAAATGTCTAATCGTTAAAACGAGGATGGAATATTGAGATTATCTCTCTCAGATATTGGTCTGAGGCATGAGTGTAAATCTCTGTTGTGCTGATATTTGAGTGTCCTAGCATTTGCTGGACTGCTCTCAAATCGGCACCTCCTTCCAATAAATGAGTGGCAAAAGAATGTCGGATTGTATGTGGTCCGATGTTCTTTTTTATACCTGCTTTTTCAGCAAGTCCTTTTATAATCAGAAATATCATCTGTCTGCTTAATCCGCTTCCTCTTTTGTTTATGAATACGGTGTCGGTGTGTTTGGTGTTTATCTCTTGTTGCATGCGCTCGCCTTCAATATAGAGTTTCAGTGTTTTTATAATCGATTTGCTTATAGGGATGAGACGTTCTTTGTTTCCTTTGCCTATGATTCTAATAAATTCATCTTTGATATAAATGTTGCTTATTTTCAATGTGATGACTTCAGAAACTCTCAGCCCGCATCCGTACATTATTTCTAGTATGGCCTTGTTTCTATGCCCGAATTGCTGACTTAAATCAATGCATTCTATCATCGAGTTTATCTCTGGATATGTTAACACGTCGGGAAGATGACGCCCGATAGAAGGCGATGAGATGAGTAATGTGGGATTTTCCGCAACGATTTTTTCCTGAATAAGATATGCGTAAAACTTCTTTATGCCTGATAAAATTCTCGCTTGTGAACTTGCGGACAATCCTAAATCGTATAGGTTTGCAAAAAATGCCTCGATATCTTCTTGCTGTATGTCTTTCAATGATGTATATTTGTTTACACCATTTAAAAAATCCAAAAACATTTCTATATCGTGGGCGTAAGCAACGACGCTGTTGTCCGACATTGATTGCTCTAATCTCAAATAATCTATGAAGTGTTTTATGAGTGATTTTTCAAGCATAATTTTTTTTACAAAAATGAGAAATATTCTCAAAATAACGAATCTTTTTTTTGAGAAAAAAATGTAAATTTGCCAACTTTAAAAAATAGAACAAACTTTAAATTTAATTACAAAAAAAATGAAAAAATTTTTACTTACAATTGTTGCATCTGTGTTGATGGCTGGAAGCATTTCTGCACAGAATGTCGCTCGTGAATGCGTTTTGATAGAAGCATTTACAGGTATTGGTTGCCCATATTGTCCAGCAGCTGCCAATGGAATTGCTCAAATGTTGCAAGAAGGATTGTCTATCGCTCCGATAGCATTCCATAATTCATATTATTCTCCTCCACAATATGCTAATATAGAAACAAATGGTAGAGCAACTTACTACAATGTCAATAGTTTTCCAACAGTTCTCATCGATGGTATGAATAAAATTGAAGGTGGTGGCACTGCATCAAATTCAATGTATAACAAGTATAAACCATACTACGATGAACGTATAAGCAAACCAAGTCCTTTCACTATTGACCTTTCTTTCGACTATCATTCAGGAACACAATGCCAAGCTAAGGCTGTAGTTACTAAGGTAGGTGAATGCGATGGCACAGATGTTAGAGTGTTTATTGTTTTGACAGAGTCTCACGTACAACAGTCATGGCAAGGTTTGCCAGAACTTAATGCTGTTTGCCGCGACATCATAACTCCTACAGGTGGCGTTAACTTGACAGATGATGTACAGGAAATTACAGCTTTATTCAGTATTGCTGGCTATAAAAAAGAAAATTGTGAACTCGTAGCATGGGTGCAATCTTATAATGGCAATAAAGAAGTATGGCAAGCCGTTAAAATGCCTATCGCAACATCAGCTTCACAATATGATTTAGGTATTGTAAATGTTGAAGGTGCACCTTCTGAAATATGTTCAGGTATTGTAAATCTTCGCATGAAAATAAGAAACTATGGTAGTGAAATGTTAAATTCAGCTTTGTTCCAAATCTTGGATGATACTGAAACAGAAATAGGTACATATCAATGGCAAGGCAATTTGTCAAAAGGTTCAGAAACAGAATTCTTGATGCCAGAAATTGACTTCGCTGGTTCAAGCTTGTTGAAAATAAAGGCTGTAAATCTTAACGGCAGCAATGATGATGAATATGTATTTGACAACAGCTATATCTTGAATGTAGTTGAACCAAATCAAATAAAAGATGGTTATATCAAAATCCAGTTGAAAACAGGTGATGATAATGAAAATTTCAGCATTGAAATAAAGAATATGAATACAAATGAGGTTATTCAAACATTAACATTCGATAAACCAAACAAAGTTTATACAGAACAAATCACAGTTCCTGAATATGGCTGCTATAGAGTTACATTGAAGAATTCTGCAGGCAATGGCTGTGGAGATGGTTTCTGGGGTATAAAGGATAAAGATAACACAACTCTCATTTCTGGTAGCAATTCTGCAAACACTTTCAGATATGAGTTTCCAATGGAATTTAAATATAGTGGTGAAGATGTGGTAAATGTTGATGCAGTTAATAATATTGACATCTATCCAAATCCAGCAAATTCATATATCAATGTTTCAGCTAACAATATTGCAAAAGTCGCTGTATATAATAGCATAGGCCAGTTGGTTTATTCAGAAGCAACAGATAGCAATATCGTCAAGATTAATACTGAGTCCTGGATAAATGGCATGTATTTCATTAGTGTTGAAACACTGGATGGTGATAAATCTTTGCAAAAAGTAGTTGTAAATAAATAATTTATAACATATATTTAAGGGAAAGACGTCAATGTATATGGCGTCTTTTTTTTTGTTTTTATCATAATGTTGAAATCTAAATAAAAAATGTAAATTTGCACTTTCGTAAAATCTATTAAAATTAAATCAGAAAATGAAGAAATTGTTATTCACCACTATTGCATCAGTTTTGATGCTTTTTAATGTTCATGCGCAAAATGTAGCGAAAGAATGTGTTTTGTTCGAAGTGTTTACTGGCGTTAACTGCCCTTATTGTCCAGCAGCAGCAATGGCAGTAGGCAGATTGTTGGAAGAAGGCAAGGCTATTGCTCCTGTGGCATTCCACACAAATGCATTCTCAGTACCAGAATTTTACACCAATGAAACCAATCAAAGAGCTAATTATTATTACATCAATTCATACCCAACAATGAAAGTTGATGGAGTAAAATCACCTTCAGTAGGTGGTCAATCTAACAACCAAGAATACATTGATTATTCATACAACCAAGCTCTTACAGCTTATAATCAACGTATCAATGTGACAAGTCCTTTCGAACTTGACCTAACTTTCTCATGGAAGTCTGGAACTCAATTTGAAGTTAAAGCTACAGCTGACAAGGTCGGTACATGTTCATCAACTGACGTTAGAGTATTTATCGCTTTGACAGAATCTCACATCCAACGTACATGGCAAGGCATGAGCGAAGTCAACTTCGTTGTACGTGATATGATTCCAACACAAAACGGAACTCAAATGAGCGGCGACCATATAGAAGTTACTGAAACATTCGATATAGCTGCTTATGACAGAGAAAACTGCGAACTCGTAGCATGGGTACAAAGTTACAATGGAAACAAAGAGGTTTTCCAAGCTGTTAAAATATCTCTCATGGATTCAGACAATCAATATGATATGGCTATCAGAAAAGTTGAAGAATTGCCATTGTCATCATGTTCAGGTATGATTTCTCCGCGTTTCACATTCAAAAACTACGGAACAGAAACATTGAATTCAGTAATGTTTGTTGCTAAAGATGAAAACGGAACAGAATTGTCATCATGTCTTTGGGAAGGTTCTTTGGCAAAAGGCGAATTAGCAGAATTCGATTTCCCAGCATTCGAATCAAATGGAGCAGCTAATGTAACTGTTGAAGCAATGAATATCAATGGTTCTAATGAAGATGCTTATCCTGGTGATAATGTTTGTACAATCAGTCTTGAAGAGGCTTTCTCATTGTCAGATGCTTATATAAAAATCCAACTCAAAACAGGTGACGATCCAGAAAACTTCAGAATTGAAATAAAGAATATGACAACTGGTGAATTGTATAAGACATTAACTTATGAGAGCGCAAAGAAAATATATACAGAAGAGATTTATTTCCCTGCAATAGCATGCTTTAGTCTCACATTTATCAATGAAGAAGGTAATGGCATGAATGGCGGTTACTGGGGCATTAAAAACAGCAGCAACCAAAATCTTGCAACTGGCAACAACAACTCAAACGGTTTTAGATATGAACTTCCTTTAGAATTCTATTCAGAAACAGTTGGCGTAGATGAAATGATAGAAACAGAATCTATGATTTATCCAAATCCTGCTAATAAAGAAATCAATGTTTCTGTTGAAAATATGACTAAAGTTACTGTTTATAACAGCATCGGTCAAATGGTATTCGCTCAAGATGCTAGTTCAGACGTAATGACAATAAGCACTGAATCAATGACAAACGGTATCTACTATGTGACAATAGAAACATCAGAAGGTACCACATCAACACAAAAAGTCGTTGTAAACAAATAATATTAAATCATAAAATAATTGAAGAGGTCATCTGACGATAAAAAGTCGGATGACCTTTTTATTTTAATTAATAAGAAACTCAAAATATCAAAATCTCAGAACTTTTTTAGGATTTCAGGAATTTAGGATTAGAGGGAATAGAGGTGCAGAGGGAATAGAGGAGTTTTTCACATCACTTCATCACTCCATTACTAAAAAAGGTTAAACGGCCAAAGCTCAAAGTTCAAAAGCCAAAGTTCAAAGTTCAAAGCTCCAAGTTCAACAGCCAAAGTTCTTCTGAGGTTTTGAGTTTCTGAATTTCTTGTATCAAAAAAAACTTGTAGTCTTGTGGTCTTGTAGTCTTGTTGACTTTTTTCTTATCTTTGCAATTACGATAAATTATTACAGATATGAAGAAAGTGCATTTTATTGCTATAGGCGGAAGCGCAATGCATAACCTCGCCATCGCTTTACATAGAAAAGGTTATGAAGTGACAGGCTCCGATGACGAGATTTTTGAGCCTTCAAAAACTCGTCTTAAAAACGAAGGAATACTTCCGGAACAGATAGGTTGGCATCCTGAAATACTTGACGAATCATACGAATCGGTGATTCTCGGCATGCACGCTCGTATCGATAATCCGGAACTTATCCGCGCTCAGGAACTTGGACTTAAAGTGTATTCATATCCTGAATATCTTTACGAACAAAGCAAGGACAAGACTCGTATCGTGATTGGCGGAAGTCATGGCAAGACCACAATCACTTCTATGATTCTTCATGTCATGAAACATGCCGGAATAGAGACTGACTTCATGGTGGGCGCACAGCTTGAAGGCTTTGACGTGATGGTGCGTCTCAGCGAATCGGCTAAATATATGGTGATAGAAGGTGATGAATATCTTACTTCGCCAATCGATAGAGTGCCTAAGTTCCATAAATATCATCCTCATATTGCAGTGATAAGCGGAATAGGATGGGACCACGTCAATGTGTTTCCAACTTTCGATTCATATCTTGAACAGTTTAGAATTTATGTCGATACGATAGAAAAAGGCGGATGCCTTATCTTCGATAAAAACGATGCTGAGGCAGACAAGATTGCTGCGAAAGCAAATGTAGCGACTTACGGTTACGATATTCATCAATATCAAAGCGATGGTGAAAACACTTGTCTTATTTATGGCGACAAGAAAATAGGCGTTAAGATTTTCGGTGAACATAATATGAAGAATATCAACGCTGCTTATAATGTGTGCAAACAATTAGGCATCAGCGATGATGTTTTTTATGAAGCTATTTCTTCATTCAAAGGAGCTTCACGTCGTCTTGAACTGATGTTTGAGAATAAGGAAAAGAATAATATGGTCTTCCGCGATTTCGCTCATGCTCCGTCAAAAGTCCTGGCGACTGTGAAGGCTTTACGTGAACAATATTCAGAAAGATTTTTGTTGGTCGTTTTTGAGTTGCATACTTATAGCAGTCTTAGTGAAGTATTTATTGACCATTATAAAAATTGTCTCGACAACTGCGACAAGGCGGTTGTGTTCTACGACCCGCATGCTGTGACAATCAAGAAGTTGGATATGATGAGCGACGATAGAATAGTTCAAGGTTTTGGAAGAAAAGACATTCAGGTAGTTCATTCAAAAGAAGAATTGATGAATGTGTTGAATGAGGTGAAGAAAGAAAATATCGCAGCAGGATTCATGAGTTCGGGCGACTTCAACGGCTTGACGAAAGAAGATCTTGTTAAAGTGTTTTAGGAATTTTTAAAAGAAATTCAAAAATTCAAAACCTCAGAATATCAGAATTTATTTCTGAAGTTCTGAGGTTTTTTATTTTCGTTATTTTGAGAAAAAACTTATTGACTCATAGACTTTATTTTGGCGTTCTGACTTTGCATCTTTACGTCTTTGTGTCTCTGCGTCTTTATTTGTCAATCGTTGCCAAGAATTCTTCGTTTGAATGTGTCTTGGATATTCTGTCTTTAAGGAATTCCATTGCTTCCACTGGTGTCATATCAGCGAAGTGGTTTCTCAAAGCCCAGATTCTTGCGAGTGTTCGTTCGTCAACCAATAAGTCGTCGCGGCGTGTACCTGATGCTACGATATCGATAGCAGGGTAGATTCGTTTGTTAGAGAGGCGACGGTCGAGTTGGAGTTCCATATTGCCTGTTCCCTTGAATTCTTCGAAGATAACTTCGTCCATCTTAGAGCCGGTGTCAATCAATGCTGTAGCAAGAATTGTGAGTGAGCCGCCGTTTTCGATGTTACGTGCAGCACCGAAGAAACGTTTAGGTTTTTGAAGTGCGTTGGCTTCAACACCACCGGAGAGAACTTTGCCTGATGCTGGTGACACTGTGTTGAAAGCACGAGCCAAACGAGTGATAGAGTCGAGGAGGATGACTACATCGTGTCCGCATTCTGTCAGACGTTTTGCCTTTTCCAAAACGATATTAGCAATCTTAACGTGTTTTTCTGCTGGTTCGTCAAATGTTGAAGAGATGACTTCTGCGTTAACGCTTCTTGCCATGTCGGTGACTTCTTCAGGACGTTCGTCAATCAATAATATGATAAGGTAAACCTCAGGATGATTTGCTGCTATTGCGTTAGCGACTTCTTTAAGCAAGACAGTCTTACCAGTCTTAGGCTGAGCGACGATGAGACCACGTTGGCCTTTGCCGATAGGAGCGAAGAGGTCCATGATTCTTGTTGAGATAGTACCACCATTATGACCTGTGAGTTTGAACTTCTCTGTTGGGAAAAGAGGAGTGAGGAAGTCGAATGGGATACGGTCGCGTACTTGCTCCGGTGTTAATCCATTGATTTTATTTACCTTGATGAGAGGGAAATATTTCTCGCCAGACTTAGGAGGACGGATTATGCCTTGGATGCTGTCGCCAGTCTTAAGTCCGAATAATTTTATCTGTGATTGTGATACATATACATCGTCAGGAGAGTTGAGGTAGTTGTAGTCTGATGAACGGAGGAAACCATATCCGTCAGGCATTATTTCCAAAACACCTTCGGCGTTGACGACGGCATCAAATTCAGAAACTATTTCTTCTTTCTTGTATTTGCTTGTTTCTTCTTGTATATGTGTTTGATTTTTTGCTTGATTTTGCGCTGTTTCGTAAAATTCAGCTTTTTCTACAACTACAGATGTTGTTACTATTTCGGCTTCTGCTGCTACGCTTGTTGTTTCTTCAGAGACGGTTTCTTTAGTTTCGTTTTCATTTTCAACAACTTCAGCTGTTTGCTTCGTTTTTCTCTTGGCGTAAGAAACGTGTTTTACTTTGTTTTCTTCGTCATCGTTATTTATCGTTGTCTTTACAACGTCGGTTCTCTTGCCTATTCTTGGGCGTTTTTCACGCTTTGGTTTTGCTTCGCCTGTTTCTGAATCAGATGCACCTTCTGCGTTTTGTGTTGATTGCTCGTTAGTTGCAGCTTCGTTTTCTAATCTATTTTCATTGAAGTTTTTGTCGGGTCTTGAAGTTGCAATTTTACGTCCTCTTTTCTTTGGTTTCTCAACAACAGACAATTCAACATTCGCATTGTTGTCTTCTTTCTTGTCTTGAATTATATCAGGATGAACAGATTGTTGTTCAACAATGCTGTTGACCAATTCGCTTTTAGGTATGTTGATGTTTTTTACTCCCAAATTAAGAGCAATCTCTTTGAGTTCAACTAACGATTTTTCGTTTAGTTCGTAGATGTCGTACATAAATTTTCCTTTTGAAATTTTAGTTAAAATGAAGGAACTTTTTTTTGAAAATCTAGAGGTGGAATCACCTCCTTTTATTATCGAAACAATTACATTGGTTAATTGTTCAAATTACTTTGCAAATTTACTATTTTTTCTTGAAAAATCAAGTGTTTTTAAAGCTAAAAAAAATATATTCATAAAAATCTTATCATTATATTTGCAAAAAAATAAAAGGTAAATTATGATACAAAGAATTCAAACTGTTTTTCTATTTCTGGCAACTGTTTTTGCTGGGATTTTGTTTTTCGCTCCAATGTTTTCGTTTACTTATGGAGAAGAATTGGTTAAGCTTACAATATTTGGAGTAGATAATGCTAATGAAGCTCTTCAGTTTTCTGGAACATATTCATTACCATTGCTTCTTGTTACGATTTTGGCAATTGTAGTTCCTTTCTTTACAATTTTCAAGTATAATAAAAGAGAGTTTCAAATGAAGTTATGTTCTTTGAATGTTTTCTTGAATGCAGTTATCTGCGGTCTTGTTTTCTTGTACTATGCTTCTAATGTTGAAAAAAGAATAGAATCAGTATCAATCCAATATTTGTTTGGAACATATATACCTCTTATTAATATGGTATTATCAGTTCTTGCAATGCGATGGATAAAGAAAGACATTGATTTGTTGAAATCTGTTGACAGATTACGTTAAAATGAAATAGGCCTTCAAAAATTGAGGGCCTATTTTTTTAATATTTATCAGCTTCGTATATCTCTAGGTTGCTGGCTTCTTTTCCGTCTATTTGGAATCTCATCATTGTCACTTTTTTATGAAACCCTTTCATGCCAGCAGCTCCTGGGTTTAGATGCAGCAGATTTAATTTTGAATCTCGCATCACCTTTAAAATATGTGAGTGCCCGCTGATGAAAATGTCGGGTTTCTCTTCTAAAAGCAACTGCTTTATTCCAGGTGCGTAATTGTTGGGATAACCTCCAATATGTGTCATCACGACTTTCATATCCTCAACTTTGAATATCTGAAATTGAGGAAAGTCGGCTCTTATTTCCCAATCATCGATGTTTCCGAAGACCGCTCTGAACTTTTTTGATGATGTCTGCGGTCCATTGTCCGTTGCCTGTTGCCCATTGATAAAAGCTGTCAATTCTATAGCGACGTCATAATCGCCAATGTCGCCAGCATGCCAAATCTCATCACAGTCCTTGAAGAACTCATAGATTTTAGGGTTGAGCCAGCCGTGCGTGTCAGATAACAAGCCGATTCTTGTCATAATCAAGGAATATTGTATGAAATACCTACGCTTAAAACTTCTTTGAATTGCAAGAATGAATCACCTTCTATAGGTTTGATGTCTTCATCATAAACGAGACGTGCTGTTAAGTTGCAGTTTAACCAGTCGTTGATTTTCATAACGATAGCATTGTCCCAGTCGAAGTCGAAACGGCATCCGTATTTGTCGTTTTTAGCGTTGAGTTTTCTTGCGTGCAAATAGTCGTAGAAAACAACGAGCTTAGAAGTGAAGACAACGTTTTTGAATATTTCGTAGTTGAAGTTGGCAATCATCTGAGCACCGAGTTCCATGCGGGCTTTTTGGCCTGGAGTAACGCCGAAAGCACCTGCAGCTGACAATTTTTCATCGTTGACTATTGTCAATCTGCCTGATGCAGGAGCGAGGTTCAATGAGAACCATGATGAAGGAGTGTACTGAGCACCAATACCTACTGTCAAATAAGCAGGAGCGAGGAACTTAGAGATTTTGTTTGTGCTGTCTGTTTTGTAATCGAAACCGTCAGCGAATTGTGATTGGAAGTTGAGGTTTGCAGTGATGAATAATTCGTCTTTAACAACGTCGTAACCATATAAAGAACTGATGTTGATACGGTCGTCAGTTTTCAAAGGCTTTTTGTTGAAATCAAAATAGCTGTATCCGAATGCGAGGTCGATATTGTTGTTCCATTTTGACTTGCCTTTATGGTAGTTGATGTCATATTTTAATGTACCAAGTCCGTTGACATTGTCCTGTCCGCCTGATGTCCAGTTTGTAAAGTTGCTTTGTGAAACGTTGAGACCAACGAAACCGCCATGTGTCCATTTTCCGTCTTCTGCATCTTGTGCGAAAATCATAATTGATGCAAAGAGTGACATTGTTAATGTAAGTAAAAACTTTTTCATAGAAATAAACTTTTGTTAATTATTGATTTTAATATTGATTGCCATCATGATAGTTTCTTTCACCAAATTGGAAAGTGATGTCTTGGGTCGTCTTGACTCTTACTAATTTACCGTTTTTGATAGCAGGAGTCCATAAAAGGTTCTGGATAAGACGTATGGCTTCGTTGTCGCAACCTCCGCCAACGCTGTTTTCGATAGTAATGTTGGATGCTTTTCCATCTGTTTCTATTGTGAAACTTAGTGTTACTGTACCTGAAATCTCGAATTCTTTGGCTTGGTCTGGATATTTCAATTCGGAGCGAAGGTAGGAGCCTATAGTTATATTTTTGTTGTTGAAATATGGATTCGGAGTCTTGTCAACTTCCTTGTATTCGTATATTATATATGAATCGTCAATTGGAAATTCTTGTTCTGGTATGAATTTGATTTTTCCTTTTTCGATATTTCTTGAATATGTCTTGTGTGAAAACTCAACGACATATTCATGATTGTATTCGCATGGAAGCGCATTGTTTGTAGCTGGTTTCCATAGTATTTGTTTTACAAGATGTATAGCCATTTCAGCACATTCATTGTCAAACGCACTTTCAACGTGATGGTTGTATGCATTTCCGTTTTTATCTACTGTAAATAAGACTTTTATCTTGCCGCTGAGTTTGTTGTCCAATGCATTCTGTGGATAGACAAGGTGTTGCTGTATCGTTTTTTTGGTCAATGATTTGCCGGAAATAGGTTCTGGGTGTACGATGTTTTGTGCTTGTATTATATTGACTAAAAATAAAAATATTACAGACAATAAAATTGGACTGTTTTTTAATATCTTAGTTTTCATGTCATTTAGTTTTTATAATGCTATAAATTAATTAGCCGCAATTTACTAAAAACTTTTTAAAGACTATGATTTTTTTTGAATAAATTGTTAAATTTGTACGCTTATAGAAATACAATAGGACTATGGATAATAATATGGTTTTTGGACTTCATCCAGTGGAGGAGTTGATTAGGGCAGAAAAAGAGATAGAAAAGATTTTTGTACAGAGTGGCTTGCGTTCTCCGCAGATTGCAGAAATTCTTCATTATGCAAGAACGCATAATATTACAGTGCAATATGTTCCGGTTGAAAAACTGAATCGTCTGACAAGAAAGAATCATCAGGGTATTGTCGCGTTCATCTGTCCTATTTCATATCAGTTGATAGAGGAAGTTGTTCCTATGGTTTATGATGAGGGAAGAATGCCTTTTATCGTGATATTGGATAGGGTTACTGATGTACGTAATTTCGGTGCTATTGCGCGTACTTGCTATGCTGCAGGAGTTGATGCTATTGTGATACCTTCTCGTGGCTCTGCATTAATTAATGGTGATGCGATGAAGACATCGGCTGGCGCTTTGTCGAGAATCAATGTATGTCGTGTGGAAAACATTAAAGATACAATTGATTTCTTGAAGAGCAGCGGCGTTAAGATTGTCTCAATTTCAGAAAAAGGTAAGAGAAATATTTGGGAGTCTGATTTTAAAGTTCCAGTTGCTATTATGATGGGCTCTGAAGAAGACGGTATCAGTGAAGCTTATCTGAAACGCTCTGATGAACATCTTTTAATACCAATGCCTGGCGACATCGATTCGTTGAATGTTTCCGTTGCTACTGGTATCATTAGTTTTGAAGTCGTAAGACAAAGAATGGGTTGATGGCGAAAGGCAAAAGGCTAAAGACAAAGGGAGGAGCTGCTGTAAATAATGGCAGCTCTTTTTGTTTTATGATATTTGTAGCTTTGTGGCAAAAAAAAACAGCGTGAAATTTCACGCTGTTTTTCTATCGTTAAAGAAATATTATTTGCTTTTACGAGTTGCTTCTTTAATACGAGCTTTTTTACCACGTAAACCTCTGAGGTAGTAAATACGTGCTCTTCTAACAGCACCTTCTTTATTTCTTTCGATGCTTTCAATCATTGGAGATGAAATAGGGAAAATTCTTTCTACACCAACGTTACCTGAAATTTTTCTAACTGTGAAAGTTGCATGTGAACCTTCGCTAGCGCGTTGTAAAACTACGCCTTGGAATTTTTGTAAACGTTCTTTATTACCTTCAACGATTTTGTAAGTTACAGTGATTGTATCACCAGCTTTGAACTGTGGAAAATCCTTAACTTGAACTTGATCTTCAACAAATTGAATTAACGCGTTTTTCATTTCTGATATAATTTTTTTTGTTCTTTATTCCTATTTTCGAAAAAGTGTGCAAATATAGAAATTTTTTAGATACGAATTACATGAAATGTTAATTATTTTTTTTCAAATTTTCGTACATCTCTGGACGTCTTTCTTTTGTCCTTACAATTGCTTGCTTAAGTTTCCATTCATTGATAATCATGTCGTTACCAGAAAGGAGGACTTCTGGG
Organism: Bacteroidales bacterium; assembly: GCA_045639025.1. GTDB lineage: Bacteria > Bacteroidota > Bacteroidia > Bacteroidales > F082 > Limimorpha. The sequence goes on from JAZUCH010000057.1 coordinate 42,831, forward strand.
ACTTCCCAACCTTTATATTCGCGAGGTCGTGTGTAAACTGGAGGCGACACTAATCCGCTCTGAAATGAGTCGCTTAATGCGGATGTTTCGTCACTCAAAACTCCAGGAATGAGTCGTACAATGCTGTCGGTTAAGACCGCTGCACCTAATTCTCCGCCCGATAAAACGTAGTTGCCGATAGAGACTTCCTTAGTGATGAGATGCTCTCTGATGCGTTCGTCAATGCCTTTGTAATGTCCGCACAAAATGATGATATTTTCATATAATGACATTTGGTTGGCAAGCGGCTGTGTCAGCAATTCTCCATCAGGGCTCATATATATAACTTCATCGTAATTTCTTTCTTCCTTTAATTTGCTGATGCAGTTGTCAACTGGTTCTATCATCATAACCATTCCGGCGCCAGAAGAGAAGGCATAATCGTCAACGCGCTTGCGTTTGTCGTTGCTGTAATCTCTTAAGTTGTGCAACTTGATATCAACGATGTTTTTCTGAATAGCCCTTTTTATAATTGACTCAGTGAAAGGACCTTCGAACATCTCCGGAAATATTGTGATAATGTCTATTCTCATTTCGGAAAAATTTCTGCAAAATTAGCAAAAATTAACAGATATGATAAAAATACTTTTATAAATTTGCAGTAAATAAAAATGTATAAAAATGAAAAGATTATTCGCATTATTAGTGCTGTTAAGTTTTTGCTTTTATTTAAAAGCGCAGGTGGCTCCAGATAGATATTGGGTGCAGTTTACAGATAAAAATAACACACCTTATTCTATTAATAAGCCACAAGAATTTCTAAGCGAGCGTGCAATCCAGCGCCGCCAAGATTACGGTATTGCTATTGACCAGTATGATATTCCTGTAAATCATTCATATTTGCAGGCTGTTGCGCAAACCGGAGCAACAATCTTGAATCCTTCCAAATGGTTGAATGGAGTGACAGTGGAGGTGACTAGTTCATCAGTTCTCCAAGCGATTGAGGCATTGCCTTTTGTGCAAAAGACTCGCGTTTTAGAAGATGACCCAGTTAAACAAAGAATAAAAGAGAAAGCATACTTCTCTGATGATTTTGCACCGGTGTCGGAAAACAAAAGTGATATGAGGTCTTATTATGGTTATGCAACTCCTCAGATACAGCAGCTTAATGGTGTCGCATTGCATACTCTTGGTTTTAAAGGTCAAGGAATGTGGATTGGTATCTGTGATGCTGGTTTTGATTATGTTGACCAACATGAAGCTTTTGCTAGCATGTATGATGAAGGCCGTTTCCTTGGAGCAAAAGACTTTGTATATAAAAATGGTGTCGTTTACACAGAATCTTCTCATGGAACATCCTGTCTCGGTTTGATGGCTGGAAATGTTCCTGATAAATATGTAGGAACGGCTCCTTTGGCTTCGTATTTCTTGTGTAGGACGGAAAACGTTAATAGCGAAAATGTTCTTGAAGAATATAACTGGGTTTCTGCTGCGGAATATCTCGACAGTATAGGCGTTGATGTTATCAGCACCTCATTGGGTTATATTACATTCGATGATTCTCAGTGGAGCCATGTCTATTCTGATTTGGATGGAGAGACATGTGTCATTACAGTAGGGTCTGAAATTGCATGTTCAAAGGGTATCTTGTGCATTACATCTGCAGGTAATGATGGGGGCAATGCTTTCCCATATATATCAGCTCCTGCTGATGGCGAACATGTGCTTACAATAGGTGCTGTCGGAAGCGACGGCGAACGCGCATATTTTAGTTCTATAGGGCCAACATACGACGGAAGAATCAAGCCAGACGTTATGGCGCATGGATATGGAACAACTGTGGTTTCTCCAGGTGAGGGGGCGTATTATGATGGCTCTGGAACTTCATACGCATGTCCTGTCCTTGCTGGTATGGCGACATGTTTGTGGCAGGCAAGAAAGGAATTGCCAGCAGCTGAAATCAGAGATGCTCTGCGTAAAAGTGGAAATATGAGTACTCCTGACAGCTATTATGGCTACGGAATCCCTGATTTTATGGATGCTTTAAATACTCTGTTTTTGGAAGAAAATTCCGATTTTGTGATAAATTCGGCAATTTCTGTCTATCCGAACCCTTCAAATGGAGTGGTGGACGTTAAACTTGAAATAGAAGGAAAAGCAGACGTTAAAGTTTATAATCAAATTGGTAAGTTGTTGTATAGCAATGATATTACAAGCGATAATAATAATGGCTTAGATGCCTTTTTATCAAATGTTGACAAAGGAATGTATTTTATCAATGTTATATGTGATGAAAAAAATATTACAACTAAATTTATTAAGTATTAAGTAGTTACGAAAAATTTTTAAAAAAAATAAAAAAAAACGATGCAAAGTGTTGCGCGGAATGAAAAAATGCGTATCTTTGCATCGTTTTAAAGCCCAGGTGGTGAAATTGGTAGACACGCCACTTTGAGGGGGTGGTGACGAATGCGTCGTGCAAGTTCGACTCTTGTCCTGGGCACAAAAAATACCAAAAGCTTAATGCCCATGTGGTGAAATTGGTAAACACGCTACATTCAGGGTGTAGTGAGCTTAAGCTCTTGGAAGTTCGAGTCTTCTCATGGGCACAAGCAATCCGGTTAACAGCTGGATTTTTTTGTTTTATACTATGAGGATCGCACTATTACATACAAACCCTTTCCATCAAGAAATTGATGACCTTATCCTCGATGTTGTTTCCAATTTTAAATTAAATGACTTTAAATTGCTTGAATATCATTATCATGATTTTAAATGGTATAAAGTGTTTGAACTACAAAAGCTGCGTCATTTTCTTAAAGAAAACAGAATCGATATAATTCATACTTACGCATATTCCGACGCCTATTACGCTCTGCTTGCGTCGAAAGGTCTCGATGTTAAAGTGATATATTCTTGTTACTCCTATCATGATGAACTTGCTGGTTTTGATAAACGTATGTTTAAGCATGTTCTTAAAAATGTTGATTCTATAATATTTCAGTCTGATACTCAGAAAAATATATTTGTCTCTAAATATAATCTGGATTCACAGAAACATTTCAGACTTTATCACGCATTTTCTCTTAAAAGATTTGATAACTTCAAATTCAATTCATTACGTGACGAATTCTTTATCGATGATTTTAGATATATAATAGGAACGCTTGGTGATTTTACTCCAGATCATGATGTGATGAATGTGTTGAGAATGGTAAAAAAACTAAAGAAAACAGGTCGTAATTTCACTTGTCTGCTCGCAGGCGAACAATTGGAAGAGTATGATTCTTATTTCGATGATTGTAAATATTACTATCTAGTGCAAGGTCTTGATAATTATATAAACTACATCGGTCGTAGATATGAAACGGCTAATTATCTGTCGCAGTTGGATGCTTTTGTTTATCATTCAGATAATGAAGCGATTGCTATTCCAGTTTTACAAGCTTTGCTCTCTGGTGTTAGTGTAGTAGTCAACGACAATGAGATGATAAAGGAAATTACACGTAATGGAAAATATGCGAGCATATATAAATCTAATGATGCCGCTGATTTTGCGGAAAAAACACGTCATGTTTTAACAGATATTGAAGATTATCAGTTGATTGCTGAGACGGTAAAAGAAGAATGCAGAGAAATTTTCTGTATAGATAGACATATTTCGGGATTGCGTGAGATTTATTTAAAAGTTAAAAAATATTAAACTAATTATACTATGGAAAAAAACTTAAGATTCGCTGATTTGGCAAAGATTCGTCAAAGTGACAGAAAATATAAAGATAAACCTGTTGAAAAGGAGAAACTTGTTCAATGTTTGGAAACAGCTCGTATTTCTCCTTCTGCAAATAATTCTCAACCATGGAAATTCGTGGTTGTTGATGATTTTGAAAAGAAGGAGCAGATTGCGGAATGTACTATAGGTTTGGGAATGAATAAGTTTACTCATCAATGCCCGGTGCTTGTGGCTGTTGTTCATGAACAGCAGAATTTTATGTCAACAGTAGGCAGTATGATAAAAAACAAAAACTATGCTTTGTTTGACATAGGTATTGCTGTCAACCAGTTTTGCCTTCAAGCAGCTGATTTGGGTCTTGGAACTTGTATCATTGGTTGGTTCGATGAGAAGAAGATAAAGAAGATACTCGGTGTGAGAAGAAGGCGTATTCCATTGTTAATCAGTGTGGGCTATCCTGATGCACCAATACGTGAGAAAGTTAGAAAACCTTTGGATGTTATGAGCAGCTGGAATCAGTATTGATTCTGTTTTTTATCATCATATCGTAAAGGATATTGTCTAAAGGTCTGACTTTCATTATTTCGGTAAATATGTAAGTTAGTATTCCAACGACCAGAGTTGGAAACATTACCTCGTAATTGCCGGTCATTTCGCTTATGAGTATAAATCCTGTTAGAGGCGTTCTTACGACAGAAATGAAAAATACCGACATTCCTATAAAAACAAAATATCCTGTATTGCTGAGGCTTAAGATGTCAAGGTGAGCTAATGCGATACAGAATATTTTTCCTATAAGCCCTCCAATTGATAATAGTGGAATGAATATCCCTCCTGGAAATCCAGTCGCATTAGATACTATAGTTAATGTTGCTAATATTGTTAGAATGAATAGGTTGACTAATAGACTATAGCTGTTGCTTTCTATTATTTCTATGGTGAATATCTGATTTCCGCCTACAAGCGAGGGGTAGAAAAAAGTGATTGCTACAATCATAGCGGCGAGTAATAAATAGTGTCTGTCGAATCTAATTTGAAATTTGGGGTAGTTTAATTTAATGAAAATTAACAACTTTGAAAAGAACTTGCCCAATATTGAAAATAAGACAGCCATTGTTATAAAAATCATTAAAATTTGATATTCCTTTAAGTCTGGCTTTTCAATTAAGATTGACGAATAAATGTTTGTCGGGAAAAAGAATATTGCTATGATTCCTGCACAAAGTCCCGACAATAAAGTGGATATTGTAAGTTTGTTTAAATTAGCTGTGCTGTCATTTCTAAGGCTTTCAAGTATTAGTATGTAAGAGGCGAGTGGTGCAGTGAAGGCTGCAGATATGCCTGCTCCAGCTCCGGCTGCAATTAAATAATTGCGATTGTCGTCTTCCACTTTTAAGGTCTTACCGAAAATAAATCCTATCAGTGAGCCCATCTGCACCGATGAGCCTTCTCGTCCGAAAGATAATCCTGAAGAGATGCTTAATACGCCTCCGGTAAATTTGGCAATGATGTTTTTTAAAGGAGTTTTGTATTCCATCTTTTTTTCTAACAATGCTTTGGTTTGCGGCAATCCACTTCCAGAAGTGGTTGGAAATTTCTTGACCAAACGATAGATTACATTTAAAAAGAATGATGTTAGTAGGAATAAAATAAGATATTTTAAGATTATGAGAAAAATCTCTTGTGAAGAAAGATTATGGTTCAGCATTCTTTGAAAGTCGCTGAAGTCGTTGATTCTAAATAGTTGGATTCTTAAATTATCAGCCCAATGTATAAGAGAGCGAAAGGCAACGCATGTAAAGCCGCTGGCAATACCAATGAAAATGCTGGCAAGATAGAATTTATATGTGACACGCATTTTTTTAGAGACAAACACACAAATGTTAAAATGGTTCGATTTTGTGTGTTAAAGTCTTTATGCCATATCTCTTAAAATATCTCTAATATTTTTTTCGCTGCCTAAAATCTCCTGGATTTTTTTTGTGCGATTGTATATTGTGTTATAGCTTTTTCCCGTAACGGCCGAAATGTGTTTCTCATTCATTCCTAATAAATAAAGACAGAAATATAAGTTGTCTTGATATTTTAATCCTTCGTGTTCTGCAATTATTTTATTGAAAATGTTATCGAATGTTTTGTTGAACAAATCGATGAGTTCTTTTTGTGTTTCTTCATTGATTTGCAAATCAACGTATTCTACATTGGTTTTTATGGTGTTGTCGAGACCTATTTCATTAAGTCTTTGACATAAAGGTGTCTCCAGCAATTTCTTTATTTTCATGTCGAAAGGAGCATGAGTAAGGTATCGTTTGGTTTTAATGTCTTGCAATTCTTTTTCGAGGTTTTTGATATGTTGTTTGATATGTTTGTTTTCTGATGATTTCTTGTCAATTTTTTCTTGTAAAGAATTGATATAGTACTTCTTCTTGTCCATTTCTATATTGTATTTACGTTTCTTTATTTTCAATAAATGAAATCCGAGAAGTAAAAGTAAAATAGAGAGTGTGATAATTATCAGGAACAATTTCAAAACTTTGGCGTAAAGTTGTTCGTTTTGTTTGTTTGTATTATAGTTTTCATAAATAGATGAAATGTCTGTTTTGATTGTAGAAAGCAGCAGCTCTTCGTTTGTTTCTTTTGCAAGAATAGGGGAGTATTTTGACATTAAATCTTTATTGTTGGTTTTGAGTCCTATTTCGATGATATGGTTTGCGGCATCAATTTTAGAATATTTGTTGTCTGGAAAATATTGCTCATAATAAAAAATAGCAGAATCGAGCATTCCTTTCTCATAATAGATGTCGCCTAAAACACCTGCAGCTTCCATTCTTAAATTAGGTATATCCAATGTGTTATATTGTTTAAGCATTACTTTGAATGGTTCGTCATGGTACCCCATATTATACATAATGGTAGAATGGATTCTTTCGATGACATGTTTTAAAGGAGAGTTGGTGTCGTATTCAGACAGTTTTATGTCAGCAATTGACAGATATTTCAAGGCCATGTCGTAGTTGTATATGTGAGCATACATTGTGGCTATGACGATGTTGTTTCTGGTTATTGCGCTTAAGTTGTTGTCTGTCTCAAATAGTTCGTTGGCTTTGTTTAAGCATTCTATTGATGCGTTGTAAGCATCGAGCCAATATAGAATGTCGCTAAGGCGTACATAAATTAGTGCGTTAAAATGTATTATTTTTTTATTGTTATTGAAAAAGTTGATTTTTTCAATGAGTTTCAGCGATTCCAAATAGTCGTTGAAAGCTTCTTTATATTTGTAATCTTCTTCATATCCAACGCCTCTATAATAATGAGCTCTTGAATTTTGTAGAAGGATGTCTGTTTTTTGGGGATATATAGCGGTAAGGCTATCGAGATACAGCACAATGTCGTTAAGAGTTTTCTTGTTGATTTGTGAACTGTCGCATTTGTATCGTGCTTCTGCCAGGAGTATATGATATTCAGCCCATTCGGCTTTGGTTAGATTACTTATATCTTTGGAATTGCTAAAGTCGTTTAGCATTGACAATGCGTCGTTATAATTAAGCGTTATTGTGTCGTTAATGATTTTAAAAATACCATAGTGATATGGTGTCGTGCTATGGGAAAACAGATTGAACTTAGTACAAGAGGAAAATATGAAACTAGTTAAAATAATGATTGTAAGTGTGTAAAATATATTTTTTTTCATTTGGAAAAATTTATGTGCAAAAATAGAAAATGTTTGAAAAATGAAAATATCATTATTTTATTCCTCTTAAATCTTTATATAGCTGGACAGCATATAAATCAGTCATGTTTGATATGTAATCTAATACGACTTGTATGCGAGAATATAAATCATCATTGTTATTCTTGAATTGTTCCGGGATTATAGAGAGAAGCATTTTGTTGTATGTCTTTTCTGGATTTAAAATGGCTTGAACAAATTCATGAATCAGTTCTCCGATGACATTGAAGCCAGTCAATTCTATTTTTACCACAGAATTGTGTTTGTAAATATTTTTTAAAGAAAAGCTGCGGCATTTCTCTAATGCGTTTTTTTCGAAATCGGGGAGGTGATATACGAGGCTTTTTTCAAAATCTCCCTCCATTATTGCATTATAGTTTTCGACAAAGACATTTGATACGCAGTCAACTAATTTGTTTATCACTGTCGCTCTTAGGAATGCCATTCTTTCGTTGTCATCTGTAACGGTTTCATAAACGGAATCTTTTCTGTCGTGGAACCATTTCTCATCCTCTTTAAAAAATGAACTGAAGAAAATATCGGCTTGTTGGGTTTGTACAATACCCCTTTTCTGAGCGTCTTCCATATCGAGAATAAGGTAGCAGATGTCGTCGGCTGCTTCCATAATGTATGAGAGCGGATGACGTGCGTAAATCAATGAACTCTCATCTAAGCATTTGATTCCGCATCCTTCCATAACTTTTTTAAATGTCTCTATTTCAGAGTAAAAGATGTTGTATTTCTTTCTGCCATTTTTGTTGTATGAAGGATATGGGTATTTAATCAAGGTCGCTAGTGTGGCGTATGTTAACGACATTCCGCCTTGACGTCGGCCAGCGAACTGATGAGTCAGCTGGCGGAAGGCGTTGGCGTTGCCTTCAAATGATGTCAGGTCTGACCATTGGTTTTCTGGAATCAAGTTTTCCAATTCCTTGCCAGGGCCTTCTTTGAAGTAGCTGCTTATCGTCTCTTCTCCTGAATGTCCGAAAGGCGGGTTGCCGAGGTCATGGGCAAGGCAAGCTGCTGATACTATAGTGTCGATGTCATAAATTTCGTTAAGGAAATCATTGCCGAATTTTTCTGTGAGATTTTTGGAGACAATTCTAGCTATAGAGCGTCCAACGCTAGCTACTTCCAGACTGTGTGTCAATCTGTTGTGAACCATGATGCTTCCCGGAAGAGGGAAGACCTGTGTCTTGTTCTGAAGACGGCGGAAAATGTTGGAGAAGATAATTCTGTCGTAATCTCGTTGAAAAGCGTTACGAATATCAGATTTCTTGTATTCTCTATATTCTCTCTCTGCAGAAAGCAATGATTTCCATTCCATAACGATTATTTTTGTGTTGTTGTTCTAGCGTAAGGTGTGAGGTCTTGAGAAGCGAATTGTCCGCTCTTATATTTGAAATAACCAGATATTCCTATCATTGCAGCATTGTCGGTGCTGAACTTGAACTTAGGAATAAACACTTCCCATCCGTAGCGTTTGCCGTTTTCGTGCATCGCCTTTTGTAATCCAGAGTTGGCTGATACGCCTCCAGCAATGGCCACTTGCTTTATTCCGGTTTCTTTTGTTGCCTTGATGAGTTTCTTCATCAGAGTCTCAATTATTTCCTTTTGTATTGAAGCGCATAAGTCGGCTTTGTTTTTCTCTACGAAGTCAGCGTCTTCTTTAAGTCTGTCGCGCAAGAAATAAAGGAAGCTGGTCTTCAATCCGCTGAAGCTGTAATTGAGGCCTGCTACATTTGCCTTGCTGAAAGAGAATGCGTCAGGGTTGCCTTCTTTAGCAAGACGGTCGATGATAGGTCCTCCAGGATAAGGAAGTCCCATAATCTTGGCTATTTTATCGAAAGCTTCACCTGCAGCATCGTCAATAGTCTTGCCAATTATCTCCAAATCAAAATAGTCGTTGACTTTGATAATCTGTGTGTGGCCTCCAGAAACAGCTAGGCATAAAAATGGAAAATCAGGAACTTTTGTGGTTTCGCCTTCTTCTTGTGCAAACAGTGCCATAATGTGTCCATTTGTATGGTTCACTTCAATGAGAGGAATATCCATAGAAAGAGCAAAAGCCTTTGAAAATGAAGTGCCTACTAAAAGTGAGCCTAAAAGTCCCGGGCCGCGTGTAAAAGCTATTGCACTTAATTGATTTTTTGTTATATTTGCGTTCTTTAATGCAGCGTCAACTACAGGTATAATATTTTGTTGATGAGCGCGTGATGCTAGCTCAGGAATGACTCCGCCATATTGACGGTGAACATCTTGGTTAGCAATGATGTTTGATAATACGGTAGTACCTCTGAGCACCGCTGCAGAAGTGTCGTCGCATGACGATTCGATAGCTAATATATATTCGTTCATAATCATAAAAAGAAAGGACAAAAATACGAAGAAAACAATTATACATAGCATTTTAATTATCATTACGATAATTTTTGCTCTGTTAGCGAGTGTGTACGCCGTAATTCTCGACGTAAATGTCCAAAGTATGCTCGCTCGTACAGCAGCTGGTGTCTTCTCTAATAAACTTGGCACAGAGGTTAAAATCAAGACTTTCTATATCAGACCAGACTTGAGAATACATGCTGAAGAAGTCCAGATAAACGATAAAAAACAAAACCCAATGATTTATTTGGGTAAGCTCGACGCTAAATTGTCATTGCGTGACCTGGTAGAAGAAATGAGAGTCGGCAGTATAAATGTTGACGACGTTCTTGTATATCTTGTGAAGTATCAAGATGAATATAAAGTCAATATATCAGAGTTGTTTGCATCAGATAAAGAAAGAGAAAAGAAAGAGATTTCGAATATTTATCTCGATGAACTGAATCTTACAAGAGGTCATTTTGTGTTCTGGAATCAAAATAAGGATAATCCAGAAAAGCTTGGCATGGATTACGCCCACCTGGATATTGACAGTATTTATTTGTCTGCATCTAAACTGTCATTCAATGGTGATACTATTGTAGGGTTTATGCACGACCTCAGAGCAGAGGATAAATCGGGTTTCGTCTTAAGAGAGTTTAATTCCCCATCAAAGTTTCTTGTCTCATCTAAAGGATTCGATTTCAAGCATCTTAAAATAAAGACCCATGCAACAAATCTTGACCTGGACCTCCAGTTCTTGTATAACGACTATAGTGACTATAATAAATTTGTTGATTCTATTTATATCATTGCTAACATTTATCCATCCCAGCTTACATTGAGCGACTTGAAGTATTTCTCTGCAGCGATGGGTAAAATGCCGGATACTCTTCAAATAGAAGGTCTGATAAATGGTTTCGTTAGAGACTTCGTTGCAAAAGATTTTAGCTTCTCATTTAAAGACAGCACTAGTTTCCTAGGAACAATAAAGATGCGTGGCCTTCCTAAATTTTCAGATACACACATAGTTGGTGATGTGAAGAAGATGACTTTCTCATATCAGGATATTTCTGAATTCGCTATTCCAAGCCCTACAGGAAAAATACCTCTTCCTGAAATGCTGGCTTCAGTCAAGGAAGCTGTGTTCTCGGGAAATTATAATGGATTCCCTAATAAATTCAACACAAAATTTAATCTTCTTACTAATGTCGGCAATATTTACTTCGAAGGTGCTTTGAATAATGATACTAATATTGTCAAGAAACCTGCCTACTTCTATGCAATGCATGCAAATAACGTTAATGTTAAAGAAATCCTGGGATTGAAAGATGAGCTTATGGTTACTTTTGCTTCAGAAATGTCGGGCGAAGGATTGAATAGAAAAAATGCTGATTTTCAGATGTCGTTGGATGTTGAGAGAATGAAGTATGATAGTAATGAGTTTGACAACATTAAGCTATTGTGCGATATGGAAAATCAACGTATAATAGCCGAAACAAATATTAACTCAGAATTGATAAAGTTGAATCTGAATGGTTTATTGGATATTTCTCATCAGGTCCCATCTTTTGATGTTATAATGAATGTTGATAATGCTGACTTGTATCGTCTTGGCTTGTTGGATATGGATGAGAAGATGATTCTTTCAACTGAAATAATGGCTAATATGAGAGGCGATAATATTGACAGATTATATGGAAATCTTAATATAGACAATACTCTTTACCAAGATAGTAGAGGCTCATATACTATGGATTCTCTTGATATTGTTATAACAGAGAACCATTTCGACTCAAAGAATATTAGTGTTAATTGTGATTTCTTCGACCTTAATATCGATGGAATCTTTAATTTCAAGAATATAGGAAATACTTTCAAGAATTACGTCAGAAACCATTTCCATGTGAAAAAGTGGGGAGATAAAGGCGTGAAACTCAGTGATGAAAAGCAGGATTTCTATGTGAATATGAACTTTAAAAATACTGAGACATTGTCACAGCTGTTGATGCCAAATCTTCAGGTAAGCAATAATACTAACTTCACTGCGACTTTTACGTCAAGCAATTATCAGTTGTATTCTACTCTTGAGTCGGAAATGCTTGTCTTCAATGGTATGAAATTCGAGGAGTTACATCTTAAAAACAAGACTGAGCAAAATAAGACGACGGCAAATCTTAAATTGAAAGATTTTATTATGAAGGAATCTACACCTCGAAATCCGATTGAATTGGGTTTGGAAAATATAGAGTTCCTTTTAGATGCGCACAACGATAGTCTCTGGTTTGAGTTTAAATGGGATGATGAACGAGTAAATGATAAAAATAAAGGCAAGCTTAATGCTACATTTATTCCTAATGAGAATAAAGGCGGCAGACTTAATGTCACCTCTTCAGATGTTATTATCAACGATAGCTTGTGGAATATTTCTCCGACATGTGTCATCGATTTCAAGAAAGATGGGGTCAGGATGGAAGAGTTTGATATTTATTCAGGAACTCAGTTTTTGAATATAAAAGGTGATTTTCCTAGAACAAGTAATGATACTCTGTACTTGAAGTTCGATGATTTGAATATTTCTAACTTCGATTTGCTTACTGCTAGTATGGGAATCGATTTGGACGGTATCATAAATGGCGACCTTCAGTTTGCAGGATTGTCAGATAAATTTACATTTTTATCAAATCTTGATGTTGAAGGTATCGGCATAAACAAGCATATTATAGGGGATGCTTTCATAGATGCGAGCTGGAATGCTTCTGATACTTCTATCTTTGTTGATGCTGAATTGATAGAACATGATTCATCGGATATATTATTGTCGCTTATTGGTAATTATTATATTTCACGTACTGATGACAATTTAGATTTTAACCTTGATTTCAATGGCCTTGATATTAGTTTCGTTAATTCGTTTACCAAAGGAACGTTGAATAAAGTAAAAGGTAATCTCAAAGGGGATATTCTTATCGGGGGCTCAATGAAGAAAATGCAGCTGTTAGGCGAGGTCAATTTGTACGACGCCGCTTGTCACGTAGAATATCTCAACACATATTATAATATCAATCCGTCTAATTTAAAGCAAAATAATATAGATTCTTATATTAGGTTCTCGGAAAATAGGATAGACATAAACGATATCGTACTTGTTGATACCTTGGGAAACAATGCCGTAGCTCATGGCGTGGTGTCTCATAATTATCTGAAGAATTTTAATTTGGATATAGATGCTACTCTTGACAACTTTATGGGAATGAATATGCTTCCAAAAGATGGTGCTGCATTTTACGGAACAGCTTTTGCTAGCGGCGACTTAAAAGTGGATGGCCCTATTGAAAATATTGTGTTGGATATTAACGCTGAAACAATGCCTGGAACAGTGATAGATGTTATGTTGACAAACAATACATCAATAAATGACAATTTCGTTGTGTTTGTCCAGAAAGATATTGAACAAGATACTGTTAAGACATACGTTCCTGAGAAGAAGAAAAAGAATAAGTTTACATTTAACTTAAACGCCAATGTGTCGGAAACCGCTAAGGTTAATATTCATCTTCCTTCAAATATGGGTAACATCAGCGCTAGCGGCGTCGGTAACATTCGCCTCGGTCATGCCTACGACCAATTGTCTCTTTACGGCGATTATGTAATCAATGAGGGAACATTTAATTTTAACTTCCAGAATCTTGTAAGACGTAACTTTAATATCAAACAAGGTGGTACGATTTCATGGACCGGAAATGCCAGCGAAGCCGACATTAATGTTGTAGGTAGTTATAAAACGAAGTCATCTATCTCATCGTTGGGAGTGCAGCTAGACTCCACATCATTGGTGAATAATGTCAATGTGGATTGTATATTGCGCCTTCAAGAGAAGCTTAATAACCCGACAATTACTTTCGGTCTAGAATTGCCTAACTCGACAGATGATATTAAAAATACAGTGTTTTCAATCATCGATACTACAAATCAGGCTGTTATGTCGCAGCAGATTATCTCATTGCTTGTGCTAGGTTCGTTCTCTCATTCAAATCTGAATCAAAATAACATAGGAACGTCTAATTATTATAACGTTCTGACAAGTTCATTGAGTAGTTGGCTTTCGCAGATTAGTAAAGACTTCGACATAGGTGTGCGCTATACACCAGAAGATAATCTTACAGCTGAAGAGCTTGAAGTGGCTCTTTCTACACAGTTGTTTGACGACAAGTTGACAATAGAAGGCAACTTGGGTATGTATAATGGTTCTCGAAATGAGGTGGCAGGTGGCGCCAATAACATTGTGGGTGATTTTGATATATCATATAATGTTACCAGCAGGTTGAGTTTCAAATTCTATAATCATTCTAATCTGAACAGTAACTATTATTCATATTCTTACGAAACTTATTCTAACTATACACAAGGTGTTGCTATTTCATATTCTCAAAACTTTGATCATATAAGAGAGATATTTGCTAGAAAAAACAGAAACAAGAAAAATAAAAGTAACAGCGACAGAAGATGAACGATAAAAACTTTATGCTATACAGAGCATCGGCAGGTTCTGGAAAAACTTATACTCTTGTAAGAGAGTTTCTAACACTTTGTTTGTCGTCAGATAATGTTACTTATAATAATATCCTAGCAGTTACATTTACAAATAAGGCTGCTAATGAGATGAAGGCTAAGATTCTGAATCATCTTAAAGGTATAATGACAGATGATCCGGATTTCTCTAATATGAAAAGAGAACTTTCTGAAGCAACCCAACTTGAAGAAAATAAGCTTAAAGAGAGAGCTGCAAAACTTTATAACCGTATAATTCACAATTATTCAGATTTGAATGTGTCGACTATAGACAGCTTCATTCAGCAAGTATCACGTACATTCGCCAGAGAACTGAATCTCCCTAATCAGTATAAGCTGATGCTTGATAAAAGAGAATTCCTGGATGAGTTTATCCAACAAATTGATAAGGAAATATGTGGTGACGAAGGAACTCTTGCCGATACTCTTTCAGATTATGTTAAACACAAACTTCAGGAAGAAAGCAAATGGCGCCTGGATTCTTCAATAAAGAAATTTGTTGAAAAACTTCTTAAAGAAAGCGCATATAAAAAAGGTGAAGGCATTAACGCTAAATCTGTTGACAAAAGTGAATATGTAAAAATATATGATTATATAAATGAAAAAGCCGCTGAATGTAAAAAATCAATAAGCGAGAATATTCAGAAAATTGAAGAATTCAATGAGGAAAATGGAATTATAGATTATAAGGAGGAATATAATAGAGTCTTGGTGACATTCTTGGAAAGAATAAAAGATGATATTAATATTACGCCTAAAAAATTGCAAGAGGGAAAGACACTTACTGAAATTCTTTCAAATGATAAGAAGTGGAACAAAGGAAAGAAGGTTTGGCCCGAAGACGATAGCAGAAGGTTGATAGCTTACTTCAATAGCATTGTAGAAAAACATAAATCTTTATATCTAATCAATATTATAAAGAAGGATATTTACCTTTATGTTTTGAGAGGTGATTTGCTTGAAATAATCAATAATCATATAAAGGAGACTAACAAAGTTCACATCTCTGAATTCAACAAGAGGATTTCTGATATCATTGCCGATTGCAGCGTCCCTTTCATATATGAAAGAATAGGCTCGAAATATGAGCATCTGTTTATTGATGAATTTCAGGATACATCTCTTTTACAATGGTTTAACTTCTTGCCTTTGGTGTCTAATAGTATTTCTAATGGAAATAAGACATTGCTGGTTGGCGATGCAAAACAGGCAATTTACAGATTTAGAAGCGGAGAGGTGGAGCAAATCATAAAGCTTCCTGTTATTCATGACAAGCCAATGGAAGAAAATGACGGAACTTGGAATGTCGCATCTCCTTTCGATGAATACGAGAGCAGCATCAGAAGTAGTTTTGCAGAGTATGAATTGGAAACAAATCATCGTTCTAGAAAAAATGTGGTGGTATTTAATAACTCATTGTTTAAATTTGCAAAAGACTGCCTTTCCGAAACTTATAAAGAAGTATATGCTAAATCAAAACCACAGAAATACAAGACCAAGGTTGGTGACTATGAAGGATGTGTCAATGTCAAAATCTTCAAAGATGAAAAAGACGAAGGTATATATAAATCTAGGGTTAGAGAAGCATTGGTTGATGATATTAAGTCGTTGAGCGAAAATAATGAAGATTTAAAATACAGCGATATCGCAATTCTTGTGCGCAATAAAGAAGATGGTAACAAGATTGCAGAATATCTTGCAGAAAACGACATTCCGGTCATATCTTCTGATTCCATTATGCTGAGGTCGTCTAACAAGGTTATGCTTATAATATTCACGCTTAAATACATGGTGGATGAAAAAAGTAAGGTCAATAAATTAAACCTTTCTTTCTATCAGTATATATGCAAAAATAATACAGACGAATCATGCAATTTGGCAGAAGCATTGAAATATGATATCAAAGACGAATGTATTGAAGAACTGAGACGTGGCGCATTGAGTCTTTACGACTTATGTATGAGAATAATTGAGATGCATGGCTTTGATGTTGTCAGTGATGTGTTTTTGCAGTATTTTATGAATATGGTCCAGAATTGGCAAAATGCCGATAATCATGGCATAAATGCATTTCTAGAATATTGGAACAGAAAGTCAGATGATTTGTTTGTTGAGATTTCAGGTAAAATAAATGCTGTTCAAATTCTTACGATTCATAAATCTAAAGGACTTGAATATAAAGTGGTTATGTATCCTTATGTTTATACTAGCTTTCCTAATAAATTTCATTCCGGAGAAAAATGGCTTGGGTTTAACAAGGATTTCGAATTGTTAAAAGATATGCCTTGTCTCGACAGTTTCATACTTCCTGTAAGTAGCTCGCTAGAATATACTGATATGGAGTCGCATTATTTTGATGAGGTTGAAAAACAAGCCTTTGATGATTTCAATTTGATGTATGTGGCGATGACTCGTGCTCGTGATATACTTTATATATATACCAATGATAAGTGTCCAAGTTCTAAATATAACATCTTCAACGATTATTTCAGTAATAAGAATGGATGCCTTGCTGTTGAGCATGATGAATTGTTGAAGGTTAGATTCAGAAATATGACTGAAGATGATAATACGGATAATGCTAGAAATTATGTGGAATATCAATTCGGTGAGATAGAATATCATCCATCGGAAGATAAGGTGGATGCTAATGAAATAAAACTTTCTGATGGCGAAGAAATTCCAGACTTGCTTGACTGGTATAAGTATATGGATTTCGATGAAGAAGATAAGGATGAGGAGAGTGAATCTATAAAACGAGGAAACCTTATTCATGAAATATTTTCAAAAATCATTACCTATAAGGATATAGAAAAAGTATTGCGCTTTTATGTTTACAGTGGAAGCATAGATGAAAGTCAGTCGGATATGCTTTTGAAAAAGTTTGAGAAAATATCTCAAGATGAAAGAATTAGAGATGCATATTCGGAAAAGGCTATCATTAGAAACGAGATGGAGATATTAACAGATAATGGTAAGAAACGTCCCGACAGATACGCTGAACTTGATGACAAGATAATACTGATAGATTACAAAACAGGAAAAAAAGAAAATGTGCATAAAAAGCAATTGAGGGAATATGCCTCGATTGTGCAGCAGATGGGTGTGGATAAAAATATTGAAATGTATCTTATTTATGTAGCAGAAGAAAATGAGATAGAACCGGTATTTTTAGATAGATTATTTTACTAAATGTAAATCATTTTTTTGTAAATTTGCGCTCGCTTTTTTGAAACTACTTTGGTATACATAGCCACAAGTTTTTTGTAAAAAAGATAATATAAGTTCTAATAAAAATATAAATAGATGGATAGCATTCGTAATGTCGCAATTATTGCCCACGTTGACCATGGCAAGACAACTTTGGTAGATCGTATTCTACACCAATCCAGATTGTTCAGAGACAATCAGGAAACAAATGATTTGATGTTGGATAATAACGATCTTGAGCGAGAACGAGGTATTACCATCTTATCAAAGAACGTTTCAGTTAGATACAAAGGCACAAAAATTAATATCATTGATACTCCCGGTCACTCCGACTTCGGCGGTGAAGTAGAACGTGTCCTTAATATGGCTGATGGCGTTATCTTGCTTGTTGACGCTTTTGAAGGCCCAATGCCACAGACTCGTTTCGTTCTTGAAAAAGCTTTGTTGTTAGGACTCAAACCAATCGTTGTTATCAATAAGGTTGACAAGCCAAATTGTTATCCTGAAGAAACTCAGGAGGCTGTGTTCGATTTGATGTTCAACTTGGGCGCTACTGAAGACCAACTCGATTTCCCAACAGTGTTCGGTTCATCAAAACAAGGCTGGATGTCACCAGATTATAAGAAAGTTACATCAGATATTTCATACCTCCTCGATACAATCTTGGAACATATCCCAGCAGCTAAATATGAAGAAGGTACACCTCAAATGCTTATCACTTCATTAGACTATAGCTCATACGTCGGTCGTATAGCTGTCGGTCGTTTGAAGAGAGGCATATTGCAAGCTGGCATGAACGTTTCTCTCATGAAACGCGACGGTTCAATAAGAAAGAACACAATCAAGGAATTATATACATTCGAAGGTCTCGGAAAAGAAAGAACAAAGAATCCTATCAAAGCTGGCGATATCGTAGCTGTTATGGGTCTTGAAGACTTCGAAATCGGTGATACAGTTGCAGACTTGGAAAATCCAGAAGCATTGCCACCAATCCACGTTGACGAACCAACAATGAGCATGTTGTTTACAATCAACAACTCACCATTTTTCGGCAAAGAAGGTAAATTCGTCACATCACGTCACCTTCGTGAACGTTTATATAAAGAATTGGAAAAGAACTTGGCGCTTCGTATAGAAGACACTGCTTCTCCAGACTCAATGATGGTGTTCGGTCGTGGTATCTTGCACCTCTCAATCCTGATTGAGACTATGCGTCGTGAAGGTTACGAATTCCAAATCGGTCAGCCTAAAGTCATCTTGAAAGAGATAGACGGAAAGAAATGTGAACCTATTGAAATGTTGACAGTTCAGGTTCCAGAACAATTTGCAGGTCGTGTTATTGAACTCGTTACAGCAAAGAAAGGCGAGATGATAAACATGCAGCCTAAGGGTGACAGAATGAACATCGACTTTGAGATTCCATCAAGAGGTCTCATCGGTTTAAGAAGCAATATGCTTACTGCAACAGAAGGTGAAGCTGTTATGTCGCAAAGACTTAAAGGCTACGAGCCATGGAGAGGCGAGATTCCAGGACGTAACACAGGCGCTCTCATCGCTATGGAAACAGGCGTTGCTGTACCTTACGCTTTATGGAAGTTGCAAGACAGAGGCTCATTCTTTGTAATGCCAAATGAAGAAGTATATGCAGGTGAAGTCATTGGTGAAAACACACGTTCAAACGATATCGTATTGAATGTTAACAAGACAAAACACTTGACCAATGTTCGTGCTTCAGGTTCAGATGAAAAGATAGTTCTTATCCCACCAAAACGTTTCTCGCTCGAAGAATATATGGAAATGATTAGAGATGACGAATATCTCGAAATCACACCAAAGAGCTTGCGTTTGAGAAAGATTATCTTGGATGAGATAGAACGTAAACGTCAAAGCAAGAAAGAAGATGTTGAATAAAAGAAAAGAGGCGGTTAATAAAATAATCGCCTCTTTTTATGTTTGAAAGTCACGTTTAATTATTCCGTGAATCTTTTCCTTGAAATGATGCTTCTGTCTAATGATTTGTCCTCGTAATCGAAAGGCACGTAGAACAGACAGATGTCATTGTATGTGCCGAAGTTTTCTTGTTTGCCAACGAGAACAGATGCGTCTTCAGCTTGAGCAGCGTTTAAAAACAAATCAACATTTACAATTTCTTCTGTTTCATTTGTGTTGATAGTGTCAGTAATCGTTTGGAAATAATGGTAGTTGTCAGATAAGAATTGGTCTATACGCATTTTTAAATCCGAGTTGATGTAAAGGTCGCATTCTTGGTATTCGTTGTCTTTGAAGAAGAAGTTCATTCTCCAAACAGCATAAGAGTACCAGTCTTCTAAAGTGGCGCCACCTCCGTAAACATAAATAGAGTCACCATAATGATAATCAGGTGTGCCATAAATGTCTTCAATTGAATTTTTTGAAATGCCGAAGTTAAGTGTAGGCTCTTCAAACAAACTGACAATAACTTTTACAGTTATGCTGTTGACAGAGTTGCTGATTGTAACATTAGCATCACCGACATTTTTTCCTTGTATGATGCCATCGGAATTTACAGTGACGGCCATTTCATTGTCTGAATGATAAGTAAGTTTGCTTCCTGAGCTTGCATCTAAATCATATTTTTCGAGTAATACGATATCGATAGTGCTTTTACCATTGTAAGTGATTTTGTTTTTGTCTGTTGGCTTACATGAACCTAATATAAGGCAAACTCCTAATAAAATTAATGCTATTTTTTTCATGACTAAAAAATTTATGCAAAAATATAAATTTATTTGTTGAGAAGTGAGAATAATAAGAAAAAAAAACTAAATTTGCGGGATAAGAAAAAGTATTTCATTAAATAACTAATAATATGATTAACAACAATTTCATTAAACGTCACAACGGACCAACAGAAGCTGACGTAAAGAAAATGCTTGAGGTCGTTGGCGTTGAATCAACAGATCAACTTATAGATGAGATTATTTCTTCTGATATTCGCCTTCCACAAGGTTTGAACATCGGCAGTGGTTTAAACGAATATGAATGCTACGGCAAGCTTAAAGCTTTAGGCGCAAAGAACAAGATTTACAGAAGTTACATAGGTATGGGTTACTACAATGTAATCACTCCAGGTGTCATCACACGTAACATTCTTGAAAATCCAGGTTGGTACACATCATACACTCCATATCAAGCAGAGATTTCTCAAGGTCGTCTTGAAGCTCTATTAAACTACCAAACAGTTATCAGCGACATGACAGCTATGCCATTGGCAAACGCTTCATTGTTGGACGAAGCAACAGCAGCTTCTGAAGCAATGTTGATGTTCTGGCACAGCCGCAGCCGCGCTCAAGTAAAAGCTGGCGTTAACAGATTCTTCGTCGCTGACGACGTTTTCCCACACACAGTCGACGTTATCAAGACAAGAGCATATCACTTAGGCATTGAAGTCGTTGTTGACGATGTCAAGAACTTCAGCGCAGGTGAAGAATACTTCGGTATCTTAGTTCAATGTCCAAACCAATATGGACGTATCATCAACTATAGCGAAGAAGTTAAAGCTTGGAAAGAAAAAGGCATGCAAGTAGCAGTTGCTTCTGACCTTATGAGCTTAGCTCTCATCACACCTCCAGGTGAATGGGGCGCAGACGCAGTCGTAGGTTCAAGCCAACGCTTCGGTTTGCCAATGGCATTTGGCGGTCCTCACACAGGTTTCTTCGCAACAACAGACGCATACAAACGTGAAATGCCAGGCCGTATCATCGGTATCTCAAAAGACGCTCTCGGCAACCCAGCTTATCGTCTCGCATTACAAACACGTGAACAACATATCAAACGCGAAAAAGCTACATCTAACATTTGTACAGCTCAAGCTCTCCTCGGTATCATGTCAGGATTCTACGCAATCTACCACGGTGCTGAAGGTGTCAGAGAAATAGCTCGTCACATTAATATATTAGCTTGCGTTCTCGATAAAGAAATGCAAAAATATGGCGTTAAACAACTTAACGACTCATATTTCGATACTTTACATTTCGAATTGCCAGAAGGCTTCTGCACATGCAAAGTCAATGAAGTAGCTCTTCAACATAAGATGAACTTCCGTATCAT
>JAZUCH010000058.1:0-33090 GCA_045639025.1 Bacteroidales bacterium
CGCTTCAACAACAAAAATATTTTCACAGAGACAAAATATGTTCTTGACAAACCAATCAGGTTTTAAAGAATCTGTTTTCTGCAGACCATCCTCTGTCCAACAAAAGATTTCCATTCCATTATATCTGTCACTATCCGGTAAGTCATAAGAAATTATGTACTGATTGGAAGCACAATAATGTGACAATGTTTTTACAATGTCACCATTAGATTTGTCTACGAACCATGTCTCTTCATTTGAGAAACGTATAACTTTTAACACATACACATTAAAATGATCAAGAAAACCTAAGTACTTGAATTTTATATATTCGTCAACATAATTTTCTGATGAGTTATTTCTAAATTCTAAACTTCCATCATTATCCAAAGGAAGAGAAATATAATCGCTTTCTTCTTTTACAAACAACAATGTGTCCAACGCCAAAGCAACATATTTATTTCTTAATGAATGATATTCATTCTCTGATATTGTTTGTATATTTATATTTTGCGCACAACAAAAATAATGATACATACATAATACTAAAATCATTATTGTTTTTTTCATTTTAATCTCTTCTTATTTGTAACATAAAACTATTTAAACCATTCAATTGTTGGTTGAATTCAGTCTCTACTATATATTATGTATAGCATTGATTTTGACGGATTATATATAAAAATTACAATACCCATTTTATCATGATGCATTACACTATAATAACTTCCCTTATTATTAATTAAATCATCATCAACAAACTTTGCAGTCTTCTTGTTGTTCATTAAATTACCTATGTGTGTGAGATACTGAACCATGCCGTAATGTTGATTCTCTTTTTCAATCGGCGTAGGATTCCATTGCGAATAATTAAACTTTGAGATGCCTTTCAAATCAAACATTTTCTCATAATCAGGATACGTATAAAAACTTGTATCTGGAACAAAACAAGATATATAATATTCAAAATAATCCAAACAAGAACCATCAAATGTATAACCAATCATATCTACATAGTTTTTCTTCTCAATTTTCACCGACTTTTTGCCGAAAATCATTTCTGGTGTCCATTTCATAAAATAGAATATATCATTTTCTTTGACATATATAAACATTAGTGTTGATATAAACACTGATAATAATATAAATAAAAGGATTATTTTTCGTCTCATATTATTTGAGGCAGGTTCTATTTATTAACTTTTTATCCTTAATCGTGGGCAGAACCGCATTATTCCCATGATTGAAGATTTATATTAAGGGAATTTCTATAAATTGCTTTGCAGGTGATTTATGATTTTTTTTTGAGAAGATTTTTGTTTTTCTCGAAAGAGCATAGCGAGCTATGTGATTGAGAGAAAGATAAAAAGATTCCAAGAAAAAACATAAAGTACGCAAAAGTTTTAATTTTCATAGTTGAAGTTTATTTAAACGGGGAATTTATAGAAGTCCCCTTATTTTATTATTGATTGAACCAAATATGTAAATAATCATTATTAGCGTCATTATAACCTTTATC
This sequence comes from Bacteroidales bacterium, assembly GCA_045639025.1. Taxonomy (GTDB): domain Bacteria; phylum Bacteroidota; class Bacteroidia; order Bacteroidales; family F082; genus Limimorpha. The sequence continues at coordinate 1,499 of JAZUCH010000058.1, forward strand.
ATTAGCTTCTTCATATATTTTCTGTAATTCTTCTGGCATTTCTTTAGATAAACTTGTTATGTATTCATATCCATATTCCATAAATTCTTCTATGGGGATACATTTATCAACTGGTAAAATGACATATATTTTATCGTTTTTAAAACCAAAGCACCAGTCACCGTCGTCAACGACACATTTACATTCTTCATCATAAACTGTACTAATGAACATTATACAATCTACATACTCTTTCTGAAGAAGATCTGACATATAATCCAAATATGTTTTATTTGAAAATCTTGGACGAAACCATGTGTTTTTCAACAAGATGCCGGTGCTATCGCATGGCAATATCATTTCTATAGGTTGGCTATTCCAATGATGCGACAAATATTCAGTAAATGAACCGTCTAAGAATTTCTCTTGGGGAAGTGGACCATCATGTTTAATACGAAATCTAAATATATGATAAATTGTATCTATTTGTGCATAAATAGAATTATCTATCTTATACATGCCTTTTGATTCAAAATATTTTTTCCAATTATCTTTTTTATATAATTCTGAATACAATTTATCATATCCTGCTTTTTTGTATATATTACTTATAACGCTATCATTCTGAGCTGACAGAAAAAGCGGCAATATTGTGATTATTATGAATATTAGTTTCTTCATGACAGATATTATTTTTTTGGGAATAGTACGATGTATTTCATCAAATTATTCTTTATTTGATTATGAGTCTCATTTCTGCCCCACATATAGTAATCATACTCATATTTTCTCTGATTCCCTTTGTGATAACGAAAAGATTTATGTATATTAACAACATGATTAGAATATATTGAATGTTTCATTTCCAATGATATAGCAGTATTAGTGCTAATGAATCTATAAATATTTTCTGGTAATGCATCTATGTTATTAACTTTTTCAAAAACATCAAGATAATGTATGTCTTCGGGATCATCTACACCAATTTCCTTCCAACTAATTGTTTTAAACAACAGACCATCTTGTGAAAGATCTGTATTATAATCTACAGATATAGTGTTTGGATCAACCCCCAATCTCTTAATTTTCTTTCGATATTTATTTATATCTGTGGAATATAAATTCATCAGAAGATACTCCGGTGGAATAGTCACCACATACCCACTCGGGTCGGTAAATCTCAACGGGTTGTTGAAGCAGTAGGTATAGCGGTTGTAGGATTGGGAGTATTCCGGGTTTTGTATCACAATATCTGGAGAAAGCATTCTGCCAACAAGAGGGTCGTACATTCTGCCGTTCATGTTTATCAAGCCGAAGTCGCGGTAATGTTCGTGCATGCAGAAGCCTCTGTCGAAAGTGGTACTGATATTATCGTATTGAAGCGTGTTGTGGTTTCTATCTCTGCCCCAAGCGTCAAAGCTGTAATATTCCACCTCGCCATCGGTAATAGTGGCATATAAACTTCCTATATGGTCTTTCAAAACGTAGTTCATGGCGGAGGTGTCGTTATCAATCACAAAGATAGCGAATAATAATAAATCACATCAAAGAATTTCATAATCTTTTTCATGGCTGGTAATTTTTATAAAAGTCATACCATAGATATTCATTACTTTCGGAAGGAATCTATCTAAATAAACTGACTATTGGTAATAATACAAACAATGGTAATATACTAAGTATGATAAAGACAATAGTTATTATTTTTGAGAATCTTTTACTCTTTATGATAGGTTTTTTTCTGATTATACTTATATATTTATCCTTTTTTACATAACGTTGGCATAATAACAGCCATATCAATATCAATATCAATAGGTTGTATGAACTATTAAAATGTAAATCCTTTATTAATACATCATATATCGATATAACTCCACAAATAATAAATATAAAACAAAATAGAATAACACCACATGCCGATATTTGTGGATGGCTATGTTTGGTTTTATCATAAAAAAACAAATATAAATTATAATAAATCACATCTAATATTTTTAAAATCTTCTTCATGGCTGGTAATTTTTATAAAAGTCATACCATATATATTCATTGCTTTCGGAAGGTGCTCTATCTAAAGGAACAGACTATTGGCAATAATACAAACAATGGAATTAAACTGAGTATAATAAAGACAATTGTTATTATTTTCGAAACCTTTTTACTTTTTATGATAGGTTTTTTTCTGACTATACTCATATATTTATCCTTTCTAAGATAACGTAGTTCTAACAAAAACCATATTATTAAAACTAATACAAATACAATATATAAAATATTGGATTTTAGATTCACATTTAATATTTCACATACTGATAATAGTATTCCGCTAATCATAAATTCGAAACAAAACACCATAGCAAACAAAGCTGCGTATTCCTCTATTTCACCTGTCTTTTTAAAAAACAAATATAAATTATAATATATTACATCTAGTACTTTCATAATCTTTTTCATGGCTGGTAATTGTTTTCATACTTCAATTTCAATTCTGGATTTACTTTCAACTCTTTCTTTTTCAGCAGATATTCCTCATACGAAAATGGACCATAAACATCCTTGCTCACATGATTTATTATCCAAAACTGATGAATAGGACTTTCTTTTAAAGCATTATCTAGATCATGAATATTATAATAATAATCCTTGGATCTTCTAACTACACCATTTTCGTCTCTTATGTACTTGCCCAAAATACTATCAACAGGTTTCTGATCTGCTAATAAAAATGTATCATTTATTATATAATCTGATATATGTCCCTCTATCAATGTAGAATACGGCCATTCACTCATAACAAACTTCTTTCTCATAATACTATCATCATAAAAATTGAAATAACTGCCTCTATATTCTTTTATGACGGAAACATCACCTGTTCTTAATATTGAAATCGTATCTCCTTCATATAGACATATCTCATTGAAACCTTCCGTGTTAGAGTCTTCTCCGACTATATATTGTGTTTCATTCCTAATGCCATAGTGTGATCCATTTAGCAGACATGAAACCAGTGTAATAAGTAAATGAAGCACAATAAATACAATAGGAGACACAATCAATATAAAACATATAAGTAATATTTTTTTAATCTTTTTCATGGTTTTATATATAGGTGGGTTCTATTTATTATCAATTTTCCTACATCAATGGATAGAATTCATTTTTTCCACGTCAGTAGTTTGATTTATTTTATTTAAAAACTTCTCGATAAATTCGTTCAGCGAATATTCCTGCCGAGATTCATGTTCAATGAACCTGTTTTTACCTAAACATCGTAAGTCGTTCCTCATATTTTACATACCTTTATTTTGTCCTCCGTTTACTTCTGCAAAGTTTATATTTTTATTTCTAATTTCCAAACTTTTTTAAAAATATTTTTAATCAAGTTGGGGGGTAAATGGTTAATATATAATTAGTTATATTTTATAAATTCAGGGTGATACTTTTTTATCTGCACCAGTCTTTGAAGAAAAAGCACTTTCAGCTCAAACAAACTTATTCCACTTCTCTTCTGATATTTCATATATTTTTCAAACTTCTTACAAATATAACAAAAATATCAATATAATTGAATGATTGTCAATGTTTTAATTTATAGAAGTCCCCTATATTTAATAATAATGGCAAAATAATTCGTGCATAAAACCTAATATATTATCTTTGCCTTTTATAAATTTTTTTTATGAAAGACTTCATCGAATTATTAAAGAAAAGACGTTCATGCCGTCGTTTTACTGACGAGGCTGTCAATAAAGAATCAATAGAACATATCTTAAAAGCGGCTCTTATGTCGCCATCCGGACATCGTTACAATCCATGGGAATTTTATGTTGTGCAAGACAAGGAAACTCTCAAGGCGTTGTCGGTAAGCAAGGCGGCAGGAGCGACACTACTCGAGAACGCAGCGGCAGCCATAGTCGTGGCAGCCGACACCGCCAAGACCGACGTATGGGTTGAGGACTGTTCCATTGCGACTATCATCATGCAACTCGCAGCAGAGGAACTCGGTCTCGGCAGCTGCTGGGTACAGATTCGCTTACGTAAAGACGCAGAAGGCAACGACGCCAACGACAATGTCAAAAGAATACTCAATCTCCCGGAACATTATTCAGTGCTCTCAATCTTGGCATTAGGACATAAAGAAAAAGAATCCAAGCCTTTCGACGAAGAGAAAATGCTTTGGGAGAGAGTTCATTTTTAGAAATTCAGAATCTCAGAACCTCAGAACTTTTTAGGATTTCAGGTTTAATGGTTATTCTAGAGTTCTAAAGTTCTAAAATTCTAAAATTCTACGAAGCGCAGGCTGCTGTCGCGACGCTGATTTTTATGTCGGGTATTTGCGACAGCGTTTTCCCTGCTGCCATCAATGTGGCTCCTGTGGTAAGGACATCGTCAATCAATAAAACGTGTTGTCCTTTCAGTCGCTCGCCGTTTTTTATATCGAAAATATCTTTTACGTTATCCCAGCGTTCCTCGCGCGATTTCTTCGTCTGCGTAGAAGTGAAGACTTTCCTATAAAGGCAGTCTTTCATTATCGGTATTTCTGTCACATCTTCCACGCCTTGCGCAATGACGTGACTCTGATTATATCCTCGAATATGTTCTTTCTTAGGATGCAAAGGAATAGGAACAACGTAATCAATTTCTTGAAAAAGTTCAGCTTCTTTTATGCTTGCGCCAAGCTGCTGTCCGAGGAAAAAACCAGCGTCTTTGTTGCCTTCATATTTCAGCTGATGAAGCAGGTGCTGCACCTTGCCTGTCTTGCTGAAGAAAAACTCTGCTGTCACAGCATGGAAATTTATTTGTCCGTAAAACATCTGCGCCAAAGGATTGTCGGCGTTTTTCTCGTATAAAGTTTTTGGTAATAAGTATCGACAAGAAAGACAAACTGTTTCTTCCTTGCTCATCAGGAGATTGCCACAGGCGGCACATACTCTTGGATAGAATAAGTTGATAAGATGGTTTAAAAGTTTCATTTTGGATTGAGGTTAAAAGTCACAGAGACGCAAAGACGCAAAGACTCAGAGCAATTACTTTGAGACTCTGCGTCTCTGCGACTTTATGTCTTTATTAAAAACAATTCTATTAGAATTTTGTTCAATCAAGAATGATTCTTTTTATGACAAATGGCTAAAGACTAATGACTAAAGGTTCAATGGTCAAAAAATCTTCTGAGATTCTGAATTTTTGAGTTTCTTTAATACTCTTTCCTATTTTCCAAAATGCGTCTGCGGTTTGAGTTGTAATCGTTGTTTACGAAACTTCTTTGTGGTTCAAAGCAATCGGTTTTTACATCTGACAAATCGATGATTGTGTGGAATAAATCGTCAATCATATATGGAGTATGTAAATCTCTTTCTATAAAATTTCCCTCATTTCTTAGGTAATCGATTTGTGATTCCGAAAACCAGAATATGAATGGTATTTCAACATTAGCACGAGGAATATTGCCGGAGTAATCATAACCACAATTATTCTTGGCATGAATACATCAAAATTCAAGCACATCGTCACAATCTGTACGTATATAATCATTGCGATGAGCCAAATAATATTGAGATTTTCAGATAATTTGCTATTAGTTGTATTATGTGTCATAATTATTAATTTCAAATAAAAAAAGACACCACGATGTGTGATGTCTTTCTTGAGGTACCAGACGGAGTCGAACCGCCGTACAAGGTTTTGCAGACCTCTGCCTAGCCACTCGGCCATGGTACCTTTTTGCGAGTGCAAAGATACAACTTTTTTTTAATGTTCAAACATTAATTGTATTTTTTTTTAAAAGTCGACAGACAACAGACAACGGACAACAGTTTTTGTTCAAATTCTTGTTTGAAAAACTTGGTTTATATTAAAAAACTTTAGCCTTTTGACATTAGACCTTAGCCTTTCAACTCCAATGCAACAAACGCCATTTTGCCACCTAATGGTGGATTCATCTTTCTTATCTTCAAAGTGGCGTCTTTCACGTCAGGGAATCTTTCTTTTATTGTATTTAAGATTCTTCTTCCAACGTGTTCCAACAATTTTGAAGGAATCATCATCTGTTCTTTAACAACTTGATAAACCGCTGAATAATCTACAGTGTCGTCAAGTTCATCAGAGAGTTCAGCCTTGCTCGTATCGACATCCATTGTCAAATCCAAACTGAACCAAGTGCCTATCTTCTGCTCCTCTTCAAAGTGACCATGATAGGCGTAGAATTCCATATTTTCTATTGTGATTTTTGACATATCTGGCCTTGAGCCACGAGCCTTGAGCCTTGAGCTATAGAACAAATATGCCCATAGCTCACAGCTCACAGCTCACAGCAATATTATTTAAGTATTTCAACTCCTTTATCAATTCTCTTCATCGCTTCTTCTTTGCCGACGAGTTCGAGTATTTCGTGGATGTGTGGTCCTTTGCCTGCGCCTACGAGCATCAAACGTAATCCGTTCATGACTAATCCCATACCGAGTTCGTTAGATGTAATCCATTCGTTGAGGACTTTTTCTATATTTTCTGCAGAGAAATCTTCGATGCCGCTGATGAGTTCTTTTGCCTTTATCATCAACTCTGCTGAGTTTTCTTTCCAGCGTTTCTTGACTGTTACTTCGTCGTATGTTGTTGGTGCTTCGAAGAAGAAGAAACTTTGGTCCCATAATTCTTTCACGAAGTTGACGCGGTCTTTAACCAAACCTGCCACCTTGACAACATAATCTCTATCAGCTTTGATGCCTTTTTCTGTCTCGAGCCATTGGAGATATTCTTCGCCGACTTCTTCTTTGTCTTTCTTCAAGAGATATTCATGGTTGAACCATTTTGTCTTATCAACATTGAAACGAGCTCCTGATTTTGTGCAGTGTTCAAATGAGAAAGCTTCGATAAGCTCTTCCATTGAGAAGATTTCTTGTTCTGTGCCAGGATTCCATCCGAGGAGCGCCAACATATTGATGAAAGCTTCTGAGTAATATCCTGATTCTTTATAACCTGAAGAAACCTCGCCGCTCTTAGGGTCGACCCAACGAAGTGGGAACACTGGGAAACCGAGGCGGTCGCCGTCGCGTTTGCTGAGTTTGCCGTTGCCGTCTGGTTTCAACAATAATGGAAGGTGAGCGAATTCAGGAGCTTCCCAACCGAATGCTTGATATAAAAGAACGTGCAATGGCATTGAAGGCAACCATTCTTCGCCACGGATGACGTGAGAAATCTTCATCAAGTGGTCGTCGACGATGTTAGCCAAGTGATATGTTGGCATTCCGTCTGACTTGAACAAAACTTTATCGTCTAATGTATTTGTGTTGACTTTGATATCGCCACGGATGATGTCGTGCATTCTTACTTCATAATTTTCAGGCATCTTGAAACGCACTGTGTAAGGGATGCCGTCAGCAATCATTTTTTCAACTTCTTCAGCAGCAATTGTCAAAGAGTTGCGTAATGTTTTGCGGCTTTCTGCGTTATAGATGAATGTTTTCTTTTGAGCTTCAGCTTCTGCGCGATATTTGTCGAGTTCTTCTGCTGTATCGAAAGCGTAATAAGCGAAACCTTTTTCAATAAGTTCATCACTGTATTGTTTGTATAAAGGCTTGCGGTCGCTTTGTCTGTATGGACCATATTCGCCACCTACGATGTCGCTTTCATCGAATTTGATGCCGCACCAGTCGAGAGATTTCACGATATAATCTTCTGCACCTGGAACGAAACGAGTTTGGTCGGTATCTTCTATGCGAAGAATCATCTTACCGCCATTTTTCTTAGCGAAAAGGTAGTTATATAATGCAGTCCTGACGCCGCCGATATGGAGCGGACCTGTTGGACTTGGAGCGAAACGTACACGTACTTCTTTCATAGTTTTATTATGTATTTTTATTTTTTTGCAAAGATAATTATTTTCTCAATCCCTTTAGTCCCTCAAATCACTCTAATCCCTTTAGTTCCTCTAATCCCTCTTCAAACTCAGAAATCATATTATCCACTATTTCCTTTGCTGTAGGAATTTCTCTGAAAAGAGAGCAGACCTGACCTATTTCAAGTTCGCCGTTTTCAATGTCACCGAAGAAGATGCCTTGCTGAGCCTTGCCGCGACCAAGAATTTCTTGTAATTCTTCTTTCGATGCGCCCGCCTGTTCAGCAGCGTCAACTTGTTCGAAGAATTTGTTTTTTATCAATCTTGTCGGACTGATTTTCTTGAGAGAAAGCATGGTGTCGCCTTCGTTAAGTCTTGTGCATAACTCTTTGAATTCAGGGCTTGCGCTGCTTTCAACGCTGATGGCGAAGCGGCTTCCGACCTGCACGCCCTCTGCGCCTAAGGCGAAACTCGCTAACATGGCAGCGCCTGTGGCTATGCCTCCTGCCGCAATGAGAGGAATGTCGAGCACTTTTTTCACTGATGGAACAAGCACCATTGTGGTTGTCTCCTCGCGTCCGTTGTGACCGCCAGCTTCAAAGCCTTCTGCCACGACTGCATCAACGCCTGCTTGTTGCGCCTTTAAAGCGAACTTGGAACTTGAAACCACATGTGCCACCTTAATACCATGCTGATGCAAAGTCTCAGTCCACAGCTGAGGGTTTCCTGCCGATGTGAATACGATAGGGACTTTCTCTTCTATGATGACGTCCATCTGTTCTTTTGAATATGGCGACATCAATGGCACGTTGACGCCGAAAGGTTCTTTTGTCAGTTCTCTACATTTTATAATATGTTCGCGCAATAAATCAGCTTTGAGCGAGCCTGCGCCTATTAGACCGAGGCCGCCTGCGTTACTTACAGCAGCTGCTAGTTTTGCACCGCTGCACCATACCATTCCCCCGGAAATGATAGGATATTTTATCCCGAATAAACGAGTAACTCTATTATCTATACTTTTCATAAGTTCAAATTTTTAACCCACAAATTTATGAAAAAAATCAGAATTTCGAAAGTTTAAAGATGTAAAAAAATATAGACGTCAAAATTGTGTTGACGTCTATATTCGTATAATGAATGTGACTATTAATTGTCGCTTGTCAGATTCTCTGCTTCATCGATGATTTCTTTCTTCAGCTCCATAAGGTCGCGGGCGTTTTCTACTGAGAATTCGCCTATCTTTGTTCTTCTCAAGGATGTCATGCAGGCTCCGCTGTTGAGCGCTTTGCCGAAGTCGTTGACCAATGAGCGTATGTATGTTCCTTTGCTGCATTTCACTTCGAAATTGACAGTAGGGAAGTTTGAGGTGTCAAGTTTGAAATCTTCAATGTGCACGAGTCTTTCCTTAAGGGCTACTTCTTCGTCGGAGCGTGCGTATTCAAAGGCTCTCTTGCCTTGTATCTTGATGGCTGAGAACTTAGGCGGACGCTGCATGATGTCGCCTATAAACAGTTTTCTCGCTTCTTCCATCATCTCTTCAGTGATGCATTCGGTAGGGTAGAAGGCGTCTGGCTCGCTTTCCAAATCGTAGGTAGGCGTAGTCTGTCCCAAGAGCATGCTGCCGGTATATACTTTCTCCTGTGCCTGGAAGTTGTCGATTTGTTTCGTCATTCTTCCGGTGCAAACAATGAGCAGTCCTGTTGCCAGCGGGTCCAAGGTGCCAGCATGACCGACTTTCAGTTTTCTTATGCCGTGATAGCGTTTGATGACGGCGCGTATGAGATTGACGGCATCGAATGATGTCCAGTCTAATGGCTTGTCGATGAGGAAGACTTCTCCTTCTTCAAAATGGAACATATTATATAGCGAATATTATTGTTATTACGCCAGCGATGGCGCAGTATATTGCGAAATAAATTAACTTGCCCTTCTTGACTAAGTTAATCATAAATTTACATGCTAAGCATCCTGACAGGAATGCTCCCAAGAATCCTACTAATAATGGCATGACGCCGATTCCACCTAGTAGTGCTGGCTCTTTTATCATATCGATGACGTTTAAGAATGACTCGCCTAGGATGGGAATCAATACCATAAGGAATGAGAACTGAGCGATGTTTTCTTTTTTATTTCCGAGGATGAGGCCTGTGGCGATGGTAGTTCCGGAGCGTGACAATCCTGGCAATACAGCCAATGCCTGTCCTAAGCCGATGATGAAAGCATCGCGATATGAGATGTTTTCTTTCTTGCGGGGCTTTGCGTAATAAGCGAAAGTAAGCAAGGTAGCAGTAAGAAGGAGGCAGCAACCTACTATTAACAATCCGCTGCCGAAGATGGCTTCCACCTGGTCTTTGAAAAACAATCCTACAATCATCACTGGGATGATGGAGAGTAAAATCTTTGAAACGTATTCTTTCTCAGGATTCCATTTCATGCTGAAGAAAGTGCCTTTGAAAAGATGTTCTATCTCTTTCCAGAGTATCACTATGGTGCTTAACACTGTGGCGGCGTGTACTGTCACGGTGAACAATAAATTGTCGGCTGCCGATGTGTTAAGATTCAATAATTCTTGTCCGATAGTCAAATGACCGCTGCTGCTCACAGGGAGAAATTCGGTCAATCCTTGAAGGATGCCTAATAATAAAGCTTCTAACCAATTCATAATTCAATCAGTCTTTTTTAGGTCTTTTCATAATGGCATATATCTGGATGCCGAATCCTATAAGAACAAGTATAGGCGCCAATGTGAGTCGGCGGAAGTTGAAGATGGCTTCGTTAAATACGTCTGGATTGTCGGAGCCGCCGCCAATCATCAATAAAAATCCGATAAGAAGGAATGCCAGTCCTATTATAACCCAAAGATAATTGTCGCGGCCAAATGGCATTTTAACTTCTTCTTGTTCGTTCTTAAAGTTTTTGTTTTTTTCTTCTAATTGACTCATATCTAATGTTTTATTTGTTACACATAAAATCTGTCGATGTCGGCGTTGAGATATTTTCTCATTGAAAATACTGTAGAGAAAAATGTGAGTATAAGACTCAGACCTATTACTGATGCATAAATGCTTATTATATATCCATTGCCTTGCGACATATTCATTTCAGGGAGATAGTCGTTCATTCCATATAATGCCATCGTGATGAAAACCAATGCGATGATGGCGGCTATAAGTCCTTGAATCATAAATGTCTTTAAGAATGGTTTCATTATAAAGCCTTCAGTAGCACCTACAAGTTGCATCGTTCTTACTGTAAATCGTTTCGAATAGACAGAAAGTCGGATGGTGTGACTTATCAATGTTATAGCAATAAGAAGCAGGATGATACTTACAGCGAACAGGACTATCTTTATCTTGTTGATATTGTCGTTGATGGTATTGGTCAGGGTTTTGGGATAAATGATTTCTTTGACGATGGTCTTGTCCTCGACCCATTTTTCTACCATTGCCATGCTGTCGGCATTAGCGTAATCGGCCACGAATCTGACATCAATGGAAGGGAGCAGAGGATTTTCAACATCGCCGAGCCATTGAAGGAAGTCTTCTCCCAAGTCTTCTTTCATTCTATTGGTAGCATCCTCCTTGCTGATGTATTCAACTGACTTTACATAATCTTTTTTGCTCAATTCGTCTTTCAAGTTTATTATGGAAGATTCTTTTGCGTTGCTTTTCATCACAATCTCAAATCCTATGTTCTCTTTGACGAAGTCTAGCAGTCTGTCTGTGTATATCATTACAAATGCGTACATTCCAAGCACGAAGAGTACTAACATAATACTCATCAGCGAGATAAAATACGAACCTGCGAATCTTCTTTTTGTTGACTTATTTTCAGAATACATCTGTCATTTATTTCTTTGCAAAGATAATTATTTATTTCTTTAAAACTCAAATCTCAAAAGTTTTATTGTTATGATCCACATAATTAAAAAAAATGTAATTTTACACTTTCAAAAAATTGTTTTATGTTGAGAAAATTAGGTGATTATGTAATATTGATGTTTCAGGTTTTCCGTAGGCCTGACAAATTTTTGGTCTTCAGGAAACGCTTGCTACATGAGTTTTATAATCTTGGATTTACATCCATCGGTATTGTTTTGATTCTGTCGGTTTTCGTTGGCGCTGTTGCCACCATCTTGGTTGCCTACAACACCGACAGTCCTCTTCTCCCTGAAAAACTTATCGGTTTCTCTGCGCGCCAGATGATTGTATTGGAATTTTCTCCAACAATGATAAGTCTAATCCTAGCAGGAAAACTAGGTTCTCAGATTGCATCGGAATTAGGAACTATGCGAGTCACCCAGCAGATTGACGCACTTAAAGTTATGGGTGTCAATCCTGCAAATTATCTGATATTCCCTAAAATCATTTCATGCCTTTTGTTCATACCGGTTTTAATAGTTTTCAGTATCGTAGTCGGCATTATGGGCGGCTGGTTGGCATGTGTGTTCACTGGAGTCATTACACCAACAAACTATGTAGTGGGTTTGAGGTCTTGGTTCGATCCTTTTTCCTTGACTTTCGCTATGATTAAGACAGTAGTCTTTGCTTACTTGATTTCTTCAATATCAAGTTATATTGGTTACGAAGTGAAAGGAGGCTCGGTTGAAGTTGGCAAGGCAAGCACGAGCGCTGTTGTTGTAAGCAGCATAGCTATAATAATTTTTGATTTAATTTTAACACAGATGTTATTGATATGATAAAGGTAGAAAATATAACAAAGAAATTCGGTGAACGTGTTGTGTTGGATGACATCACAGCTACTTTTGAGAGAGGCAAGACCAACCTTATCATAGGACAGAGCGGTTCTGGAAAGACCGTTTTGACGAAAATCTGTATTGGTTTGTTTGAACCCGACAATGGGTCTGTCACTTTTGATGACCGCCCTTTTTCAAATACCAAAGAAAAGCATAAAATTGACATCCGTAAGGAGATGGGAGTTCTTTTTCAAGGTGGTGCTCTTTTCGACTCGATGAATGTGGAAGAAAATGTTATGTTCCCTCTTAATATGTTTACTGATATGAGTTATGAAGAAAAACTCGAGAGAGTGAATTTCTGTCTTAACAGAGTAAATCTTAAAGGAATAAATAAATTGGCCACATCTGAACTTAGTGGCGGTATGATGAAGCGTGTCGCCATTGCACGTGCAATATCCAATAGCCCTAAATATCTGTTTTGCGACGAACCTAACTCAGGCCTCGACCCAATGACTGCCGAGCTTATAGACGACCTTATCGTTGAGATAACTGAAGAATATAATATGACAACAATTATTAATACTCATGATATTAATTCGGTTTTAAAAATAGGCCAGACGATAAATTTTTTACATAAAGGAAAATTATGGTGGAGAGGAGACAATAAATCTGTACTTAATTCCGATAATAAAGAGTTGAACGATTTTCTGTTTTCTACAGAATTGACAAAAAGAATAAAAACAATTTAAATTATATAGTTATGAATGTGTTAGATATTATCATTGGCGTTATCTTGATATTATTTGCTTTCGCTGGATTAAGAAAAGGACTTATCATTGAAGCTTTTTATCTTGCTTCATTTATTGTTGGCATCTATGGCGCAATGTTTTTCTCCGATGCTGTCGCTGCTTGGATGTCAGGCTTTGTTAAGGCTGATGGCGATCTTATCGCTATAGTAGCCTTCATCCTTACATTTATAGGTGTTATGGTTCTAGTGAGATTCTTGGGTCGTTTGATGAGCAATCTTGTTGAAGCTATAAGTCTTGGCTTTATTGATAAAGTTGGAGGATTTATTTTTGGATTATTTAAAGGAGCCTTGATAGTCAGTATTTTGATTATGATTATGAATGTGTTAGGACTTTCATCTGTTGTAGATGGCGTTAAGAAAGATTCATTATTATATCCAAAAGTAGAAAAAATTGCTAATGTGCTTTATAAGAATCACGATGTGGTAAAGGAATCAATAGATAACAGCATTGAAAAAATAGAAAATGTAATAGAAACAAGTTTAACTAAATAAGAATAATTATGAAAAATATAGCAGTTATTTTAGCTGGTTGCGGAACTAAAGATGGTTCTGAAATCAATGAGACAGTTACATTATTACTTGCATTGGATCAACATGGCCTTAAATATCAATGTTTTGCGCCTGACAGCAATCAATATCATGTTGTAAATCACGTTACTGGCGAAGTGGCAAACGAAGAACGTAATATGATGGTTGAAGCCGCTCGTATCGTAAGAGGCAACATCTTGCCTATGTCGGAATTCAATGCTGACAATTTCGACGGACTCGCTATCCCTGGCGGTGTTGGCGTTGCCAACAATATCTTTACATATTTTATCGATGGTATGCAAATGACTGTCCTCCCAGAAGTTAGAGACGCTATCGTTAAGATTCATGAACAAAATAAGCCTATTGCTGCGATGTGTATCGCTCCTGTATTGCTCGCTAATGTCTTGAATGACATCACAATCACTTTGGGTAGCGACGATTGCGGTCCTGCAAAAGACATCGTTAAGATGGGAGCTCATCATTCAGCAACAAAAAATGGTGAAGTGACATCCGATTTAAAAAACAAGATTTTCACTACACCATGTTTTATGTTGGAATCAACATTGAAAGACATATACGAAGACGCCTACAATCTCGTCGAAGCTTTCGCTAAAGCCCTTTAATAATGAAACTCAGAAATTCAGAATCTCAGAATCTCAGAATTTTTGAGGTTCTGAATTTCTGAGATTTTGAGTTTTAAACAAAGTTTATTCTGTATAATATAAAATCATCTTTTCTATTGCTCTGTTGCAGACTTCACAGAATTTATCTCCGTTGAAGGTCTTCATGAGGCAGTCCATTTTTGGACGATACACGCCCTTAGGTTCGTAGCCACCGCCTTCAAAAACACCTATCTCATTAACATACTTCTCTTCTTGTGGTGTTGGAACAGGTGTTTTTCTCTTCAACATGTCTTTCCATTTGCTTTCAAAATCGACCAATGTGGTGATGTTGGGCTCCCAAGGTTCTATATTTAAATTGTAGAATTCTTCGTATGAGCCTGAATCGTCGTAATATTCGTCACCTAAGCCTGCAAATCCGTGACCGAATTCGTGGATGATTACATCTGATGAGAAATAGTCGTCGGTTGAACTGACGCAGTAGAAATTATAGATTCCGCCGCCGCCATATTTTGATGTGTTTGCCAAAATATAGATTTGGTCGTAAGGAACTAATCCTGCGAGATTTCTGATAGATTGATTGTCGTATGACATACAATAACGTTCAGAATCGAAGGTGTAGAAAGAACAATTAACAGCGGTGTTCTTCCATATATCTTCGGCAGGTATTGTGATGCCTGAATCTCTAGAAGGAGCCATGACAGCTCTAATATTGAATCTGTCTTGGTATGATGCATAAGGCTCGTATGAGAAGAGGCTTTCCTTGAAGAAATTGCAGTCTAACACGAACTTGCCCATTTCTTCTTCTGTATATCCGTCAGGAAGTATCACTATATCGACGGCTTTCTCTGGAGCTATGTTGCCGTGAACGTTAAGTATTGAGTATTTATAATTAGGTGCGTTTTGAATGAAATAGTTGTTAGGATCTATTGTAAGACGCATCTTTTCAATCATAATGCCATCATAATTTCTTTGATAGAATACAACATCGACTATTTCTTTAGGGTAAGGCATTATGACCGATTCGTTGAATCCTTTTGTAATTGTTTCTGCTTCTGGGGTTGTCTGCCATTCGCCGAAGAGATTACAGTATCCTCTAGAATAAATCATTATGTCGGAATCGTGAAGATAGACTTCAAATAAATAATCTCCATAGCCTAAATTGTCGATTAGGTTGTTGCGAGCTCCGCCCCAAACTGGCTCCATTACATATTTGTCAAGAGCGTAATAACAAGAATCGGCGTTTCCAAAAATGTAATAGTCTATTCTTAATTGTTGATTCTCGAAATGCAAGTCATATTGAGCATTGGATTTATATGAAAATGCTATGACAAATAAAATGAGAATAGTAAGTTTGTTGATAATTTTTTTCATGATGTTCTATTTTTGGCAAATATACAAATAAAGAAAAGAAACATATTATTTTTCTTCAATTTTTTTAAAATAAAAAAGGGCGCGGGGAGCGCCCAATTGCATTAATAAACCAAACTACTTACAAAGCTATAGAGAATGTTTAGTACTTGTGTTTGCAAAGATACTTCAAAAAGTTTTTCTGTCAATAGTGTTGAGGTTAAAAGGATATATTTTTGAATTTTATGATAGTTTTTTTAATGTTTTTATGTTAGAAAATAGTACTACATAAATTATACAAAAGCATTGTAAATATATTAGTTATGTAAAAGATATATACTATGTTTTTACTAATTTTTATTTTTATGAAGCAAATAGCAATGTAGTGTTTATTATTCCATTTTTTTATTCTAAAAAAATAGATTATATGCTTCTAAGGAAATTGACCATATCTTCATCACGTGTAAGATTGAATTTTTTTCTTAGTCTGTACCGTGATGTTTCAACGCTCCGAATAGTTGTATTGGAAATGATGGCTATTTCTTTGCTGGACATATTTATGTATAACATTGTGCAAAGTCGTTTTTCTGATTTTGTTAATGTTGGATATTTTTGGTCTAATCTGTCGATGAAGTCCTTGTAAATTTCATTAATCTGCTTATGCAGATTTTCAGTATTGTTGAATAGGCTGTTGTTGTTTTGTATTTCTGTATAAATGTTCTTGAGCTTATTCTTTTGTTCGCTTTCCGGAGCGTCGATTGCTTCTTTAAGTTTTGACTTCAATGGGTTGATGTATTCTATATATGACTTGAAGTGTAATGCCAAATTAATTAATGATTCTTTGTTGTTTTTTAACTGTATCTCCATCAATTCGTTTTCCATATGGTCTATTTTAAGTTGTTGCTCATAAGCAGTTTCTTTAGATTTATGAGATAGATTCTTATTTTTTGAAAATAATATTAAAATTATAACTAATGATATAAGTATGATTATAATTGATGAGGTTAAAATAATTACATTTTTCTGATAATTTCTTATTTTGGCATCTTCAAGTTCTTTTGCTTTAAGTTCATTGATGTTTAATGATAAAAGATAACTAGTATGTATGTCCTTGATTTTTTTCTCTTCATTTTGGTTTTTTGCTATGGTGTTATAAACATCATATTTATATAAGAAATTATAAGCTTCTTTATAGTTGCCGTATGTTGCATGACATTTTGATAGTTGATAATTAGCACTATAGCATAAGTCGTACATCTTAAAAGTCTCAGTGCTGTCGGCCAATATCTTGAAGACTTCTATTGCTTTGTATGTATTGTTGTGGTTCATGTTAAGTAATCCAAGGTCATACATGTTTTTGGCACATTCGTCGAATTCTTTTGATGAATAGGCCAATTCGATAGCTTTTTGGTAATATGACCTTGCAGAATCAAACTCTTTTATTGAATTCAAGATACAGCCTTTTAGTCCGTAATTTTTGATTTTCAAATCATTGAAGGAGTAGATGTCTGACAATTTTAAAGATGAATCTATTAATGTTAAGGCTTCTTGATATTTTTTCTCTGTTTTTTTAATGTTTGCTATACTTGTTAATGTTTGGGTTATGTGCTTGATTGTGTTTGGGTTTATATCAGATTGAAGTACTTTGTTATAGTAGTTTAAAGCTTCTTTGTAATTTTTATTAGATAGCTGGATTTCTGCGTAAGCAGTATATGCTTCTATAATGATTTCTATGCTGTTAGTAAGGTGTGCATAATTAAGAGCATTTTCCATTGCCTCAATGCTTAATTTGCTTTCAAATTCGTTGTTTTGGTATAGTTTTGCGATTTTTGTATAAATCTTACAAATCGTATTGTAATCATTTATATCCTCTAATTCATTTATGGCGTTTTTGTAATGTGAAACAGCATGCAAGTAAAAGTCATTTATATTAAAAATGTTACCAATTGTAATGCTGCTGTGAGCTGATTTTTTTTTGTCGTTGGTTTGGTTTGATATTTCGTATGCTTTATAAGCGCAGTTGAGTGCAAATTCAGGATTTGTCTCCATATATGATTCTGCTAAATCTATAAGCTTGTCGAATCTGTTTTCGTGCAAGATGATTCTGTTTATGTCGTAGTTGTCGTTAACATCCTTTTTATCTTGTCCAAAAATATCTGAAGCTAAGAGTAAGATGATGAATGTGAAGAATGCTTTTCTCATTTTATGTAAATCTTATTTTTCTGCAAAGATAGTGAATTTGTAGTATATGCTGATATTATAAAATACTAATAATTATTAAGATATAGTTTAAATGTAGTATTATATGTTGTAGTTGGATAAAGAGTCTATTGAGATATTTTCTGTGTTTTTTGATGTTATATTTTGTGGTGTTTTGTTACGTTTTGTGGTGTTTTGTGGTGTGCAAAAAAAAAATGTTGTTTTATATGAAATACCTTTATTTATTATTATTTTTGCAACAAATTTTATAATTATGACTGATTTTAAAGAAACTGAAAAAGAAGAAAAGAAATCACTTAACTTCATTGAAGCCAAAGTGGTTGAAGATTTGCAAAATGGTAAGAACGATGGTCGTGTGCAAACACGTTTCCCACCAGAACCTAATGGTTATCTTCATATCGGTCATGCCAAAGCTATCTGCTTGGATTTTGGCATCGCTGAAAAATACAATGGTATTTGCAACCTCCGTTTCGATGATACCAATCCAACAAAAGAGGATACAGAATATGTAGATGCTATCAAAGAAGATATTCAATGGCTTGGCTATAAATGGGCTAATGAATACTATGCATCAGATTATTTCCAACAACTTTGGGATTTTGCAATCCGTCTTATTAAAGAAGGTAAAGCATATATTGACGAGCAAAGTTCAGAAGAGATTGCTGCTCAGAAAGGAACTCCTACTGTTCCTGGAACAGAAAGCCCATATCGTAACCGTCCAGTTGAAGAGTCGTTAGAGCTTTTCCATAAGATGAACAATGGTGAGATTGAAGAAGGCAAAATGGTCCTTCGCGCTAAAATCGATATGGCAAATTCAAATATGCACTTCCGTGACCCTATCATCTATCGCGTTGTGAAAACTCCTCATCATCGCACTGGTACAACATGGAATGCTTATCCAATGTATGACTTCGCACACGGCGAAAGCGATTATTTCGAAGGCGTAACTCACTCATTATGTACACTCGAATTCGTAGTTCACCGTCCATTATATGATTATTTCATCGATGAATTGAAAGAACAAAAAGACCTTGACGATCATCGTCCACGTCAATATGAATTCAATAAGTTGAATTTCAACTATACTTTGTTGAGCAAGCGTAACCTTCTCATTCTTGTTAAGGAAGGTCTCGTAAATGGCTGGGATGACCCTCGAATGCCTACTATCTGCGGTTTCCGTCGTCGTGGATACACTCCAGAGTCAATTCATAAACTTATCGATAAAATCGGTTATACAACATACGAAGCTATCAACGACTTCGCACTTCTTGAAAGTACAATCCGAGAAGACCTCAATGCTCGTGCAACACGTGTTTCTGCTGTTGTAAATCCAGTTAAGTTGATAATAACAAACTATCCAGAAGGACAGTCAGAAGAAATGGAAGCCGTCAATAATCCAGAAGACGAAAACTCTGGCGTACATAACATTACATTCAGTCGTGAGTTGTGGATGGAACGTGAAGACTTTATGGAAGACGCTCCTAAGAAATATTTCCGCATGACACCTGGCAACGAAGTACGCTTGAAAAATGCATATATCGTAAAATGCACAGGCTGCAAGAAAGACGAAGAAGGCAATATCGTTGAGGTTTATGCTGAATATGATCCTGAGACAAAGAGCGGCATGGCAGGCGCTAACCGTAAGGTTAAAGGCACTTTACACTGGGTCAGCTGCGACCACTGCATCAAGGCGGAAGTCAGAATGTATGACAGATTGTGGAAAGAAGCTAACCCTCGCGAAGCAATAGCTGCTATCCAAGAAGAGCAACAATGCTCGGCTCTTGAGGCGATGAAACAGGTAATCAATCCTAACTCATTGGAAATAAGAACAGAATGCTACGTAGAACAATTCCTAGCTGATGCAAAACCTCTCGACCATTTCCAATTCCAAAGAATAGGTTACTTCACAGCTGATAAGGAAAGCACAGCTGAACACCTTATCTTCAACAGAACAGTGACACTTAAAGATACATTCCAACTTCCACAGAAATAATCTGTATGAATTAGGAAAAAATCTTATCTTTGCAAACATAAAACTATTGGCAGTTGACCATTAGCCATTGGCAAATTCAAAGTTCAAAAGCTAACGGTCAATAGCCAATAGTTAAAAGAAGCCATTTTAGCTCAGTTGGTAGAGCAACGCATTCGTAATGCGTAGGTCGACGGTTCGAGTCCGTCATGTGGCTCTCTAGTGGCGCATAATAATGTGCCACTTTTTTTGTACAAAAAAAGATCCCGAATTTCGGGATCCATAATATAATATAAAATGAAAAAGGAAGTCTCTTAGCAGTTCATGCCACCGCAGCAGTGAATTGTCTGTCCTGTGACGTATCTTGACAAATCGCTAGCTAAGAATAAGGCTGTGTCAGCAACGTCTTCTGGAGTGCCGCCTCTTCTTAAAGGAATAGTCTTCATCCATTCTTCTCTTGCTTCTTCTGGGATTTGGTTTGTCATATCTGTGATGATGAAACCTGGAGCAATGCAGTTGGCTCTGATGTTACGTGAGCCCATTTCCTTAGCGATAGATTTAGCCAAACCAATCAAACCTGCCTTTGAAGCAGCATAGTTGGCTTGACCAGCATTGCCAGAAACGCCTACTACAGAAGCCATGTTGATGATGCTGCCGCAACGTTGACGTGCCATGATAGGAACGATAGCGTGGATGAAGTTGAATGCTGATTTTAAGTTAACAGTGATAACGTCGTCCCATTGTTTTTCAGTCATTCTCATCATCAGTGTGTCGCGTGTGATACCAGCGTTATTTACCAATATATCGATTCTTCCGAAGTCTTGATGAATTTGTTTTACTGTATTTTCAACATCTTCAAAAACAGCAGCGTTTGACATATAGCCAATAGCTTTAACGCCTAATTCTTGTAACTCAGCTTCTGTTGCTTTGATGCTTTCTTCGTTCAAGTCGGTAAATGCAATGTTGCAACCTTCTTCTGCAAAACGTTTTGCTATAGCTTTTCCGATACCTCTTGCTGCTCCTGTGATGACAGCTGTCTTATTTTCTAATAATAATCTCATAACTTTTAATTTAATTAGGAATGAGAAATTAGGAATGAGGAATGATTAAAACAATTCCTATTTCCTAACTCCTAATTCCACATTGTTATTTGTACATTTGTAAATCTTCTTCTTTGAAATTTTCCACAAATGTAAGGATTTTTGCAATCTCTGATTCACCTAAAGCAATCATTATTTTACATGACTTCATGAATTCAGGTGCTTCTGTGTTGTTAAGTTCTTTACTGCGGTTAACATCTTGAAGGAGAAGGTGGCTCATAATGAGGTGGCCCATTGCTTCTACCATGCGGCGTGCTAGGAAATCGTAAGCCTCTGATGATGTTCCGAATTTATCTGCTGCAGCAACTATCTTGAGGTAGTTTTCTTTCATCTCTATGATGCGTTGGCGAAGTGGCAACAATTCTTCTGCCAATGGCATTGCTTCATATTCTTCAATACGTTTGAGATATGAACCGTTTCCGATGAAGCGGATTGCAGCAACAACTTGCAATTGTGATGTTCCTTCGTAAATGCTTAAGATTCTAGCATCTCTGTAAAGACGTTCACATTTATATTCTTTCATGAAACCTGAACCGCCGTGAACTTGGATGCAGTCGTAAGCGATTTGATTGGCATATTCGCTGGCGAAGAGCTTTAGCATAGGAGTCATCATGTCGGCATGGCGTTGTGAATATTTCATGTCTTGACGTTCCTCTGCTGTAAGGCTTCTTTCTTTACTTACAGAGTCGTAAGCTTTATATAAGTCAACGAAACGTGATGTTTCATATAATAATGTGCGTGTAGCATCTATTTTAGCTCTCATGATGCCGAGCATTTCATAAACTTGAGGGAAGTTGATGATAGCTTTTCCGAATTGTTCGCGTTGACGAGCATATTCGAGAGCTTCGTGGTAAGCGGCTTCTGCGAGACCTACAGATTGAGCGCCTACGCCGAGACGTGCGCCGTTCATCAATGACATAACGTATTTGATAAGACCCATGCGACGTTCACCGATGATGAGAGCAGGTGCGTTGTTGAAAACGAGTTCTGCTGTTGGAGAACCTTTGATGCCGAGTTTGTTTTCGATACGTCTTACTGTCACTGCGTTATCTCTTCTGTCGTATAGGAAGTAAGAGAGACCGCGGCCATCTGTTGTGCCTTCTTCTGAACGAGCAAGAACGAGTTGTATGTCAGCGTCACCATTGGTGATGAAACGCTTAACGCCGTTGAGTCTCCAGCAGTTGTGTTCATCATCGAAACTCGCCTTTAGTCTCACTGACTGGAGATCGGAACCAGCGTCAGGCTCTGTGAGAGCCATTGAACATGTCATGCCTTCGTTGATGAGAGGCAAATATTTTTCTTTTATTTCTTCAGAAGCAAATTCGTAGATTGTCTCTGCGCAATCTTGAAGTCCCCAGATGTTAGCGAAACCAGCGTCAGCGCGTGACACTATTTCTGCTGCCATGACGTAAGGGACGTAAGGGAAATTTAATCCTTTATATTTGCGAGGCAGTGACATGCCGTAGAGACCAGCGTCGCGTAACACCTCGTGATTTTTCTGTGTGCCTTTAGCATAAACTATTTCGTTGTTAAGAACTTGTGGACCCTCGTGGTCAACATTTTCAGCGTTAGCTTCTAATACGTTAGCAGCCAAGTCGCCTACTATTTCAAGAACTTTGTCGTAGTTATCAATGGCGTCTTCAACATTAATAGGAGCCATCATATCGTTATTGCTATCGACGAAGTCGCGTTCTTTCAACTTGATGATCTTATCCATCACAGGATGTGAGAGATAAAACTTTAAGCTTTTATTATCACTGTAGAAATTCATAATTCTTATTTTTGGGCTATCAGCAATTAGCTGTCAGCTATCAGCATATTGACCACTGATTGCTGACAGCTGATGGCTTATAACATATTAGATTTATAACTCTTAATCATTTTAGGTAAAACGTCCATTGCGTCGCCGATGATTGTGTAGTCGGCAATGCTGTTGATAGGAGCGTTAGGGTCGGTATTGATGGATATTATCATAGAAGATTGATCCATACCAGCGCGATGTTGAACAGCGCCGGATATACCGCAAGCGATATATAATTTAGGGCGGACGGTGAGACCAGTCTGACCTATCTGTCTTTCGTTTTCAGTGAAACCAGCATCGACGGCAGCGCGTGTTGCGCCTACTTCGCCACCGAGGAGGTCTGCCAATTCGTGGAGGAGAGCGAAGTTTTCTTTTGAGCCCATGCCATAGCCGCCCGCTACGATGATAGGAGCGCCTTTGATATTGATTTTCTGAGCTTCAATCTGACGCTCGATGATTTCGATGCAGAAATCGCCGTCGTTGACATAGTCTTCAGCTTTAAGTCTGCGTACTTCGCCTTTGTGGTTTTCGTTGTAAATTTCTTTTTTCATGACACCTTCGCGCACTGTTGCCATCTGAGGTCTTGTCTCAGGAGAAACGATAGTAGCGATGATGTTGCCGCCGAAAGCAGGGCGGATTTGATATAAGATGTCTTTATAGACATTCTTTGTTTTAGCGTCGGTATGATCGCCTATTTCGAGACTTGTACAGTCTGCTGTCAATCCGCAGCGCAAATAAGAAGCGATGCGAGGACCGAGGTCACGACCCACTGAAGTGGCTCCGAAAAGAACTATATCCGGTGTCTCTTCTTTTATAAGTTTTGTTACAGCACTGAAAAATGGCAAGGTTTGATAAAATGATAAACGGGAATCCTCGAGATAGAAAATGGAGTCGACACCGTATGGATATAGTTGACCTTCGATATTGTTAATCTCGTTTCCTATGACGATAGCATCGAGACGAGAGTTAAGCCTGTCGGCGAGCTTGCGAGCTTTGGAGCAAAGCTCCAAACTCACCTCAGCTATATGTTGCTCTTCTGTTACCTCACAGAATACTAATATGTTGTTCATGATTCAAGTTTTAGAAAAGTGTTATTATTATTTGTTTAATGCAGCTTCGACGAAAGAGATAGCTTCACCTACTGTAGAGATTTTTTCAGCTTGGTTGTCAGGAATATTGATTTCGAATTCTCTTTCGAATTCCATGATAAGTTCAACTGTATCTAATGAGTCAGCACCGAGGTCGTTTGTGAAACTTGCGCTTTCAACAACTGTTTCGCGTTCAACACCTAATTTATTTACGATAATGTCTATAACTTTTTCTCTTGTTTCCATGATAATTTCTTTTTTAATGTTAATTTTTTAGATAATGTGAGCTGAAATAAGCTCTTTCATTAATTCGTTAATTTCGCTTTCGCTGTTATTTATTTTCTTATTCTCTTTACTTGTAAGAACAACATTTTCTATTGATTTAACTTTTGTAGGCGAACCTGTGAGACCCAATCTTTCATAGTCAGGATTGATGTCGTCGGCTGTCCATTCTTCAATTTTGAGGTAAGGTCTGCTAGCCCACAATGCTTCCATGTCTTCTATCGACAGAGACTGTTGACCGTTGTCTGTTGTCTGTTGTCTTTCTTTAACTTCTGAAACAGAACAAGCTTTTTTGTTTGTCATGAGAAGTTTGGCGTGACGAGGACGGCAGTCGTTAGCGTTGCCGTGTACTGTTACCAAGACAGGGAATGAAGATTTGACTGTCTCAACACCTCTGTCGAGACGTCTTTTGATGACTATTTCTTTTTCTGCAATGTACAAGAGTTCTTCGGCGTATGTTATCTGAGGTATTTCGAGTTTTTCTGCTACCTGAGGTCCCACTTGGGCTGTGTCGCCGTCAATAGCTTGACGTCCTGAGAATACTATATCTACTTTACCTAATTTCTTTACAGCAGCAGACAAGGCGTATGAAGTAGCCAAGGTATCTGAACCAGCGAATCTCTTGTCGCTTACTACGAAGCCGTTGTCGGCGCCGCGGAACATTGACTCGCGAATTATTTCTGCTGCGCGTGAAGGACCCATTGTGATGATGGTGACCTTGACAGACATGATGTCTTTGAGAGCGTCTTTGCAAGCAAGAGCCATCTCGAGAGCCTTCAAATCGTCTGGATTGAAGATCGCTGGAAGAGCAGCACGGTTGATTGTGCCGTCTTCTTTCATGGCGTCTTTGCCAACATTATGAGTGTCGGGCACTTGTTTTGCCAACACAACTATTTGAAAATCCTTATTATTCATCTTTTTTTCTTGTGTCTTCAATTAATGCAAATGATAAACTACCTTTGGCACAAAGTTTTCCGTTTACTGTCGCCTTGGCTTCGCAGAAGTACATATTAGCTCTTTGACTTGATAATGTTGCTTCTACTTCGATGGTGTCGCCAGGAACGACTTGTGCTTTGAAACGAACATTGTCTATTCCGGTATATAATGTTATCTTGTCTTTCAAATCATCGAGTATGAGAAGAGCGCATGACTGTCCCATGATTTCGCATAAGATGACACCTGGAACTGTAGGTTGTCCTGGGAAGTGTCCTTTCAAGAAAAATTCTTCTCCTGTGACATGGTATTTTGAATGTACCACTTTGTTTTCATCGATGTTGATTTCATCAACGAGCAACATAGGCTCACGATGTGGTAAATAGTTTTTTAATTCTTCTCTTGTCATAATTATATAAGTTAAGAATTGTTAATCGTTAATTTTTCTTAAAGCGATACAAGCATTATGTCCGCCGAATCCTAATGATTCTGATATTGCTATTGTTAAGTCGGCTTTCTGTGCTACATTAGGAGTGTAGTTCAAATCGCAAGTCGGGTCTTGTTCGTTGAGACCTATTGTTGGAGGAACTATGCCGTGATATAAAGATAATGCTGCTGCTATCACTTCAACTCCTCCTGCTGCTCCGAGCAAGTGACCTGTCATAGATTTTGTTGAGTTGATGTAAGCCTTGCGTGCTTTTTCTTCGCCGAGAGCCAATTTGATAGCTGCTGTTTCAGAGCTGTCGTTGAGCGGTGTTCCTGTTCCGTGGGTGTTGATATGGAGAACATCGTTTTCGTTGTATTTTGCTTCTTCGAGAGCCATCTTGATGGCACGTGCTGCTTGCTTTCCTTCTGGATGAGGAGCTGTAACGTGATGAGCATCACATGTGTTGCCATATCCGCAGACTTCAGCGTAAATCTTAGCGCCGCGTGCTTTGGCGTGTTCGTATTCTTCGAGGAGGAGGATGCCTGCACCTTCGCCTAAAACGAAACCTGCACGACGTTGGTCGAATGGCAATGAAGCTGCCTTAGGATCTTCTGAACGTGATAATGCCTTGCAGTTGGCGAAACCTGCTATGCTGACAGGGTTTACTGCTGCTTCACTGCCGCCTGTGATGATGGCGTCGGCATAACCATGTTTGATGGCGCGATAAGCTTCACCTATCGAGTGTGTTCCTGTTGCACAAGCTGTTACGATTGGCACACAAACTCCGCAAGCGTTATGGCGAATAGCGATGTTGCCAGCAGCGATGTTTGAAATCATACTTGGGATGAGGAGAGGAGAGACCCATTTTGAACCTTGGTCTTTCCATTTTACAATCTCTTTAATGATAGTGTCGAAACCACCTTCACCAGAACCTACGTAAACACCGAGACGTTCTGGGTCGAAGCAACCTTCGTTACCTTTCATAGCTTCGATAGATGCTGCCAATGCATAGATTGAGAATAAGTCGTTGCGACGTGCAAATGCAGCATCGACGCCATGTTGACTAGGATCGAAATCTTTTACTTCAGCTGCTATTTTGACAGGTAACTCTGTAGTGTCTATTCTTGTTATATAATCGATGCCGCAAACTCCGTTAACCAGATTGTTCCACAAAGTCTCGACATCATTACCAAGTGGGGTGATTGCACCCATTCCTGTTATAACTACTCTTTTTTCCATAATTTACCATTCTAAAATGCATGCTCCTGAAACGAAACCAGCTCCAAAAGCACTCAATACTATTAAATCGCCTCTTTTTAACTTACCTTCTTTGTTTACTTCATCAAGGAGGATAGGAACACTTGCTGATGAGGTGTTGCCATATCTGTGGATGTTGAGAGGGAATTTCTCTTCATCTTGTCTTAAGAAATCTTTGATGCTTTTGATGATTCTTAAATTGGCTTGATGAATCAAGAAGTGATTTACCTCGTCAGGTTTTATGCCTGACTGTTTTAAGACGTGTGA
This sequence comes from Bacteroidales bacterium, assembly GCA_045639025.1. Lineage (GTDB taxonomy): Bacteria > Bacteroidota > Bacteroidia > Bacteroidales > F082 > Limimorpha. The sequence continues at coordinate 28,661 of JAZUCH010000058.1, forward strand.
GATGTCTCTTATGGCAGCTTTCGTTGCGAACATAAATACATCTTGACCGTGCATCACTAACGGAAGATTGCTGTTAGGTTTGCTGTTGTAAGGTGAATACTGCAATTCGTGTTTCTGATAAAGTCTGTCCCAATTGCAGGAAGCGGACATTTTAGTAGCTTTGATATTGTCGCCTTCAGTCAAAACAACAGCACCCGCTCCGTCACCGAACAAAACACTTGCAGTGCGGTCGTGCCAATTGACCATTCGTGATGGCTCTTCAGCACATACAATAAGGATATTTTTGTATTTTCCGCTTCTGTAGAATGATTCAGCGATTTCGAGTGCGTAAATAAAACCAACGCAGGCTCCGTTGAGATCGAAACACGGACAAGTAGCGCCGATAGCTCCTTGTATAAGACAGCTCATCGCAGGAGAGACGAATTCGTTGACCACATTAGCACATATAATATAGTCTAAGTCTTTAGCGTCCATATTGGCATCAGCTAGAGCTTTTTTAGCTGCGTCGATTGCCAAATCTTCTAAATTTTCAGATGATATGACGCGTCTTTCTTTTATTCCGGTTCTCGATGTAATCCATTCGTCGCTGGTGTCGAGAATCTGTGAGAGCATCTCGTTTGTCACGACCAATGAAGGATGAGAACGTCCTGTTCCGATAATTTTCATTATTTGTAAAATCTAAAATTTCGATGGCAAAAGTACAACCGTAAAATATATTTGTGGTAAAAATGTGGCTGTTCATATATTGAAACCTTTTTTTTTATCTAAAAAGTGGCAAAATGGCAGAATATGGGGTGAAATTTTTGTAATTTTGCAAACTCATAACAAAAAGATGTAGCTTTTGATGAAAAAACGCAAAATAAATAACTTCTCTTTATGCTTGTTGGAGGTCGGAAATATAGTGATTTCTCTCATAATTTCCGTTTTGTATGCCTTGGTATTTCTCGTGATATATTCTCCTTATTCTGAAACAGCATGGTTCGGCGTTGCCAAATCAGATAGTTTCCTCCTCACAACAACATTCGTAGTGGCTTCAATTTTATTCCTTATTTTAAGTAGGGCATTGATGTTTTTTGCATCCAAAAATCTTATTAAACTTACATATCTGAAATATTCTTTATGGCTGTTTGCTGAAATAATATTAATAGGTGTATTTCATGCAGTGCTATCGATGGTGTTTGTTAAAATTGATGATTATTCGGTTCAGTTTATTGTGACAAAGAGTATTCTTATCACACTTTTGGCTTTGGGTGTACCATACGTGGTGTCAGCTATGTGGATTACTATAAAAGATATGCGTAATACTTTGCAAGTTACCGATACGACAAATGTTGCTACCGATGGTGAAGCTATAGCTCCAAATATTGATATTATAAATATTGCAGATAATAAAGGTGCGTTGAAATTGTCTATAAAGCTTGATAATCTTTATTATATAAAGGCAGAAGATAATTATACAATAGTTAACTATACTAAAAATGGTGTCTTGAACAGATATATGATTCGTTGTAAAATCCAGACTATAGAAGATACCTTTTGTAATACCCCATTGATGAGATGCCATAGGACATATATCGTTAACACTCAAAAGATAAAAGTCTTGCGTCACGAATCAGACGGATTCTATATGGATTTTGATTTTGATGGTATAGATCCAATTCCTGTATCAAAAACATATACTCAGGCAGTTGTAAAAAGATTTTCAGGAGAATATAAGAAACAAGACAAAGATAAAATGTAATTTTTTTACAAATTATATAAAACCAATACGTTAGAAAATTGTTAAACTATTATGACGATGATGTCGTAATAGTTTTTTTGTTAATAAAAATTAAGAAAAAAATATTTAAATATATCGAAAAAATACCATATATTTGCGAGATTCTAAATATGCTCAAAACATATATAAAAAAGACATATTTGAATGTAAATTAACATATTATTAACTAAAACATTTTATTATGAAAAGATTGTTTCTTTTTACAATGATGTGCTTAATGGGCTTATTCAGTCTTAACGCACAGACAAATGTAGAGTTGACAATGGGTCTCAATGGAGAATACGTCTATTCAGACAACAAATTGCCAACATACACTTACTACAATTACTCAATTACACAGCAAATCTACACAGCTGCAGAATTGCAAGAATTGAGTGGAACTATTTCATCAATCGCATTTAGACAAACAGATAACGAGGAAATTTCTCGTAAACTTTCTGTTTATATGCAAAATGTTGATGTAAATTCATTTAATTCATCAACAGGTTGGATTCCATTAAATGAATCAGACCTTGTTTTTGCAGGTGATGTTTATTCAAATCAAGCAGGTGCTTGGATTGAACTTCAACTTCAAACTCCATTTGAATATGAAGGCGGTAACCTCTTGGTATGTGTAATCGACAATACAGGTAAATACACAAATTCAGGTCGCTTCTTTGATGTTTATCAACATTCAAATGGTTTCCAAACATTGTATCACTACAGAGATAATGCTCCTTACGGTCTTACAAACAACATCAATGGAACTCAAGCTATCTACAAGAGTGTTGCTAAATTCACTCTCTCATTTGATGGCGAATTGAAGACAATTGCTGTTAAACCTAGCACAATTGAACTTGGCGCTCGTCCAAACAATGCATGGACAACTCCATACGATGTTCAAATCAAAGCTAAATTCAACGATTTCACAATCAATGCAATTGAATCAACAAATTCATACTTCCAATTATCAGAAGTAGAACTTCCTGTTACAGTTACAAAAACTAATCCATTAAATTTAACAGTTGTTAACGGCGTAGCAGAAGGCGATGTTACAGCTCAATTGATCATTGCTTACAATGAATCAAGAAAAGTTGAAATCATCGACATGTCAGCTTTCGCTTATACTCCAGTAGCAGGCGACGTTTGGGAAACAGCAGAAGCTATCACTTCTTATCCTTTCTCAGTAACTCCAGACTTAGCAACAACATACAACAACTACGTATTGCCAGGTAACGAAACAGACGGCGCTGACGTTGTTTATGAAGTAAACTTCGACAACGACGTTCTCTTCACAGCTAACGTTATCGGTGAAAATGGTAAAGTTGCTATCTATACAGCTGACTTCAACGGTGAAGAAGGTCCTAAAGCAGACAACAACTACAAAGGTATTCAAGTTGGTAACGCTAACAGAGCTTCTCAAATCTCAGCTATGGCAATCCCAGCTGGTAAATATTATGTAGCAGCTTCTTCAACAGGCGAATTTACTCTCGAAGTAAACGCAGAAGCTATCCCAGCTCCAGAAAAAGCATACAATCCATATCCATACGATAAATCAACAGACGTTTACAACCCATCATTAACATGGAACTTCGGTGCTAACACTGTTGAATATCAAGTTTTGTTTGGTACAGTTTATCCTCCAAAAGAAGTTTATATCGATTGGACAAACAATCTTGAAGTAAATCACTACATGAATAACTTGTACAACAACAAAATTTACTTCTGGCAAGTTAATGTACGTAACACAAGCGGTACAACATACGGTGACATCTGGGCTTTCACAACAGCTTTCAATCAACCAACTAACATCACAGCTTCTGACGATAAGATTTACGAAGGTGAATCTGCAACAATCACATGGGATGCTGTTCAAGATCGTTCATATCGTGGTTACAACATTTATTTGAACAACCAAAAGATTAACACTAGCCTCGTAACAGAAACATCATACACAATTGATAACCTCCCATACAGCAAAAACGGTCACTACATTTCAGTTTCAGCTGTTTATGACGAAGGCGAATCATATCAAGGTGATGGCGCTGTTATTTATGTAACAGGCATGACAGAAGTTGCTGGTAACTTATACGAACAAGATGGTGTAACTCCACTTCTCGGCGGTACAGTAGCTCTTTACGGTACAGACGAATTCGGTGCAGAATGTTCATACACATTAACAGCTGACGAAACAGGTGCATACGAAGGTGAAATCCTCGTTGGTAACTACAAAGCTGTTGCTTCATTCGATGGCTACCAAAATAGAGAAGCTGAATTTGCATCAGTTTACGGTGAAACAGCAGTTGTTGACTTCAAATTGACAGAAACATACAACCCTGTAAAATACGTCACAGCAACAGAAGTTGAAAACACAGTTGAAGTAGTATGGGGCATGCAAAGATACGGCAGCGACTTCGAAGACTTCGAAACAGGCGACTTCTCATTGTATCCATGGAACAACGAAGTAAGCGACTTCCCATTCGCAATCACAACAGACGCATTCGAAGGCGACTACGCAATGAAGTCAACCTGCGAAGGCAACGACTACGGCGTATCAGCAATCGAATTGACAGTTGACGTTCCAATGAACGGCGTTGTAGGCTTCAACTACAGAATATCATGCGAAGCAGTTTATGACTACGCAACATTCTACATCGATGGTGAAGCAAAA
>JAZUCH010000059.1:0-78380 GCA_045639025.1 Bacteroidales bacterium
TGTTGTGTTAGCTTCGATGAGTTTTGTCATAACACCACCGAGTGTTTCAATACCTAATGACAATGGAGTAACGTCGAGTAAGAGAACGTCTTTAACTTCACCTGTCAAAACACCACCTTGGATTGATGCGCCGATAGCAACGACTTCGTCTGGGTTAACGCCTTTTGAAGGTTCTTTCTTGAAGAATTCCTTAACGATGTTTTGGATAGCTGGGATACGTGTTGAACCACCAACCAAGATAACGTCGTCGATGTCGTTTACTGTCATGTTAGCGTCAGCTAAAGCTTTGCGGCATGGTTCGATAGTAGCGCGGATGAGGTCGTCGCACAATTGTTCGAACTTAGCACGTGTGAGCTTGCGAACCAAGTGTTTAGGGCCTGTTGCAGTTGCTGTGATATATGGTAAGTTGATTTCTGTTTCTGTTGATGATGACAATTCAATCTTAGCTTTTTCTGCAGCTTCTTTAAGACGTTGCAATGACATTGGGTCTTTTCTGAGGTCCATGTTTTCGTCATGCATAAATTCTTCTGCGAGCCAGTTGATGATTTTGCCGTCGAAGTCGTCGCCACCGAGGTGAGTGTCGCCGTTTGTTGATTTAACTTCGAAAACGCCGTCGCCGAGTTCGAGGATTGAGATATCGAATGTACCGCCACCGAGATCGAATACTGCTACCTTAACGTCGTTTTTCTTCTTGTCGAGACCGTAAGCCAAAGCTGCTGCTGTTGGTTCGTTGATGATACGGCGTACTGTGAGGCCTGCGATTTCGCCTGCTTCTTTAGTAGCTTGACGTTGAGCGTCGTTGAAATATGCTGGAACTGTGATGACAGCTTCTGTTACTGTTTGGCCTAAATAGTCTTCAGCAGTCTTCTTCATTTTTTGAAGTACCATTGCTGAGATTTCTTGTGGAGTATATAATTTACCGTCGATGTCAATACGAGGAGTGTTGTTTGGTCCTTTTACGACTTGATAAGGTACGCGGCCGATTTCGTTAACCATCTTGTCGTATGATTCACCCATGAAACGTTTGATAGAATAGATAGTCTTTAATGGGTTTGTGATAGCCTGACGTTTTGCTGGTTCGCCAACTTTACGTTCGCCGTTGTCTGTAAATGCTACCACTGATGGAGTTGTGCGGTGACCTTCGCTGTTAGGGATAACTACTGGTTCGTTACCTTCCATAACTGCAACGCATGAGTTTGTTGTACCTAAGTCAATACCAATAATTTTTGACATAATTTGTTTCTCCTATTTTTTGTTGTATTTATTGTTCTTTTTGTTTTCTGACACTCGTTTTGTCAATCATTATGCCAAACGTTTTTTCATGTCACTATGTTTGTTATAAAAAAGAAAAAAACCACCGCTATAGTGGTTTTCTTTTCTTATTAATATATAATCACAAAATTCAGTCTGACATCTACATTATTTTTAATGACAAAACGACAGAATTTTAGTTATACACTTTGACAAATCCCCATTGTGGATAATCGCGAATCAAGGTGTTAATAGTCATTTCGCTTACATCAACCATCTTACGACATTGTGAACGTGACGACCATATTCCCATTCCGTTTTCTATGTTTGTGAATTCTGGTGTGTCTTGTATTGCACCTGAAGAATTTTGCACCAACATATAATTGTACAACTCCTCTCCTGTTGCTGTAATGACAATTTCAAAACCTTTGACAAAACGTTGTACCCAATCAGGACTATTGTTGACAAAGTTATCATTTGACTCAAGCTGTTTATATAAATTATCAGGAGTATAATTGACAAACATATAGTAATCGCTGCTATTCCACAATTCATCACCTGTTCCAGAACCCATGAACCATCTCATTGTATGATATACAGTGTCGGTCTCACCTGGATTGAGTTGTCCATAATGGAAATAACCAACCACTTCGTAATAAGCAGCACGTTTAAACAAATTATTTGGTTTCCATCTGATTTGGTTAGTAGCAGACGACTCAAAACTAATATTGTAAGTAGGTCTTGTAATTACAGAATTGTTAATTGTTTCAACAGTTGATGTAATCACCACCCCATCATTACGTCTTATTTCAAGTTTATATCTTTCGTTCTCTTTTAACTTTCTTGTTGTATAATATAAGACCTGATTTATTCCGCTATAGAAAATAGCATTAGGGTTGTATGGCTTATAAACATGACATGTGTCTAAAATCTCTGTAGAAATTATATTTGGCATATCAGCAAATTTTCCTATAAGTCTGACATCCAATTTATAATCATAATTGCTTAAATCATAATTTTGTCCATCTTCAATAACATTGCCAACAAACGACTTTGTTATCTTCAAATAATTTGTATCAGCATCAACATCCAAATATCCGTAAACAATGGTTGTTTCTTCGCCCTCTTCGTAAATATTCACGTCCGACTTACATGAGTTAAGCACTACAATTGAAAGCATCAGAAGTAATATATACAACAGATTAATTTTTTTCATATTAAATAGATTTGGGATGGGCAAAGATACTATTTTTTTGCATATTTTTGCTTTTTTAAAATAAAAGAAATGTATTTATCACATAACGTATCTTTAGTAACAACTCACGTGCTTCAAAACATGAAGAACAGAGGTGAGAAAATTGCCATGCTTACAGCATACGACTATTCTATGGCAAAGATTTTAGATGAATCAAACATTGATATTATCTTGGTTGGCGACAGTGCATCCAATGTGATGGCAGGTTATAAGACCACTCTCCCTATCACTTTGAACGAGATGATTTATCACGCTTCATCAGTATGTCGCGCCGTGAAACGTTCTTTCGTCGTTGTCGATTTGCCTTTCGGAACATATCAAGGCAATTCAAAAGAGGCTCTCAGTTCTGCTATCCGTATCATGAAGGAATCAGGTGCCAATGCTGTCAAGATGGAAGGCGGTCGTGAGATAGCAGAATCTGTTGAACGCATCATCAGCGCTGGTATCCCTGTGATGGGTCACCTCGGCCTCATGCCACAAAGCATCAACAAGTTCGGCACATATATAGTTCGTGCTAAAGAAGACGAAGAAGCACAACGTCTCCGCGAAGACGCTCTTCTCTTGCAAGAAAAAGGCTGCTTCAGCATCGTCTTGGAAAAGATTCCAGCAGCTCTAGCAACAGAAGTGACACAGTCGTTAAGAATACCTACTATCGGCATTGGAGCTGGTGCCGGCACCGACGGCCAGGTACTCGTGCTTCACGACATGCTCGGCATCAGCAACGACTTCTCCCCTCGTTTCTTGAGAAGATATAACAACCTATACGACGGCATCAAGAATTCCGTACAGGCTTATATCAACGACGTGAAAGACTTCAACTTCCCTAACGAAAACGAGCAATATTAATATGAGAAAACCTATAGAAGATAGAGTATTGTATGAAGATAATCATCTGCTGATTGTCAACAAACTGCCTTCAGAGATAGTTCAAGGCGACAAGACCGGCGATGTATGTCTTCTCGATGACGTGAAATCTTATATCAAAGAAACTTACAACAAACCTGGCAATGTCTTCGCAGGATTGGTGCATCGCATCGACCGTCCTGTCAGCGGCGCCGTCATATTCGCCAAGACAAGCAAGGCTTTGAGCAGAATGACATTAAAGATAAAAGAACGTGAGTTTAGCAAGATTTACCTCGCCATCGTAAAGAACAAGCCTCCTAAAGATGCCGATGAACTTACCAACTATATGATAAAAAACGAGTCTCAGAACAAGTCATATATCGTAAGTTCCAACACCAAAGGCGCCAAACTCGCTCAGCTGAGATATCGCGTCATAGGAAGTTCCGACTCTTATTATCTTCTTGAAGTGGAACTTATAACAGGTCGTCATCATCAAATCAGAGCACAGCTGGCTCACATGGGCTGCCCTATCAAAGGCGACCTTAAATATGGTTTCCCTCGCTCCAACCCAGATGCTTCTATAAGCCTTCATGCTTATAAACTTCATTTTGAACATCCAACATTGAAGACAGCCATCAACATCAAAGCACCGAAACCATCGGGAATGCCGTGGGACGCTTTTGAAATTTAGAATTCTAAAACTTTAGAACTCTAGAGTTCTAGAATTTTAGAGTTTTAGAGTTCTGAAAAAATTCGTATCTTTGTAAGCTAATTTTCATAAAAATAAATATGTACGCTTTATTTAAAAAAGAAATAAGTAACTTCTTGAACTCACTCATAGGAATTATGGTGGTGGTGGTTTTCCTTCTCATCACTGGTCTGTTCCTTTGGGTCTTCCAAAGTGACTTCAATATCATGAGTTTCGGCTACGCCAACCTCGACAGTCTCTTCATCCTCGCACCATGGGTGTTCTTATTCCTAGTGCCTGCCGTCACGATGCGTAGCTTCGCCGAAGAGAAAAGAACAGGAACCATAGAAATGCTCTTCACCAAGCCACTGTCTGACTGGCAGATAGTTTGGGGCAAATATCTAGCAGGCGTAGTCCTCGTAATCTTAGCATTGATTCCGACATTCATTTATTTCTTCTCCGTCTATCGTCTCAGCCTCCCTGTGGGCAATGTAGATACCGGCGGAATCTGGGGTTCATACATCGGACTCTTCTTCCTCAGCGCTGCTTTCGTCTCAATAGGACTTTTCTGCAGCTCCATCACCAACAACCAAATACTCGCATTCTTGCTGTCTGTGTTCTTATGCGGATTCCTCTACATCGGATTCGATATGATATACTCGATGGCATTGTTCGGCAGCGTCGATTTGTTCATACAACATCTCGGCATGTCATCACACTATAGCTCTTTAAGCCGCGGCGTTATCGACACTCGCGACATCCTTTATTTCATAAGTCTGATTGTTTTATTCTTGTCAATGACCAAGTTGGTCTTGTCAAGCCGTAAATGGTAAAAGGAGGTGACGATGAAAAACGAACGTAAAAATTTAAAAAGAAATCAGCTTATATCTTTTGCTATAACTTTAGTCATCATAGTTGTTGTCAACATAATAGGCTCATTCATATACACTCGCTTCGACCTAACAAGCGAAAAACGTTACACTCTATCCGACACTTCTAAAGAAATTTTGAGAAACCTCGACGACTACGTCTATTTCAGAATATACCTCGAAGGTGAGTTCCCTGCAGGTTTCAAGAAGCTAAGAAAAGAGACAAAAGAAATGCTCGACGAATTCCGCGCATACAGCAAATTCATCGATTACGACTTCATCAATCCATCAGAAAGCAACGACGCTGCAGAGAGAGCCGAGACTTACAAGATTTTGTACCAAAGCGGCCTCAACCCAACAGAGCTCGCCATACAAAGCAAAGACGGCGCTCAGCAAATTGTGATTTGGCCTGGCGCATTGGTAAGTTATCAAAACAAAGAAATGCCTCTCGATTTGCTCGATACTCAAGTGGGCAAATCATCAGAAGCAGCATTGAACAACTCCGCACAGAACCTTGAATACAAATTCATAACCGCTATAAAAGACCTCTCACAACTCAAAAAGCCTAGCGTAGCTTTCATCGAAGGTCACGGCGAATTGAATGAGAATGAGGTTCACGACATCACAAAAAGTCTCTCAAAGAAATATAACGTAAGCAGAGTCGCTATCAACGAACAGATTACATCTCTCAACAGAAGAACAGAGACTCAAGACAGCAGCATCTTAATCAATTCCAACTACGATGCCATCATCATCGCTAAGCCAACTAAGCCATTCTCTGAAAAAGACAAATTCATCATCGACCAATATATCATGCGCGGCGGCAAAGTATTGTGGCTCATCGACCCTGTATTCGCTACTATGGACAGTCTCCAAAGCTCTGAATCGACAATGGGCAATACGCTCAACCTCAACCTCGATGATATGTTCTTCAAATATGGAGTAAGACTCAACAAAAACCTTCTCCTCGACTACAACTGCGCAGCTATCGCGTTGAGAACAGGACAGATGGGCGGCCAGGCTCAGATAGAATATTTCAGATGGTATTACTTCCCTCTGTTGAATGCAGCGTCAAACAACAACATCGTCAAGAACATCAACCCGATAAAAGCTGACTTCGTCAGTTCCATCGAACCTGTCATCTCCGACTCTGATGTTCAGAAGATTCCATTGTTGAAGACATCTGATTATACTAAAATATCACCTGCTCCGGTATTCATCTCACTCAGTATGTTACGCCAAGCTCCAGACCAACGTATGTTCTCACAGAAAGGTCAGAACGTGGCATATCTGCTGAAAGGTCAGTTTGAATCACTTTATGCCAACAGAATGACAAGTGCTATAATGGAATCGGAAGAAATAGGATTCAAAACAAGCAGCGAACCAACATCGATGATTGTGGTTGCTGACGGCGACATTACTCGCAACCAGTTCCATATCCCTAAGGGCTACCCTCTCCCACTCGGCTTCGACCAATACACACAAATAACATACGGCAACAAAGACTTCATCGAAAATGCCGTCAGTTACCTCGTCGATGGCGAAGGCCTCATCGGTATCAGATCACGCGAGTTGAAGATTCGTCTCCTCGATATGAACAAAGTAAACAACAATATTTTGCTTTGGCAAATCGTTAACGTCGTAGTGCCAAGCGCTATCGTAGTAGTGTTCGGATTCATCCTTGCTATCATTAGAAAAAGAAAATTCACTAAATAAATAAAATATGAAAAAGAATCGTATTGCTATAATCATAACATCTATCTTAATCGTTGTAGCTGGCGTCCTTATGTGGAACAACAGATACCTAACCACTTTAAGAGGCGAAGCCTACGACTTCACAGTGCGCGACACAGCATCAATAACACGAATGTTCTTCGCTGACAAGAGCGGCAACCAAGTGTTGTTAAACAGAACAGAAAGCGGATGGAAAGTCAACGACCAATATGACGCACAGCCTGTAATGATTGACAACATACTTTACACTCTCGATAAGTTAAGAATAAAAATGCCTGTATCGTTGGCATCACACGACAACGTCATAAAACGCATGGCAGGTACAAACACCAAAGTAGAGATTTATCAAATCGTTCCTAGAATCAACTTATTTAATAAGGTGAAACTTTTCCCACACGAGAAACTGACCAAGGTATTCTATATTGGCGACATAACACAAGATAATAGCGGAACATACGTCTTGAAAGAAGGCGCCGACAAAGCTTATATAGTCCACCTCCACGGATTCAGAGGCTTCATCAGCTCTCGTTTCTCTGCCAAGCCTGAAGACTGGCGCGACCATAAGATTTTCTCATACAACATCGGCGACATCAGCTCTGTTAAATTGGAATTCAATAACCAACCAGAGAAAAGCTTCGTATTGAACGAAATAGGTCAATATTTATATGAGATGAAAAATCCTAACGACGGTTCTAACATCGACTTCGATACTATCCGCGTTCTTAACTTACTCACCTCATTCAAAGACGTTCGTTTTGAAGCATTCCTCTCAGACATTGCTACAGAACGCCGCGACTCTATCATAAACTCACCTTATCAAGAACGACTCACTCTTGTGACAAAAGACGGCAAAGAAAATGTAATCACAACATACACTATGAAAATCAATGCCGACGCCTTCGGTTTCTATGAAGAAGACTGGGACGAAGACCCTGACCATAAATACGCTTATCTTGAAAACAACAAAGAACTTGTCATGATTCAAGACTTCGCATTCGGCAAACTGCTCAACCCAGCAGAATATTACAAGAAAGGTTATGTAGAACCTCAAAGAAAAATATTCATCGAAGAATTAGAAGAGATACCAAGCAGCAGCAGTCTTCCTTTCTAAGACTACATAAATATGCATAATAAAAGTCCGTGTCAGACGTCTGACACGGACTTTTAATTTTAGATACTTCTATTAAGATAATCAGAATAATCGGAAGGTTCACCTTTATAATCTTTTCCAAATAACATAGAGTTGACGAGGAAGTCAGCTGATGCTCTATTGCATGCTGTAGGCACATCATAAAGCACACTAAGTCTAAGGAGCGCCTTGACATCAACGTCGTGTGGCTGGCTTGTCATAGGATCCCAGAAGAAGATGAGATAGTCAATCTTACCTTCAGAAATGAGAGCTCCTAATTGCTGGTCGCCACCTAAAGGACCAGATTTCAATCTGTTGATATTAGGCAAGACTGCAGAAAGAATCTTACCTGTTGTTCCAGTAGCATAAAATTCGTTACCGACAAGTTTGTCGGCATGTTCGGTGACCCAATTCAAGAGGTCTGTCTTTTTTGCATCATGCGCAACAAGAGCTATAGTTTTCATATTATATCTGTTTTATATTTGTTTAACAATAAACTTTACTTGTCGTCTTGTTGTCCTGTAGTCTTGTTGACTTTAACAGGAAACATCTTCCTCAGTCTCAGCAATAATTTTCCAGTATGACCGCCTGCTACAACCAATGTCACAGAAACGATAACCAGAATCAAACCTACGACGATACGAGGTGTCAATACTTCATCAAAGACAAGCACACCGAAGAACACCGCCGTAACCGGTTCCAAGACACCGAGTATAGCGGTAGGCGTCGAACCTATACATTGTATCGCTTCAGTGGTACATATCAAAGATATTATTGTAGGGAATATTGTCAGTGCCAACACGTTTATCCAAAGATACCATTGTTCAGGAGACGGAGTGTAAAGCTGTCCGCTTATCAATGCCTTAGCTGCGAAGATAATCCAACCTACTGCAAGTACATACATTGTGAGTTTTATTGTCGCCATCTTTCCTATTCGCGATTTGTTCACAAAGACAATATATAATGAGTAAGACAAAGCGGAACCAAATACAAAGAGTACGCCTTTTGTGCTTACGACAGCTCCTTCGCCACTATTGCACAGAAGCACAATCCCGAGAAGAGCGACAGCGACGCATGCCATCGTCTTCTTTGATATCTTTTCCTTAAAGAAGATAAACATGATGAGCGCTACAATAATAGGATAGATGAATAGTATCGTTGAGGCTATGCCTGCATCCATATAGTTATAACTCGAGAATAAAGTTATCGACGACAGAGCAAATAACACACCTAATATAATTAATGGCATGACATCGGCTCTTTGTATCGAGAAGTCGCGACGGCGTACCTTGAGCATGACCGCCAATATTGGAATAGCAAACATATAACGAAAAAACAAGACCGAATATAAATCCATGCCGCCCTCATAAAGAGGCAAGGCGAACAATGGATTCATTCCGTATGTGGCAGCCGATATGGCAGCTAAAACATATCCCTTTACTTTTGTGTTCATATCAAAAAAAACAGATTGCAAAAATAGATTTTTAAATCGAAAAAATTGATGTAAGTATCGTTTTTTTTTATAAGAATCTGTTGTCAATTCTTCAAAAAATATATTATCTTTGTGAAGTTAAAAATTACAAAAATGAAACTAAAAACATCATATCTCGGTTTAGATATAAAATCACCTATCATTGTCAGTAGTTCAACATTGACAGGCAGTGTGGAAAGCATTAAACATTGTGCGGAAGCAGGAGCGGGTGCTGTTATCCTCAAATCTATTTTTGAAGAACAGGTGTTGTCGGAAATCAGAAGAGAAGAGAGATACACCGACAACGAAATCTACGACCTTTATCCAGAAGCACAAGAATATCTCAACACATTCATGCGTGGAACAGAAATCGAGATTTATGAGAAATTAGTTCGTGAATCGAAGAAGAGTGTTGACATCCCTATCATTGCGAGCGTTAACTGTTCAACCGACGGTGAATGGACAAGCATTGCAAGAGAACTTCAAGATGCAGGCGCCGACGCCATCGAACTTAATATCGCAATCTCTGCTTTCGACAGAGACCTCGACCCAAGAAAAATTGAAGAAGAATATGTCAATATCCTTAAAGATGTTGAGAAAAACATCAACATCCCTGTCTCTGTAAAACTCGGCGACCACTTCACCAATATCAGCCGCATGGCGTTCAGCCTTACAAAAGCAGGTGCTAAAGGATTGGTACTCTTCAACAGATTCTACAATCCTGACATCAACATCGAAAAGATGAAAGCTGTCCCTGGCAACTCAATATCAGCACCGGAAGAAAACCACAACACCTTACGCTGGATTTCTCTCCTCTCATCACAAGGATTGCCATGTGAACTTTCTGCTTCAAGAGGTGTTTATACAGGTGAAGACGTAGTGAAACAAATCCTCGCAGGAGCTAAGACTGTACAGGTCTGCAGCACCTTATATCGCAACGGCATAGATTATATCAAACAGATGAATGCCGACGTGGAAGCCTGGATGGACAGACACAACTTCAGCAATGTTGAAAACTTCAGAGGAATTGTAAATAAGAAAGAAGATATCAATGTTGTAGAACGTCTTCAATATTTAAGAAGAAATTACGATATACATTAATATAATATTGTTTAACTTTAAAAATTAGAAAAAAATGAAAAAATATGTTTGTGATGTTTGCGGTTATGTTTATGACCCAGCAGTAGGTGACCCAGATAACGGTATCCAACCAGGTACACCATTCGATCAACTTCCAGCAGACTGGACATGCCCACTTTGCGCAGTAGGTACAGAAAACTTCTCAGAAGAATAATTATGAGAAAATAAAACGACAATATCATCAATACGCATGAGTTTATAGACTCGTGCGTATTTAATTTGTCAAAATGAATGAGAAAATTGAAAAAAATTAACTAAAAAATACTAATATGCTAAAAATTAACTTAAGCGATGATATTTTCTATGTCGGCGTTAACGACAGAAAAACAGAACTCTTTGAAAACCACATGGAACTTCCTAACGGTGTTTCATACAACTCATATCTCATCGTTGATGAAAAGGTAGCTCTCATCGACCCTGTCGAAGTCAGCTTCATGGCAGAGTTTCTATTCAAGATTAAAAGCATTCTCGGTGACCGTAAGATAGATTATCTCGTCATCAACCATGACGAACCTGACCACAGCGGCGCCGTACGTGCCATCGTTCAAGAATATCCAGGAGTAGAAGTCATCGGCAACGCCAAGACATTCGCTCCTCTCGAAGCATTCTACGGACCATTGAACAATAAGAAAATCGTGGAAGAAGGCGAGACATTATGCCTCGGCAAACATACTCTTCAGTTCTTCATGGTGCCAATGTGCCACTGGCCAGAATCAATGGTGACTTACGAACAAACCAACAAGATATTATTCTCTAACGACGCTTTCGGCGGTTTCGGAGCTCTCAACGGATGCATCTTCGACGATGAAGCAAACCTCGATTTCTACGAAGACGATATGCGCCGTTACTATGCTAATATCGTTGGTAAAGTAGCCGGTCAAGCTGTTAAGGCTGTTCAAAAACTCGGACCTCTCGACATCAAGATGATTGCTCCATCACACGGCTTGGTATGGCGCAGCAACTTGCAATGGGTTCTTGAGAGATACGTTAAATGGAGCACTGGCGAAAACGAAGAAGGTGTCGTCATCGCTTATGGTTCTATGTATGGCAACACAGCTCTCATGGCCGACATCATCGCTCGCGGCGTGGCAGAAGCTGGCGTTAAAAACATCAAGATTTATGACGTCGCTAAGACAGAAGTGTCACACATCATCGGCGACATCTGGAAATACAAAGGTTGCGTTATCGGTGCCTGCGCTCACTACGGCAGCGTGTTCCCTAACATGACTTTATTGTTACACGAACTCACAGAGTTCAAGCCTAAGAACAAAGTATTCGGTGTGTTCGGCGGCATGAGCTGGGGCGGCGGCGGCGTTAAATACATCAACGGCGTAGTCAAGAAAAACCAATGGGAATGCCCAGTTGAATCTGTTGAAGTGAAAGGTGCTCCTTATCGCCCAGAAGACGTAGAGAGACTCTACAATCTCGGCAAGGCAATAGGTGAAGCAGTGAAGAATTCATAATGCATAATGCATAATGCATAATTGTAGAGACGTATCAATGAACACATCTGAAAATAAACACGATGTTCATTGCTGCGTCTCATTATATAATTATAAAAAAGAAATATTAAATAGCAGCACGTTAAACGCTTGTGCATGCTATTTCTAAAACCAATCAATACCTCCTCCGTTAATAGAATTAAACCTCTGATTAACGGAGGTTTTTGTTATTAAAAATGTTCAATTCTCCACTTGTTTATATTAGAATCAGACTTGAACTTGACATCGAATGGAGAGGTAACAATATCTCTGTAATCGAAGTGGAATCAGGCAAATATAAAGAAGAATATTACTTCAAATATGAGGCTAATGGACAAAAATTAGGATGAAAACGTTGGAAAGCCCAATAATATAAGGTCATAAGAAGCGTTCAAATATTATAAATAAAAAAACTGCTCCTAAAATCATGGGAGCAGTTTTTATTTTATAATGTAATTTATAATTCTCTACACTAATTATGCTTTTTCGAATTGTTGTAAGAATCTTACGTCGTTTTCGAAATATAATCTTAAGTCGTTGACTTGATATTTAAGCATAGCGATACGTTCAACGCCCATACCGAAAGCGAAACCTGTGTAAACTTCTGGGTCGATGTTGCAAGCTTTCAAGATATTAGGGTCGCAAATGCCACATCCTAAGATTTCCAGCCAGCCTGTATGTTTACAGATGTTACATCCTTTACCGCCGCAGATGTTACATGAGATATCCATTTCTGCTGATGTCTCTGTGAATGGGAAGTAAGAAGGACGGAAACGTACCTTTGTGTCTTCACCGAAATACTCTTTCACGAAGTGGAACAATGTCTGTTTCAAGTCAGCGAAAGAAACGTCTTTATCGATATATAAACCTTCTATTTGATGGAAGATACAGTGAGCGCGAGCTGATATTGCTTCGTTACGGAACACTCTTCCTGGAGCGATGATACGGATAGGAGGTTGACCTTGTTCCATAGCGCGAACTTGTACGCTTGATGTGTGAGTACGGAGCAATACGTCTGGATCCTTGCTGATGAAGAAAGTGTCTTGCATATCGCGTGCAGGATGGTCAGGAGGGAAGTTCAATGCTGTGAAGCAATGGAAGTCGTCTTCCACTTCAGGGCCTTCGCTGATGACAAAACCCAAACGCTCAAATATATTGTTGATTTCTTCTCTAACTATCGACAATGGATGACGAGCGCCTTTCATTGCATCGACTGGTAAAGATAAATCGAGGTCGGTGCTAGTCTCACTCTGCGTATCGAATTGTTGCATTTGTTCATCAAACACTTCCTGTGCTCTATTCTTCAATTCATTAAGCTGCATACCGATTTCTTTACGCATCTCTGGAGCAACTTGTTTGAAGTCGGCGAACAATGCTGGGATAACACCTTTCTTGCTGATATATGTGACTCTGAAGTTTTCTAAAGCCTCTTTGCTTTCTGCTTTAAAAGAGTTAATCTCTCCTAAAATCTGAGCTATTTTTTCTTTCATCATTATATATTTTAAGTCAACAGACAACGGACAACAGACAACAGTTTTTTGCCAATTGTCATTGTTAATTATTATTTTAAAATTTCGATAGACATAACAACAGGTTCTACTGGAACGTCCATATAACCTGTCTTAACTTTTGCGATAGCGTCAACTATTTCAAGACCTTCAACAACTTCGCCGAAGACTGTATATTGACCATCTAAGTGAGGAGTACCGCCAACTGTTGTGTAAGCTTCAACTTGTTCTGGAGTGAATGTCAAACCATAACGTTGTTTGTACATTTCGATATGAGCTTCTGTCAAAACTTGACCTTGAACGATATAGAATTGGCAGCCGCTTGAAGCTCTTTGTGGATTGACTTGATCGCCTTGACGTGCTGCTGCTAATGCGCCTTTTTTGTGGAAATGGTTAGCACGGAATTCTGCTGGAATTGTATAACCTGGGTCAACGCTGCCATCTTGGTTGTGGCCGCCTTGAATCATGAAGTTGTTGATTACGCGATGGAATGGTGAGTTGTTGTACCAACCTTCGTTAATCAATTTTATGAAATTATCTCTATGTAAAGGAGTGTCGTTGTATAATTTAACTGTGATGTTACCTTTTGTAGTCTTGATTAAGACTAATGTTTCTTTTTCTTGTGCTTGTGCTGTCATACCTAATAAGATACAAATTATTAAACAAATTTTTTTCATAATTAATCGTCTATTCGTGAGTAAATAAGTTCTAATTTAATTTTATATTCATCTATTGGGCTGTTAGGACCGTGGAAAATCCAACGAGTTGCATTATATGCGCCGGCGTATGTATAGATGTAAAGTCCGTAATTTTCAGCATCAGGTCCTGCAAGAATAAGGTCTTGTACATATTCAGAAATTCTGAACCACACCTGGTTTGTCTTAGAATCATAATATCCGCCGAAATAATTTGTTCCTACCAACTGGTCTGGCAAGATTCCGTAGGAACCGTCTTCGTTTGCCTTTACAACGACCAATTGAGCAGGTTGTTTGAATATTGCAGTGTCGTTTACAACACCGTTAATCATGTCATTAGCTCCTGTAAGAATAAGTTTAGCTTCATTGACAAGAACATTTGTGTTCAATTCTTTAGCCCATTGTGCGAGATTAGGGAAAACCAATCTTGTTCTCACACCAGCTGTTGATTGAGCATAAAGATATTCTGTTGCTGTGTCATTGAAAATGATAGGGGCTTGAGCTACTGAATAATCATGTTCGAAATGGTTGAAGCGGATATATTTATCGCTGATGTTGAAATCGCAGAATGTAGTGTCGTAGTCGTTATGATAATAAATTCTCAAGTAAGATTTTGTGTTGAGCAAGTTGAAGTAACAGATTGAACCTGTTCCAGCAGCTGGTTCGCATGAGAATCTAAGACCTTTGAAATAATTCATGAAGTCTGTGTTAGAAGCGAAGTCACTTTGCATGAGTTTGTCGCCAAGAGCAACATTGACGGGTATTTGCAAAATATTGTATCCGATGGTATCTGCACCGTTGATAAATGTTTTAGTCTTTGGGCGAGGGGTGAATGTGTAGTTAGCCCATTCTTCGCCAACTTCGTATGAAGTATTTGAGTAATATACTGCAGAGTCGCCAGCCATATCCTGAGTTACTTCATGGATTTTTAATGTCAATGGAGTAAGTGTGTCACCATAATAGCCGGAGTACAATACCTGCATCACTATGGAGTCGGTAGTTGCGCCATCTTCCCATTGCAGACTATTGCTTGTCAAACCTATCTGAGTATAGAAGCTAATGTTTGAGTTGCCGAAATGAGGGTCGTTGAGGTCGCCCACCAGCGACAATGATGCCGATTTTGTACTAATAGAATCAACGCGTTGTACTTCAGCAACGATATCTTGGTTTCCAGAAAAAGCAACTTGTATATTGCTGCTATTAGGCTGTAATGATTCGCCTATTTGTTGTGGCTGCTTTTTGCATGATGCGAAACCGATCAACAATAATAAAGAGACTAAGATGAAATGTTTTGTTTTCAAAGTATTAGTTTTTTTCTTTTAACAAATTATCGTAAAAATCGTTATAAGCATCAACGTAATTTTCTGGAGTTTGGTATTCCAGG
This sequence comes from Bacteroidales bacterium, assembly GCA_045639025.1. Classification (GTDB taxonomy): domain Bacteria; phylum Bacteroidota; class Bacteroidia; order Bacteroidales; family F082; genus Limimorpha. The sequence continues at coordinate 15,449 of JAZUCH010000059.1, forward strand.
ACTGGTTTTTTTGTAGAATTAACATATTCCACGAGTTCCGGATTTATCTTCTCACTTCCATAAATGACAGCATCAGAGAAGTCGATGGCGTTTTTCATGATATTGACGTAATCGGCATCTTTAAGATGTTTGACATCTTTAGGAGCTATTCCTGGTAATTTCATTTTTTTGTCGTAACCAGAACGGAATGTTTCTGAGAAATCTTCGTCATAGATAGAATAAACTATCTTTGTTTCGCTGAACAAAGGATTATCTTTGAATGCTTTCTTGATGTAAATAGGGATAAGTGACGACATCCATCCATGGCAGTGGATGATGTCTGGAGGCCAGTTAAGCTTACGGATTGTTTCTATGACTCCACGTGAGAAGAACACTGTGCGGTCGTCATTATCTTCGAAGAACACACCATTTTTATCGGCTATTGTTGACTTGCGTTTTGTGAAGAAGTCGTCATTGTCGATGAAGTATATCTGCATTCTTGCTTTTTGAATAGAAGCAACTTTGATGATAAGAGGGTGGTCAGTATCATTGATGATCAGGTTCATACCTGAGAGGCGAATAACCTCGTGCAATTGGTTGCGACGTTCGTTTACATTACCGAAACGAGGCATGAAGATTCTAATTTCTTTACCTTTCAATTGAATACCTTCTGGAAGGTTGCGACCGATAATAGACATCGGTGTTTCCTCTAAATAAGGTGTGATTTCCTGATGAACAAATAGTACCTTAGTTTTTTCCATATTTGGCAAATTTACAAGAATACAAAATTAAGCAAAAATTTTTGATTTAGAGAAGAAAAAAATGAGTTTTTTGAAAATATTTGACAAAACAATCTCAATAGTTGAGAACAACGCCAAACATATTGATAAATATTCCGATGATGTTATTCTCAAAAAAAATAACGTCTTGTCATGATAATATCATCACTGCGTATCCTCGAAAACGGACATTGTTGTTTTCATACAACACTTATTTGACACTTGGCACCAGAACACTATAGCTTTAGTGCTTTTTTTATTGAGGTAACGTATTGTGGTGGACAAAACGTGGACAAAACCATAAAAAGAAAAACGCCAACCATTGATTTTCAACGAATTGGCGTTTAATTTTGTACTCCCTCAGGGACTCGAACCCTGGACCCATTGATTAAGAGTCAATTGCTCTACCAGCTGAGCTAAGGAAGCATTTGTTTCGGTGTGCAAAAGTACAACTTTTTTTTAATAAACAAGTAATTTTTTAATTTTTTTTTACACACGAAAAAAAACTTTAGTCTTTGGTCTTTAGTCTTTGGTCTTTTCTTATCTTTGCCACATTATGGAACTACACGAGCATTTTGAAAATCAGAAGCACGAGTGGGAGTCTGCACTTCAAGTGAACGCTCCTACCGAACAGCCTATACAGGTAAACCCTAAGGCTTTAGAACGTATTATGGCTAAACGTCAGAAGCTGATGCCTCTCGATTATTATGTTGATGGCATCCTTCAAGGCGACATTGTTATTTTGAGCAAGGCTATCACTCTTGTAGAGAGTGCGCTTCCTGAACACCAAAAGATGGCTCAAGATATTATAACTGCTTGTCTGCCTTACTCTGGCAACGCGATTCGCCTCGGTATCACCGGCGTCCCTGGCGCAGGAAAGAGCACCTTCATCGAAGCTCTCGGCATGGAACTGAGTCGCAGCGGCCACAAATTGGCTGTCCTCGCAATCGACCCTAGCAGCCAACGCTCCAAAGGTAGTATCCTAGGCGACAAAACTCGTATGGAAGAATTGTCGCAACAACGTAATGTTTATATCCGCCCTTCAGCTTCTGCCGGAACTTTAGGCGGAGTGGCTCGTAAAACACGCGAAGCTATAATACTCTGTGAAGCCGCTGGCTTCGACACAATATTCGTAGAAACAGTTGGCGTCGGTCAGTCGGAAATAGCAGTGTATTCAATGGTAGATTTCTTCCTGCTCATCTTAATAGGCGGTGCTGGAGACGAACTCCAAGGCATCAAACGTGGCATCATGGAAATGGCTGACGGTATCGTGGTCAACAAAGCCGACGGCGATAACGTACAAAGAGCCAACCGCGCTATGGCAGAAGTGAAAAATGCTGTTCACCTCTTCCCTCTCGCAGAATCAGGTCAACCGGTCAACGTAATGACTTGCTCAGCATTGACTCATCACAACGTCCCTGAAGTATGGAAAATGGTGACCGAACACGTTGAAAATATACGTAACTCAGGATTTCTCGCCAAGAAAAGAGCTAGACAAGATGTACAGACAATGTACGACAGCATTGAACAAGCTCTTAGAAATGACTTCTTCGAGAACTCTCTTATCAAAGACATGATAGCACTCACCGAAACAGATGTAAAAGACAAAAGAACAAGTGCTTACATGGCTGCAAACAAACTATTGGAGACTTACTTCAATATGCTGAAAAAGTAAACTCCCAACATCTTGATATAGCATCACACGTATCTTTATAGATATTGAAAATAAAAAAGGCTAAAGGTTACTCCCCCTTTAGCCTTTTCTCTTTTGTCATTAGACTATTAATAAACCTTAAGTTTATCGCCTGTTTGTTCAATGATTGCTCTGTAGTATTCTTCGCTATATTTAGGTTGTTCAACTTTTGGAGCAATATATTTGTGGCTTTTTGGAGTTGGCTGAGCAGTCTTGATGTTGAAGTCCATGTATTTTACAAATAAATATTTGTAGAATTCTCTCCAGTCAGCTGTCAATCTTTCAGCTTCTCTACATGAGAATGAGGTCAAGAATTTGACAGCTTCAGCAGGATTTTCAGCATAAAGCTTAGCAGCACGAGCATCAGCATGAGCTACAGACTCAACCCAACCTTGTTCATATTTAGCTTGTTTTTCTGCGATTTCTGGGTGGATATATTCATATTTTGTATAAGCCCAGTTTGTTACTTGATTGAATACCCAGAATGCTGCTGTCTCAGAATATTCCATGATGCTGCCGTTACCTTCGCGATAGCAGAGTGGAATTTCTGTCATACATGTGTACATTGGACAATATACTGTGCTTGCTGCATCGTCAACGCCAAACCAAATGATACCGCCGATTTCTTTGATTGTGTTAGGACGGCATTGCGCTACGAATGAGAATCCAGTTTGTTGTGTTGCTGTAGCGCGTTCGTGAACGTAAGAAACGCCATCAACTTCCCAGCCCATTGGACGTGATCTGTAAGGACAGTGGAATGGACCAGCGCCAACATCTTGTGACATATCGAGTTCTGTGCCTTCAAGGTGGTCTCGCATAAACGCCATAACGTCTAAAACGCTAACTTTTTCATTTGGTTTAACCCAGAGAGGCATTCTGTTGGTTGGGAAATTTTCTGGAGTTTGAACTTCGCCGCTTACGTATGGTTTAGCGCGATTGATGTTTCTGCCAGTTGCATAATCCCAATATTGATTCATGCCATCAACAACTTGGTTGAACATAGCCCAGACACGCATTTCGCAAGCTCTTGCACCGCTGAAATCTACTGGAGCATAAACGTCTGAGAATGAGAATTGTCCGTCAGGACCAGCATATAAATTATTTTTCTTTGCAAATGAGATAACGTCTTCTGCATAAACGCAGTCGATGTTTGGATTCTTCAAAAGTTTGTCGATATTTTTTGAAGTGATACTATTTTTATTTTTTTTGTTTGCTAAAGGGAATGTTGTGATACGAGCTTGGTTAGCGTGAGCTGATACATAACCATCAGGCACACGGAGTGCTACCCAAACAGCGCCTTTTTCTTGACCTTTACCGATGAGTTCCATAATCCAAACTTCGTTAGGGTCAGCGATTGAGAATGATTCGCCGCTACTCATATAACCATAATTAGCAACCAATTCTGCCATTGTCTTGATAGCTTCACGAGCTGTCTTAGCACGTTGTAAAGTGATGTAAATCAAGCTACCGTAGTCGATAAGACCTTCTGGATTTTCAAGATTTGGAAGTCCACCGTATGTTGTCTCAGCGATAACAAGTTGCCACTCGTTCATATTACCAACAACGTTGTAAGTATGAGCTACTTCTGGGATTCTACCAACGTATCTTCCTGAGTCCCAATCAACTATTTCTCTCATAGCGCCTGCTGGATAGTCAGCTGCTGGATAGTGATACAATTCTCCGTAAAGTACGTGTGAGTCAGCTGCGTATGAAACGATTGAAGAACCATCAGCAGAAGCACCTGGAGTGATTAAGAAATTGGTACATGCCTGTGCAGGTTTCATAAAAGAAACTACGCACATCATAACTAAAAGTGTTAATAGTTTTTTCATATCAAATAAATTTAAATGTTGTTAATCAATAATTTCTAATATTTCTTTAATATTTTTCTCGTCAATCTGAATTTGTTTTTTCAAAGCATCGAGACTCTCGAATTTCTGTTCGCCTCTAACTCTTTTAACAAAACGCACTTTTATCGCCTTATCGTATAAGTCGCCATCAAAATCAAAAATATGAACCTCTATATTTTCTATTTCATCATTATTGACTGTTGGTTTCTTTCCGATATAAGTCATTGATTTATATTCTTTTCCTTCATAATCAACGTATGTGGCGTAAACTCCAGAAGTCTCAATAAGACGAAATTCTTTTTCCACATCTATATTCGCTGTTCTATATCCTATTTCTCGTCCAATCTTTTTTCCTGAAACTACTTTTCCGATATATGAAAACTGATAGCCAAGAAGAGCGTTAGCGTGTTCAATATCACCTTGTTGCAAAGAATGACGTATCTTGGTAGAACTGACAGCTATATTCTCAACATCGTGTGCTTCAATACGTTGAACCTGGAAATTATATTTATTCTGCATCTCGCTGAGAAGATTAAAATCGCCCATTCTGTTATTTCCAAAATGGTGATCATAACCTATCACAAGTTTAGCTGGATTTATATGTTCAATAATATAATCACGGATGAAATCTTCTGATGAAACGCGTGAAAATTCTTTTGTAAAATTCACAACTATCACATTATCAATACCAGATTCTTCCAAAAGACGAAGTTTTTCTTCTTGTGTAGTTATGAATCTAAGGTTAGCAGCATTTATATTGAGAACCTGTCGAGGATGAGGATAGAATGTAATTACAACAGTCTCACCGCCAATCTCTTTCGCTGTCTTCACCATATCTTTCAGAATAGCCTGATGACCGAGGTGAACACCATCGAAAGTACCGATAGTGACTATTGCGTTAGGTACTTTTACAAAATCTGAGAAGTTATTGTAAATCTTCATATTCCAAAATTCTCGATTATATATTTAGCAATCTGCACCGCGTTGGTGGCAGCGCCTTTTCTGATATTATCTGAAACGACCCAGAAATTCAATCCTTTTTCTATGCTGAAGTCACGGCGTAATCTTCCTACAAAAACATCGTCTTTATCGTATGCCATCACTGGTGTTGGATAAATATTTTCACTTGGATTATCGTATAGAGTTACACCCGATGCATTTGACAATATGTTTCTAACTTCATCTATATCAAATTGTTGTTCAAACTCAACATTAACGCTTTCTGAATGACCGCCATAAACAGGAACGCGAACAACGGTGGCGGTGACTGCAATGTCGGAATGTAAGATTTTGTTTGTCTCGAACATAAGTTTCTCTTCTTCAGCAGTGTAACCTGTATCAGAAAAAGAACCGCCGTGAGGTATTACATTCTCATGAATCTGATGCGGATATGCTGGATTATCAGACACTTCACCTCTTTGTTCAGCAGCCAGCTGATTTAGACCTTTATGACCGCTTCCGCTCACAGATTGATATGTTGAAATCACCAATCTTTTTGCATTAAATCTTCTATGCAATGGAGCCAAGGCCATCAACATACAAATAGTTGTACAATTAGGATTTGCAATTATGTGATTATCAACAGTTATATCAGAAGCATTTATTTCAGGAACCACCAATGGTATATCAATATCTTTACGCCAAGCAGAACTATTGTCGATTACATAAGTTCCATTTGCTGCAAATTTCTTGGCATATTGAAGAGACACTTCAGCACCAGCCGAGAAAATCGCGATATTTGGCTTTTCTTCAACAGCCTGATCTACAGATATTAAAGTATATTCTTTATCTTTAAATATTATCTTTTTACCAACAGATTTTTCTGATGCTGCTACAATCAATTCATCAATAGGCAGATTTTGTTCATCCAAAACCTGTAACATCTTTTGCCCCACCAAACCTGTTGCTCCTATAACAGCTACTTTCATTTCTTAAAAAATATTAATTAAAAATGGCTTTTTTGTACCTCTTTCACTTCCATTTTTAACAATTATTAACACAAAAGTTAAAAATAGTTAAAAATCAAGAACTTAAAGAAAAAAAGCTGTACTTTTATCTGCAAAAATACGAATTTATTAGGAATCTTAAAAGTGTAAAATGTAAAAAGCTGAAAACTATGAAACCCATTTTATTGTTAACTACAATTTTATTAATATTTTGTGTTTGCCAAGCGCAGGTTATCGATGATTTTTCCGATGGTAATTTCAACGAAAATCCTGCTTGGCTCGGCAGCGACAGTCTCTTTATAATTAATGATGAGAAGCAGTTGCAACTCAATGCAGAATCTTCGGGCAGCGCTTGGCTATCTGTAGTTTATGAAAAATATGACGAAATGGAATGGCGCTTCTGGATTAAGGAAAAATTCTCGCCTTCTTCAAAAAACTTCTGTGACGTTTATCTGTGTGGAGATCCTCAAAATATAACAGAAAATAACCTATCATATATTTTACGTTTCGGGGAATCGGGGAGTGAGGATGTTGTCGAATTGTTGCGAATTGACAGTGGAGAAACAACAAGTCTTTGTCGCGGGACTGACACTTTCATAGCATCATCATTCTCCACTTTTGTAAAAGTAACATACGATAAATCAAAATGTTGGAATATTTATATCGACAAAGAAGGAAGTGGATTTTATAAATTAGAAGCTACAGCCTTTGACGAAAAATTCGCCACTTGGAATCAAAGCACGCGCTTTGGGTTTAGTTGCACTTACACCAACAGCAACATAAAACAATTCTATTTCGACAATATATATATAGGTGAAAAGCTCATCGACAGCATAGCTCCTGAATTAATTAACAGCGAATCGATAGATGATTACAAAATGCAAATTAACTTCAGCGAGGCAATAAGTGAAAATTCTTTAACAAAAGAAAATTTCTTTCTTGAAAATCATAATGCTAATCCTGAAAAAGTAAATTATGGAAATGATATTTCCACTCTGATTTTAGAATTTAAGAATGTAATCGAAGAAGGTATTCATCATACTTTAACAATAAAAAACATTGAAGATTTAGAAGGAAATATTTCTGATGAAATAACACACAAGTTTATACATTACAACGCAAAAGAATACGACATCGTCATAAATGAAATCATGTCAGATCCTTCACCGCAAATCGAACTTCCAAACTGGGAATATGTAGAATTATATAATACAAGCAATTATCCTATAAACATAAAAGATTGGAAATTCATCATTGGAAATTCAGAATATTCAATCAACGAAAACACTGAAATTCAAGCAGATAATTATCTGATTTTATGTCATAATGATGCCGTTGAAGATTTATCTCAATATGGAAAATGCTTGGGGTTTCCTTCTTTTCAGATAACAAATTCTGGAACAAATCTGACACTGATGGACAAAAATGAATATTATATTTCATCTATAAACTTTAACATTTCATGGCATAATTCCGATTACAAAAAAGACGGAGGCTGGTCACTAGAACAGATTGATGCTTATAATCCATGCACAGGGAAAACCAATTGGGGCAGCACAATATGCAAAGATGGCGGTACGCCAGGCAAAACTAATTCCATTAAAAATGAAAACATCATTCTACCCAAAATCGATTATGTCTATCCCATTTCTAACAATATCCTTGAAGTTTATTTTAACCAAAATATGAATATTGAATCTTTGCAAAACATTGAAAGTTACTCTATTAAAGAGATGCAGATTCATCCTGATGAAATTTATATTTCATCCAATGAGAAAAATCACATCGAAATTATCTTCAATCAAGAATTCGAAGAAGAAAGATTATACACTCTTAATATTAATAATGTATCAAATTGCAAAGACATTGCTCTTGAAAATGAAACAAAAGCTGTATTTGGAATTCCTTCTGAAATAAAAAATAATGATATAATTATAAATGAAATACTTTTCAATCCTATTTCTCCTGGAGTTGAATACGTAGAACTTTACAATCGTTCCAATAAAGTCATCGATTTAAGCAAAATTATGATTGGAACAATAAAAGAGAGTTTCCCAAATCCAGCTGATACTGTCGTAAAAGAAATTACATCAACAGGCAGAATCCTACTTCCTAAATCTTATTGTCTTTTGTCAGTTGATAGTGAAATTGTTAAATATCAATACGAAAGTTCTTCTGATGATTTTTTGGATATTGAGTCGTTACCATCATTGCCCAATGAAGAAGGACATATTATAATATGTAATAAAACTAGAGAGATAATAGATGAAGTTGTATATTCTGAAAAGATGCATTACGATTTATTGGTTGAAACGCAAGGTGTTTCTTTGGAAAGAATATCTTCTGAAAATATGTCTTCAGATAAAAATAATTGGCATTCGGCATCTTACGATGTAAATTATGGGACGCCAGCTTATAAAAACTCCATGTCAACAGATTTGATAGAAATTAACAAAGATAATGAGATAAACATCATTCCTGAAATCTTCTCACCAGATAACGATGGATTTGATGATATTTGTAATATCTATTATGATTTGGATGAAAACGGTTATACTTTAAACATCAAAATCTTCAATTCAAAAGGAAGATTAGTAAATAATCTATTAAACAACAGTCTTGTAAATAATGAAGGTTTTGTTTCTTGGGACGGTACTGACAACAACAATCATCTTCTCGAACCTGGAATATATATTATTCAATCTGAAATATTTAATTTGAAAGGGAATGTGAAAAGAATTAGAAAAGTCGTAGTTATTGCAACATAACAGCAATTACAACGAATTCAGTTTTTCATATAAATCAAAAACCTGTGATGCTACATTTGTACCTCTAAATTTCTGTACATATTCCTGACTTCGCAGTATTCGCTCATTTCTGTCATCCTCATTGTTTATCATTTGCATCACAGCATTTGCCATTCCTTCAACATCGTCGGGCTTAACATAAATACAATCGGGACCGCCAGCTTCTTCCAAACAGGAGCCTGAACAAGCAACAACTGGCAATCCGCTGAAAATAGCCTCAATAATAGGGATTCCAAAACCCTCATATCTAGATGGATACACAAACACTTCTGCCTTTTTATATATAGCATTTAATTCATTATCTGTAACACCGCTCAACAGATGCAAACGATTCGATACACCTAAACGATTGGCTTCAGCAATAACTTTTTTGGCATATTTTGTCTGACGGCCGACAGCTACAAGATGAATATCATCCGGTATTAGTTTTAAAGATTTTGCTGCCAACATCAGATTTTTACGTTCTTCTATAGTTCCTACGCACAATATAAATCGCGATGGCAATTTGTAACGATTTATGACATCTTGCATTTCCTGTTCATGAATCTCCTGACCAAAACGAGGGTTACAACTTTGATAAATGACAAATATTTTATCGGGGTCGAAATCACCAAACTCCAGAATGTCGCGTTTAGTACATTCAGAAATAGCAATAATATATTCGGTTTCTTTCAATGTCTTACGAAACTTCCATTCATAAATTTTTCTGTCAAAGAACTTATAATATTCAGGATGACGAAGAAAGATTAAATCATGAATTGTCACTATTCCTTTAATTCCAGATTTGCGCAAACCCAATGGCACCTCTCCGCTCAAGCCATGATATATTTGCACATTATCTTTCATGAGCTGTTTTACAACACCTTTTGAGCGCCATATATCTCGAGATAATTTACATTTCTTACCATCAGGATAAATGAAATTTACTAGAGGTGATTTTATAATCTGGTTTCTAAATTCATCACGGCCTTTATATGGTGTATATAATAACAGTTGTTTTTGAGCATCACATCGAATCATGTCATTTATTAATGTCCGTGCATAACTGCCCAATCCTGTGCCGTTGCAAACTATACGTTTTGCGTCAAAACCAACAATCTTTACCATATAAATCTTTTTGCAAATGTAAAAAAAAATTGCACTAAACATAGTGCAATTTTTATACTTTTAATATGTGGTTTTATTAAAATTTCATTGAAACACCGATTGAAGTACCTGTGAAACCACAGCCGCCGAATTCGATGCCAACAGCGAATTTGTCGTTAAAATAGTAACGAGTACCTAAATCGAAGCCGAAGCTGAGACCGCTAGTGTGGAGACCAATTTGGAGACCAGCGTATGTGTCTAAATTGTCAATAAATTGATAATGGAAATTACCTCTTGCTGCTAATGTGAAAGAGATATTGCTATCGTACATAAAAACACCAACTTGACCACCAACAGAAATAGCATCTTTGCCATTAATAAGATTATCTACGATACCGTAGTCAGCAGCAACAGCGATAGGAATACCACCACCGCCAAAACCTAATCTTGCACTACCAACCAATTGACCTTTGCTCATTGTTGATTGAGCTTGAGCACCAATTCCTAAGAATAAGAATGCTACTACTAAAAGTAAAAATTTTTTCATGATTTTTAAATTTTAATGTTGTTAATATTTTGAGTACAAAAATAACATTTTTTTTTCAAAACAATTATTTTTTCTTATTTTTGTGATGAAATTATATTTGGTATTATGTCGAAGATTTTAGGTTCATTAATGAAGACTATCCATTCTGTTATCAATGGCCATATCGATATGAAACAGAGAACATTAAACCCTATAAAGGCACAATCCAAAGAGTTAAGAAAACTATCAGAAAAAGTATTTGAAGAGCACTATGATTTCGTAAAAATATTAAAGTCTGATGATATTTTCAATGTATTTAGAAAGCTCATGCCAATCTTCGAATATAATTCAGTGTATAAAAATTGGAAAAAATTTTATTTCATTATAAATATTAGCAAATGATTTTTATTGAAGGCACTTTACTTGGACTTTCCCTTGCTTTGGTCATGGGCTTTGGTCCTTCATTTTTCACTTTGATTCAGACAAGTATAAATCGAGGTTTCAAATCTGCAATGTTATTAGACTTAGGCATCATTCTAAACGACATATTGATTGTATGCCTAATGATGATGACCAATCTCCAATTTAACATAACCAACGAAAGAAATCTTATTTATGCAGGTATAAGTGCTGGTATCATATTGATAATATTCGGAATATATACATTCAATATATCACCGCAAAAAATCATTCATATCAGTGAGAACAACAATCTCAACATTGAAAATATGAACAAAAAATTTGACAACGAACCATCTTGGCTGGTTTATATAAGCAAAGGTTTCGTCATCAATATTTTCAATCCTTTTGTATGGATATTCTGGGTTACATGCGTTGCTACAGCATCAAGCAATTACGAAGGAAACAAAAACTCACTGATTATATTCTTTATTGGCGTTTTTACAACAGTGCTGTTTTTTGATGTTCTTAAAGCTGCAGGTGCTTATTCTCTTAAGAAATTCTTCACTGAGAAAATGTTAAAAAGACTAAACCAAATAACTGGTATTGCACTTTTACTTTTTGGAGTTTTCTTGATTGTAAGGGTATTGTTTTTCCCAATACCAACTCTTAACTAACAACCCATTTCTTCTGAGAACTTAATATCTTTTACATTAAGTTGGAGGTTTGTCTTACCTTGCCAGAAGTTCTTCTCAATACAATAACATATCGAGAATGGTTCTTTTGAGTGTACTCTTAAATAGTCATCGCCTTTTTGGAATGCGATGCCAGCGAATACAAGGCTTGAATCTTGTTGTTGGTTTATGGTAAGTTTCAGATGCTTCTTGTTTCCTACAGAGCGAGAAGTTCCGTTGTCAACAACATTTCTCGACAAGAAGACTGGGGCCATATTTCCTGGACCGAAAGGCGCAAACTGTTTCAGAACTCTCACGAATTTTGGAGTAATGTCGGAGAAGTCAATCTCAAGATCAACATTCAATTCAGGAATAAGCTCTTCCCTATCAATGTTCTCAGAAACATATTCTTCAAAACGTCTTGAGAACTCTTCCAGATTTTCTGGTTTTAAAGAAAGGCCAGCTGCATATTTATGGCCGCCGAAGTGTTCCAACAAATCGGAGCAATTATCTATTGCATCATAAATATCAAAGTTCTTTATTGAACGAGCAGAACCTGTGATAAGGTTATTAGACCTTGTCAAAACTATAGTTGGACGATAATAAGTGTCAGTAAGTCTTGATGCTACGATTCCAATAACTCCTTTATGCCAGTTTTCATTAAAAATAACGGTGCTCTTTGCATTCAGAATCTTTTCGTTTTCTGCTATCATTGCGAGAGCTTCTTCTGTTATCTTGTTATCGAACTCGCGGCGTTTCACGTTCAAATCATTGATTGAAGCAGCCAATTTGTCGGCATGTTCTTTTCTTTCGGAAATAAGAAGACGTACTGAATCGCTAGCTTTCTCGAGACGACCAGCAGCATTGATTCTTGGTCCAATCATAAAGACCAAATCACTGATAGTAACTTCTTTGTTGAGAACATTTTGAGGCTGTTCAGAAGTATTTGTAAGGTCTTCTTCTATACGAAATACGTTAGCATGACTCAAAACCGCTTCCAGACCTGGACGAGGATTTTTATTAATTAATTGTAATCCATAATATGCCAAGACTCTGTTTTCACCTGTAATAGGAACAATATCGGCAGCTATACTTACGGCAACCAAATCAAGAAGCTCATACACCTCATTGATAGATCTGTTCAATTCCATCGACAAAGCTGTTATAAGCTTAAAGCCCACTCCGCATCCTGATAATTCTTTATAAGGGTATTCGCAATCGGAGCGTTTGGAATCGAGGACTGCCACAGCATTTGGAATCTCATCGCCTGGACGATGGTGGTCGCAGATGATAAAGTCAACATTAAGGCTATTGGCATATTCTATCTTATCAACGGCCTTGATGCCACAGTCGAGAACGATAACGAGGTTGAAACCATTTTTGGCAGCATAATCTATACCTTTATAAGATATGCCATAACCTTCATCGTATCTATCTGGAATGTAAAATTCAATTTTTTTCTTATTGATGAAATTCTTGAGATACATATAAATCAATGCGACAGCTGTTGTTCCGTCAACATCATAATCGCCGTAAATCAAAATCTTCTCTCCATTTTCGTATGCCTTCTTAATACGAGCAACTGCTTTATCCATATCCTTCATCAGGAAAGGATTGTGCAAATGTTCTAAAGAAGGTCTGAAAAAATCCTTAGCGGCGTCGTAATTCTCAATTCCACGTTGCACCAATAAAGTAGCAAGATTTTCATCGATACCCAAGGCATTCGATAAATCCACAACAGTTTGTCTGTCAACTTCTTTATTTATAATCCAACGTGTTTTCACAATATTTTTTTTGAATTCGTAAAATTACAACAAATAATTACTTTTTCCAAGTTTTTTTTCATTAAAATAAATAAAAAAATATTTGTTTAATATTCAAATGTTTAGGACAAAGGTCTTACAAAAATCAAAGCGACAGCAGTGTTTAATAACATCAAAAATTGTTCATAAATCATTGAAAAAAAGTTGCAGAAATTCTTTTTTTAATGAGATATATTTATTATTATTGCAATATGTTTAATTTTAAAATCGTTGTCCCTTGAAAAAGATTAAAAGTTGTTTAATATCAGTCTTTTATAAGACTAATTTAGATAAAATTGTTGCTTTATTGAAAGAGCAAAATGTTCAAATTTACGCTACTGGCGGAACCTATGATTTCATCAAAGAACTTGACAATACAGTCAAGACAATTGAATCATTAACAAGCTACCCATCAATCCTCGGTGGCCGTGTCAAGACATTACACCCAAAAGTATTCGGCGGCATCTTAGGTCGTTTGGATAATGAAAAAGACGTTGAGGAAATGAAGCAATACGAAATTCCAGCTTTCGACCTCGTAATCGTTGACCTTTATCCATTTGAAGAAACAGTGAAGACAACCGACGATCCTGCTAAGATTATTGAAAAGATTGACATCGGCGGCATCTCATTGATTCGCGCTGGCGCTAAGAACTTCAAAGAAGCTGTCATCGTTCCAGATTCAAAATACTACCTCGAATTCATGGAACTCTACAAGAACCAAGACGGCTGCACAAGCTTAGAAGACCGTAAACGTTTTGCAAAATACGCTTTCGCAACAAGTTCTCACTACGATGGTATGATTTACGATTGGTTTGCAAAAGATTCAGATTCTGCAGACTTGAACATACACATCAGCGACCGCAGCGAATTGCGTTACGGAGAAAACCCTCATCAAAAAGCTACATTCTACGGCAAACTTGATGAAGTATTCGAAAAACTCCATGGCAAAGACTTATCATACAACAACTTATTAGACCTCGAAGCTGGTCTCAACCTCATCCGTGAATTCAGCGAACCAACATTCGCTATCTTGAAACACAACAACCCATGCGGCATTGCCTCACGTCCAACAATAGCTGAAGCTTATCAAGCAGCATTGGCCGGCGACCCAGTCTCAGCATTCGGCGGAGTTTTCGTAAGCAACAAAGCTATCGACGTTGAAACAGCTAACGAAATAAACAAAATATTCTTCGAAGTTATAGTCGCTCCAGATTATAATGAAGGTGTTTTGGATATCCTCTTCGCAAAGAAAAACAGAATCGTTTTGAAACTCAAATCAAACGACTTCTCAACAAAGACATATAAGACAGCTCTCAACGGCATCTTGATGCAAGAACGCGACCTTCACACAGAAACACTTGAAGACTTCAAGGCTGTTACAAATAAAAATATTGAAGCACAAGAAGTTGAAGATTTAATCTTCGCTAACAAAATAGTTAAACATAGCCGTTCAAACGCTATCGTTCTCGCTAAAAACAAACAATTGTACGCTTCAGGTATCGGTCAGACATCACGCGTTGACGCTTTGAAACAAGCTATCGAAAAAGCTCGTTCATTCGAATTCGACCTCAACGGCGCTGTGATGGCATCAGACGCATTCTTCCCATTTGCCGACTGCGTTGAAATCGCTAACAACGCTGGCATCACTACAGTTGTACAACCTGGTGGCTCAATAAAAGACCAAGACTCTATCGATTATTGCAATGCACACGATATGGCAATGGTATTCACAGGCTACCGTCATTTTAAACACTAATTATTAAAAGAACTAACAATGGGATTATTTTCGTTCTTCAATAAAGAATTAGCTATCGACCTTGGAACTGCCAACACCATTATTATCTACAACGATAAGGTGGTTGTTGACGAACCATCCATCGTCGCTATACAAAGAGACACCCAAAAAATCATGGCTGTCGGTAAACGCGCTATGATGATGCAAGGTAAAACCCACGAAAATATCAAGACCATCAGACCTTTACGCGATGGTGTTATCGCCGACTTCCAAGCAGCTGAATATATGCTGAGAGAAATGATTAAAATGATAAATTTCCATAACAGCTTATTCCCTCCTGCTTTGAAAATGGTTATCTGTATTCCTTCAGGCATCACAGAAGTTGAAGAAAGAGCCGTTAAAGACTCAGCAGAACAAGCTGGTGCCAAAGAAGTCAGACTCATTCACGAACCAATGGCAGCAGCTATCGGTATCGGAATAGACGTTCTCGAACCTATTGGAAACATGATTGTTGATATAGGCGGCGGTACCAGTGAAATCGCTGTCATCGCCCTCGGCGGTATCGTCAACAACAAGTCTATCCGCACTGCTGGTGACGACTTTATCGACGACATCGTTGAATATATGCGTAAGCAACATAATATGCATGTAGGTGAAAGAACAGCTGAAATGATTAAAATTGAAGTAGGTTCAGCCTTGACAGAACTCGAGAATCCACCAGACGAATACGCCGTTCATGGTCGCGATATGCTCACTGGTATCCCAAAAGAAATTAAGGTAAAATACTCAGAAATAGCTTATTGCTTGGATAAAAGTATCTCTAAGATTGAAACTGCTGTGCTTAATGCTTTGGAACAAACACCTCCAGAATTGTCAGCAGATATCTACCGCACTGGTATTTATCTAACTGGCGGCGGCGCTCTGCTCCGTGGTCTCGACAAACGTCTCCACGCAAAAACAAAGCTCCCTATCCACGTAGCCGACGACCCACTAAGAGCCGTTGCTCGCGGTACAGGTATAGCACTCAAGAATTTCGACAAATTCCCATTCCTGATTAAATAATCCGGATTGATAAGGTCATGTATAACCTACTAAGATTTTTAAAAAAATATAACAATATATTGCTGTTTTTGATATTGGAAGTATTGTGTATCATACTCTTGATAAACAATCTTCCATATCAGAAACGTAAGCTCGTAAGCATGGGCAATGCCATTTCCGGCAAATTATTTAAATCAAAAACCAATTTCACCAATTATTTCTCCCTTAAAGAAGAAAATCAATTGATGATGGAACATAATGCTATGCTTATGAGTAAATTATATATTAACGATACTATTACTGAAAAAGATTCCGTTAACTCCAAATACAGATTCATTCCTGCTAATGTTATCAACAATAGCATATATCATGTTAATAATTTTATACTTATTGACAAAGGAAGAAATGATGGTATCAAGAAAGATATGGGCGTTATAAGCAGTAACGGCATAGTCGGTAAAATAGCAAATGTTAGCGATAATTACGCTTCTGTAATAAGTTTACTACATCCATACTCTATAGTAAGCGCTAGATTTACTGATAACCAACATATTGCAAACGTAAGTTGGGAAACAACAGATTATCGTTTCGGAACAGTGAAAGACATACCTCTTCACATAATCCCTCAAAAAGGTGATACTCTCGTAACAAGCGGCTTCTCTAATATTTATCCAGCCGATATCATGATAGGAACTATTGAAGAAACAATAAACGCTCAATCAAAAGATTTCAATACAGCTAAAATTCGTTTCTCAACAAACTTTAGCACACTCCGTCATGTGTATGTTATAGAAAATTTACACCAAACAGAAATAGATTCCCTTATATCAAACAAGTAAGAAAATGGACAATAGACTGATTTTAAATACTTTAAGATTTATAGGACTAATACTTTTACAAGTTTTGGTGATTGACAACATACGACTAGGTTTTTATGTTCACCCTTACGTATATGTTCTGTTCATTTTCCTTTTGCCATTTAATATTCAAAAATGGCAATTACTTATACTTGGATTCTTCACTGGATTAACAGTAGATTTATTCAATGGAACACCAGGTCTGAATGCTGCAGCAACAGTCTTTATGTCATTTATCAGACCTTATGTAATAAGCAGCATGACAAGAAGAAAAGATATTAATGCAAATGATGAACCTTCTCTTAACAATATGGGAATCAGTTGGTTCATTGTTTATACACTAATATTATTAATATCTCATAATTTTATACTTTTCTTGCTCGAAGCTTTCAGTATCAAATTATTAGGAACAATATTAATTCAGACATTATTGAGCGTATTCAGTTCTTTGATGCTGATTTTCATTATACTTTTACTTTTCAAGAAATCAAATAAAAAATTAATATAAAAATAACGCTATGAAAACCAGATTATTAACATTCATTATCGCAACTATTGCGCTCGTATCATGCAACAAATCAACATTTAATGTTAATGTTGAATTACAAAACGCTGAAGGAAAAATGGTTTATTTGAAAAAAATGCTCGATAAAGAATTCGTTCTCATCGATTCAGCTGTAATGCAAGATAATAAGACTAACTTTATCGTTGAAAGCGGTAATATTGCTGATTATTATTCAATTAACATTGAAGGTGTTAGGTATCCAATAAATTTCTTCAGTGAAAATAATGATATGTCAATTGCAGGTGACTTAAAAGATAATAAGAATATTTCTGTAACAGGTTCTAAAGCTCAAGAACTTATAAAAGAATATAATAACGAAAACAAAAAGTTCTACAATCAATTGAGAGAATTAGGAAAACAATACAGTGAAGTTTCTCTGGGAAATAATCAAGCTGAATTGGAAAGAATTGAAAATGAATATAATCAGGTAGAGAAAAATCAAAACAATTACATTTCTCTATTCTTGACAAAAAATTCAAATAATTTCATCGCTCCTTATATTTTATATAACAATCGTTACAACTACGAATTGAATGAACTTGAAGATTATGTCAACAACTTCAATATAAAAGTTGAAAGTGAATTTTCAAAACTTCTCAACGATTATATAGCTATTCTTCAACGTGTTGATATTGGACAATCATTCGTTGATTTCACACAAGAAACTCCTGAAGGCAATTTGATGTCAATCTCTGAACTCGTTGGCAAATCCAAACTTTTATTAATTGACTTTTGGGCTTCATGGTGTGGTCCTTGCCGCGCTGAAAATCCAAACGTCGTTGAAGTTTACAACGAATATCACGAAAAAGGCTTCGACATCATCGGTGTTTCTTTAGATATGGAAAAAGACAAATGGATTGAAGCTATTGAAAAAGACGGACTTATATGGCATAATATCTCTGACTTAAAATATTGGAACAACGAAGGCGCTAAATTGTACGGAGTATCTTCCATCCCAAGCAACGTCTTAATTGACCAAAACGGTATCATCATTGCAAAGAATTTAAGAGGTGAAGATTTAAGAAATAAAGTTGAGGAAATTCTTAAATAAAATTGTTATAAAAAAAAATCAATATGAAAAAAATAATAATTTGCTCACTCGTAATTTTATCATTCTTCTCATGCAGCAGAAATAAATTTACCGTTGACGTTGAAATGCAAAACGCTAATGGAAAGACTGCTTATATCCAAAGAATGATTGACAATGAATTGGTTAACATCGATTCAGCATTAATAGAAAATAATAAGGCTATCTTCGATGTTAAAAAAAGCGATAACAACGACGCTTATCATCTTTACATTAAAGGTTGGAGACGCGCTTTGCCATTCTTCGCTGACAATCAAAATGTTGTGATAAAAGGAGATTTTAATGCTTATCATAAAATAAATATTACTGCATCAGAAACACAAAAGATTCTTGATGAAATCAATAGAAAATTAAGCAAAGCCAATGATGATGTTGTTAAAATGATTGTTTCTGATTACGTTATAAATAATGGAAGCAATGCATTGGCACCTTACATCTTATATCGTTACAAATGGGCTTTCAATTTGAATGATTTTAAAGAATTGATAAAATATTTTCCAAGTGACATCAACAGCGGATATTACCAAAAAATAAAAGAATATATCCAAATGCTAGAACGTACAGAAGTTGGTCAGCCTTACATCGATTTCACTTTAAATAACATTGACGGTGAATCCGTTACATTGTCTGAACTCGTTGGTAAGTCAAAACTTATAATGATTGATTTCTGGGCTTCATGGTGTCCTGACTGCCGCGTTGAAAATCCTAATGTAGTTGAAACTTACGAATTATACAAAGATAAAGGCTTGGAAATAGTAAGCATTTCATTAGATACTGACAAAGAAGCATGGCTCAAAGGCATTAAAGAAGATAATCTCAGCTGGAATAATCATCTCTCTGCATTGAATGGTTGGAATTGCCCCGCAGCTACTGAATATGGTGTAGCTTTCATTCCTCAAAATGTTCTCATCAATGAAGAAGGTATAATAGTCGCTAAAAACTTAAGCGGTGAAAATTTAAAATTGTTTGTAGCTAGATATTTAAGATAATATGGAAAAAGAAATTAGAATTTATAACTACGGATTTAAAGAGTTAAGAACATATTTATTTGTCGCTCTTTTTGTTATAGGTAATTTATTATTACCTCAATTATGTCATTTGATACCTAATGGAGGAAAGATTTTATTGCCAATCTATTTCTTCACATTGATAGCATCATACAAATTCGGAATTAAAGTAGGTTTGATGACAGCTGTTTTATCACCTATTATTAATAGTATATTATTCGGAATGCCTGCATTAGCAATACTTCCTGCAATATTAACAAAATCAGTAATTTTGGCTATTGCAGCAGCATTCATAGCAAGCAAAACCAATAAAATATCTTTAATGAATTTATTAGCAATAATTTTGATTTATCAAGTTGTTGGAACTTTAGCAGAATGGGCAATGACATCATCATTTTATGTTGCTGTTCAAGATTTTAGAATCGGTATTCCTGGAATGTTGGTTCAATTGTTAGGATGTTACTTTTTGTTGAAACTTGAACGTTGAAAATTTTTGTTATGAGCAATTCAAACAGCTCAATTCTCGCTGCTCATAACTCACTGCAAAACATATATTGTCCATTGACACTATGAACATAGAAGATTTAAAAAATATTTTGTTAAAAGAAAATCACACTATAGTGATATATAAAAACGACGCCTCTGTTTATACTTCAAACGACAGGGGCGTTGCTCCTTTAATGAAATTGCTAAAAGAAAATAAAGCACAACTTAAAGACGCTATGATTGCCGACAAAGTGGTTGGTAAAGCCGCAGCTTTGCTAATGGCGTACGGCAAAGTTAAAGAAGTTTATACACCTACAATAAGCACTCCCGCTCTCAAAGTATTTAAAAATCATAATATCGAAATTCATTATGATAAAGAAGTGGGAAGAATCATCAACAGAAAAGGCGACGGTTTATGTCCTATGGAAACTCTTTGTCTGAATATTGAAAATCCAGAAGAAGCGTTTGTGGCAATTAATAATTTACAATGACTTATTAACAATTGAAGTCATTTCAAATAAAAAAGAGTTATGATTTTCCACCATAACTCTATTTCTTTTTAATGCTAAAATATCAATCGATAAATTTTATCTTTTCTTATATTCGTTTTCATAAATATCATGTAATTCTTCATGTGTCATTTTCATGATATCTTTGTAATCCATATTTTGGTTTACTAGCAACCATTCAAAAAATTCATCTAAAAAAGAATTGATTCCTGCAGAATTTGCCTTGTGATAAAACAAGCTTAATTTTTTTTCTGCTTTAATGTCATCGTAGCCTTCTTGCTGCTGCTTCAGTAATTCAATTAAGTTTTCCATATAGTTATTTTTTTTAAAGTTAATAATTAAGTTTCATTAATCAGATATGATTCCACAAATATACAAAATCAAAAAGC
Organism: Bacteroidales bacterium; assembly: GCA_045639025.1. GTDB lineage: Bacteria > Bacteroidota > Bacteroidia > Bacteroidales > F082 > Limimorpha. The sequence continues at coordinate 36,666 of JAZUCH010000059.1, forward strand.
TTTTGTCAATGCTTTAAGCATATTTTTTTTGTTAAACTTAATTAACAGACAAAACTATACAAAAACAATCCTAAATAAAACCTCTAATCCTCTTAATATTATTATCCCACTATACATGATGATAAGGTTCACCTTTTATAATTGTAAAAGCTCTGTAAAGTTGTTCTACAAAAATCAAGCGAATCATCTGATGCGAGAATGTCATTTCTGAAAGACTTATTTTGAATTTCGCTTTAGCATAAACTTCCTTAGAGAAACCATAAGGTCCACCAACAACGAAGATTATTCTTTTAGTACTATTATTCATTTGTTTTTCAATCCATTGTGAAAAAGCTACTGAAGAAAATGTCTTACCATTTTCATCTAAAAGAATCAAATCGTCACCTGGGGCAACTTGCGATATAATCAAGTCGCCTTCAAGTTTTTTCTGTTGCTCCTCATTAAGAGTCTTCCTATTTTTTATGTCAGGAATAACTTTCATTTCAAAAGGAATATAATGTTCCAACCTTTTGATGAATTTGCTTATTCCTGTTTCTAAATAACTTTCATCGGTCTTGCCGATAACCAAAAACAAAATTTTCATAAGCAAATTTAAACATTTTTTAAAAGAAAAAAATCAGAATAATTTTATAACTTTGAAAAAAATAAACATAAAATATAAGATAATGGAAATCAGTGTTTTTCTTAATAATATAAAGCAAGATTTTATTGAAAGTTGTAATTTATATCATCCAAATCAAATAGGAAACAGTATTACTATTTATAAAGATGAAAACGAGATTCCTGATTTAGATGGATTTGAACTTGCTATTATAGGCGTTGAAGAAGAGCGCAACTCATTTAATAATAAAGGCTGTAAAGACGCCCCAAACGCAATAAGAAAATCATTGTACCAACTTTTCAATCATTGGAAAGACATAAAAATCATTGACTTAGGAAATATTAAAACTGGTTTTGGAATAGAAGATACTTATTTCGCTCTTAATAAAGTTGTGATGACTTTGATGAAATATCGTATCGTTCCTATCATTTTAGGTGGTAGCCAAGATTTGACATATCCAATTTACCAAGTTTATGAAAATACAGGCAAACTTGTGAATATCACATCAATAGATTCTCGTTTTGATATAGGTCAAGATAATGAAGAACTTAATTCCAATTCTTATTTAAGTTATATTATTTTACATCAACCTAGTTTTCTTTTTAATTACACAAATATAGGTTATCAAAGTTATTATATTGACAACCAAAGTGTTAATTTAATGAAAGAGCTTCTTTTCGATGTACATAGAATTGGAAACATTAAAAATAATGTAGAAGTAACAGAACCTCTGATTCGCAATGCCGACATTGTAACTATAGATACTTCTGCTTTCTGCGCTGCCGATGCTCCCGGTGTTAAATATAATTCACCAAATGGTTTTTCATCAGAAGACGGATGCAAAATGACTCGTTACGCTGGTTTAAATCCAAAACTTACTTCTATAGGTTTCTTTGAATATAATCCTTCATGCGATGTTAATGATATAACAGCCAACACTATATCACAAATGATATGGTATTTCATAGAAGGTTTCAGTCTTCGTATGGATGATTATCCTACACAAAACAGCAAAGATTTCAAACGTTATAATGTCAGACTTGAAGATGTTGACGATGACATAGTTTTCCTTTGTCACAAAGTGAGCGGAAAATGGTGGATGGATTTGTCGTTCAAGAGCAAAGACAGAGAAAAATATGAACGACATCATTACATCCCATGTTCAAGAGAAGACTATGATATTGCCATGGAAAACGAACTGCCAGATAAATGGTGGCAATTCTATCAGAAATTGATGTAATTACTAATTAATTATATTTTTCTATCTGGATTATTTTCTAGGAACGAAGACCAGCTGTTGAAAGATTTTTTTCCTTTAGGAATTTTAACAGTTTTTGTTTCATCGTTATCACCTATTATATTAAGTGAACGTTGAAAATAATGACATACAGCAGCAGCTGTTGCATCGGTTGCATCCAAAAATTCTGGAAGTTGTTCAAACTGAATTATTTTCTGTAACATAAGAGCTACTTGTTCTTTGGAGGCTGCTCCGTTTCCTGTTATCGACTGTTTTATTTTTCTTGGAGAATATTCAAAAATTGGTATGTCTCTATACAAAGCAGCTGCCATAGCAACTCCTTGAGCACGACCTAGTTTCAACATCGACTGAACATTTTTTCCGAAGAAAGGTGCTTCAATTGCCAATTCGTCAGGATGATATTCCTCTATGATTTCAAGAACTCTTTCAAAAATCTTCTTAAGTTTTAAAGCTTGATTATCATATTGTTTCAACTTTAAAACACCCATTCTTAATAAGGATAACTGTTTGTCTCTCTGCAAAATCAAACTATATCCCATCACCATAGTTCCTGGGTCGATACCTAATATTATTCTTTCTTTCACCAATTTTTATTATTTTTGTGGAATTACAATTCGAAATGAATCATAAAGCAAAAATAATAAAATTAACAGAACTGACGGTCAAAATAGCAATCGTACTGTTAGGCATTTTTGTTTTATATAAAAAATTGTTTGTTAATCAAAATGTTAGTGAAATTATCAACGAAATAGAAACTACATTTACAAATAGCAATCAATTTTTTTTAATGACTATTGCTTTGTTATTAGTTCCACTTAATATTTTTTTAGAAGGTATAAAATGGAAACTTCAAATAAAACCTATAGAAAATATAAGTAATTGGAAATCATTTCTTTCAATATTTACAGGAATAAGTTCTAGTATGTTTTTTCCAAATAGGATGGGAAATTTTCTAGGAAGAATTTTCATGCTGGAAAAAGGCGACAGAATCAAAGCATCGCTAACTACTTTGGTAGGTGGAATGGCTCAGATGATTGCTACTATAAGTATTGGTTTGATAGCTACATTATTTTTTATAGAGAAAAACATTATATTAATATGTGTAATATTCTTTTTAATTGTCTCATTATCAATATTGATGTTTTTCAACATTCATCTTTTAAAATATATTCAGTTTTTAATTCCTAAAAAATTTAAAGAAAAGGCGGAAAAATATTTAGAAGTTTTTTCTTTATATGATAAAATTGAATTGTTGAAAATATTGATGTTATCATTTATTAGATATTTTCTTTACACATTCCAATTCGTGCTGCTAATATGGGCTTTTAATATACCTTTGAATTATTTAAATGCTATGATTCCTATTTCATTAACATATTTGTTGATGATGATTGTTCCTTTTATAACAATTACTGAAATAGCAGTAAGAGGTTCTGTTAGTATTTTAGTTTTTGAAAATTGGTTGATAATGAATAATATAAATACTTCATTCGGAATGATGGTATTTTCAGCTAGTTCTTTGCTGTGGATTTTCAACATAGCAATTCCGGCTTTGATAGGATTATTTTTAACATACCGTTTAAAATTTTTTAGAAATAAAAATGAATTTTGAGATTTTGCAAATATTGTTAAATGTTGTTTTGGTAATTACTGGTTTATATTTGATTATCATAGCATCTTTTACATTCGGATTATATAATCTGAAAGAAAAATTCTATCATTTCAACAAAAATAATATAGCAAGAGTCTCTGTTTTAATAGCTGCTCGCAACGAAGAAAAAAATATTGTAAGATTATTACAATCACTTTACAATCAAAATTTTCCGAAAGAATTTTATGAAGTCATAATTGTTGATGATAATTCGGAAGACAGAACAAAGAAAATTATAGAAGATTTTATAAACAATCATAAAGATATCAACCTCAGAGTTTTAGAAGCTGAATCGGAAGGAAAGAAAAAAGCTATTTCTCAGGCATTACATAACGCTAAAAATGAACTAATTATGGTTACAGATGCCGATTGTGAATTAAATTCAAGCTGGATTGATAGTATAGTAGCTTTTTATCAAGAGAAAAAATGTAAGATGATTTTGGCTCCAGTCTTATTATCACCAGCTAGCAATTTATTTGAAAAGATGCAAGTTTTAGAGCATTTAAGTCTGATAGCTAGCACAGCTGGATCTGCCAGTATAGGCGTTCCTGTGATGTGCAATGGTGCAAATATGGCATACGAAAGAGAAGCTGCTTTGGAAGTAGAAAAATTACGTAAAGATTTCAACATAGCTTCTGGAGATGATATGTTTCTTATGGAACAATTTGTTAAAATTTATGGACATAAAAATGTTAAATTCTTGTTGAATAAATCTGCTATTGTAAAAACAAAAACATGTAAAACTATAAAAGAATTTTTCCGTCAGAGAAGACGCTGGGTTTCTAAAAGCAAGTCTTACACAAATGGTAAAATTATATTAACAGCTTTGGTAGTTTTATTTTTCAATTTAAGCATAGTTTCCTTGTTTTTAAGCGCATTTTATATACCTGCACTTTGGAGTCTCTATATTTTATTAACATTGCTTAAATTCTTTATAGATTTTCCTATTTTAAAAAGCATCACAAACTTTATGAATCAAGGCAAAATTTTGAAATGGACATTGCCTTTGGAATTCATTTATCCATTCTATGTTGTTTTTACAGCTATAAGCGGTTTGTTATTAAAAGTTAACTGGAAAAGAACTTAACAACACTTCTTTATCTATCTATTTTTATTAATTTTAAATTTAAAAAATATTAATAAAAAAATGGATGAATAAGTCATTGTTGATAACTTATTAAGTTGTGCAAAATCAATAAAATACATTTAATTTTTATGTTGATAACTATGTAGAATTATGTTAAAATTAAAGAAAATATTTTGTTGAAAAAAGTAAAATTGTTAACAACTATAAAATTTTCAAATTTATTTAACAAAAAATAGAGTTATTAACATTAAAAATGTTGATAAATATTAGTACATTGAGTAGTAAATAGATAGCAATTTTAATTGATATGTTATTATTTTCTAAAATGTTCATAATTAGTGAGAAAAAAGATTTTTGATAAGAAATAATTTTTTAATTTTGTAAAAATTTATCAACAATTTGTAATATGAAAAGAATAATTCCTATAGCTTGTGACCATGGTGCATTTACCATGAAGCAATATCTCATTGAAAGACTGCAGGAAAGCGGTTATGAAGTAAAAGATTACGGTACAAATTCAGCGGATAGTGTTGATTATCCAGATTACATTCATCCAATAGCACAAGACATTCAAGATGGTGTTTATCCAATGGGTATCATACTTTGCGGCAGTGGTAATGGAGCACAGATGACAGCAAACAAACATCCTAATGTAAGAGCAGCTTTATGCTGGAATGTTGAATTAGGAAAATTGGCTCGTCAACATAATGATGCAAATATTTTAACACTTCCTGGTCGTTTCATCAGCAACGAACTTGCATGGGAAATAGTTCAAGCTTATTTGACAACCGATTTCGAAGGCGGACGTCACGCTAACAGAGTTGCAAAAATCAATTTACAATAATATTTTATGAATGATAATGGTGTAGTTTTTAATCAGAATGCTAAAAATATTGCATTTGATGACGAGCATTATGAAATGATGATGTCTCGTTATCAACAATTTATGCATAATAATGAAAACTACACCAATTTTTATTCAGATTTAAATCTCGAAAAGCAAAGAGCTTTCAACATAAGAATCAAAGCCTTAAAAAAATTATCCAACCTTCTTGTCGATTTTGAAACCAATTTTACCCAAAATGGAGGTAAGGTATTGTGGGCTAATGATGCTGACGATGCAAAACAAATGATTTATAATATTATAAGTCAGGAGAAAGTTAAAAAAATAGTCAAGACAAAAAGTTCTACAATTGAAGAAATAGGATTGACATCTTATCTTGAAATGAAAAAAGTTAAGGTTGTTGAAACAAATATTGGCGATTTTATTTGCCATCTTTTCAATGAAAGACCTTACGATATTCATTCTTCAGTATCACATAAATCAACACAGCAAGTTGCAGATTTATATACAGAAAAGTTTGGCATAAAAGAAAATTGCAATGCTAAGCAATTAACAATATGTACAAAACAGCTGTTGAAAAACGAGATGTTGAATCCAGAAACTCTTATTACGGGAGCTAATTTTCTAGTTTCGAATACGGGAACTGTTGTATTGACAGAAAATGAAGGTAACATATTAAAATCTAGTGCTTTTGCTCCAGTTCATATTATTGTTGCCGGAATAGATAAACTTATAACTTCAATAGATGAATTATCTGTATTGTTACCATTATCTTCGTTTTACGAAGTAAACAGAAATTCATCATTTTATAATTTTATCAACAAACCTAAAACAGAAGGCGATAAAGTTCAGAAGTTATATTTGATATTACTTAATAATAATAGAACCAATGTCTTAGCCAAAGAAAAACAAAGAGAAATTTTATCGTGTATCCAATGTGGCGCCTGTGTACAAGTTTGCCCTATTTATAATACAGTAGGAGGTCACATTTACGATAATTGTCTCCCAGGTCCAGTAGGTTCTATAATTTCTCCATTGACAAAAGGAATGGAAGAAGCAGCTCATTTCTGTTCTTTATGCACATCGTGTGGACGTTGCGATGAGGTTTGTCCAGTTGATATCTCATTGAAAGACTTATTTTTAGAAAACAGAAAAGATTTGGTTAAAGAAGATAAATCTTTGATAGGAGAAAGAAATTTCCTTTCTTTTTTATTTAAGAAAATGAGTAATAGAAAAAATATGGATAAACATGGAGCAACATTTAAAGACATTGAATTGAGTTATCATATTAAGAAAAAATGGGGAAACAAACGAGAAATGCCAAAATTTGCAAAGGAATCATTTTCAGAGTATTGGAAAAATATTAACAAACTAAATTAATAAAAAATGAAGAAAACATTATTACTTTTATTAGCATTGTTCGTTTCAACAATGATGTATGCTGAAAATTTTGTCATGATTAAAGTTAAAAATCAACAAAATTTACAAGAATTATTTTCAAGACAAGACATTAACATTCATTATTATAATGATAATTTTGTTCTTGCAACATCAGAAAACCTTGATGAAAATATGATTTTGTTAGACGAAAATTCATTTGCTTCTAACGATTTATATTTCATCGTTTACTGCAACGAAAGTGAACAAACAAGTTATGCAAGCAGAGAAAAGAATAATATGGAAATTCTTTACAGCGATGCTAACATCAACATTGTTAAACCTTTAAACGCAAATTTAAGACCAGCTAAAAATGACGGTATGGTTGCTATCAGCAACAAGACTGCAAGATTAGCAAAGGCAACACGTGATTTCCCTTCAATCACAGAAGAAGATGAAAAAGTTAGAGGTTTCATGGATCAAGTAAGCATTGAAAATTTAACAGCAACAGTTGAATATTTACAAGCTTACGAAGAAAGATATTACAACTCAGAAAAAGCTTATGACGCAGCTAACTGGATTCAAGAACAATTTGATAATTTAGAAGTTCTTGAAACAGAACAATTCCCTGTTTCATATTATGGCAACCCATGTGCACCAAACGTTATTGCTATTCAATGGGGTACAACAAAATCAGAAGAATTTGTAGTTTGCGGTAGCCACTTAGATTCATATAGTTACTCAGGTATGTGCCCAGGCGCTGACGATAACGCTACAGGTGTTGCTTCAGTTTTGGAAGCTGCAAGAATTTTATCACAACATAATTTTGAACGTTCAATTATCTACTGTGCTTTCGGTGCAGAAGAAATAGGTTTGATAGGTAGTGCTGCTTACGCAGAATATTGCGCTGAAATGGGAATGAATGTAGTTGGTTATTTCAACAACGACATGAATGGTTACTTAAACCCAGGTGATGAAATTCACATCGACTTGATTTATCCTAACAGCGTTGAACCAATAGGTGAATATTATATGAACCTCGCTAATGTATATTTCCCAGAAATGCAAGTTCGTCACGTTAACTTCCAAGCAGGTGACAGCGACCATACTTCATTCAACAACAATGGTTTCATGGGTATCTATCCTTTCGAAGATTATCAAAACTACAGCCCATATATCCATACAGGTAACGACATGATCGGACCAAGCGTCAACTCATTTGAAATGTCACAACGTTATGCACAAATGAACATCGCTTGTGTTTCAACATTAGCTATTTTAGATACAGAATCAGTTGAAGAAAATATTGCTAACGCAGTTGCTATGTTCCCAAATCCTGCTAAAAACGAATTGACAATTGCTAGCGAATTCAATGGTAACAACGAAGTTCAAATCATCAATTCTGTTGGACAAATTGTTAAAGAATTTTCATTCATGAACGAAACAACAGTCAACATCGATGAATTGAATGCTGGTGTTTACTTTGTTAAAGTTATTGGTGAAAATACAACAACAAAGAAATTGGTTGTTAAAGAATGATTTTAAAAGAAGATAATATGAAAAAATTTGCATTATTATTCCTCTCTGTCTTTTTGATATTAACTGTTAATGCACAATCAGTTATATCAATAGACTTTAACAATTATAATGAAGATCAAATTTTGAATGGTCAAGATAATTGGGTTGCTAGAGCACACAGTGCAGGCGGCGGTCAATTTAAGGTAGAATATTTAGGTGCTGGCGGACAAACTTCTCCTGACGAGTCATTGGCAGTATTTTTTGACAATGCTAATACTAACTATGGTGAAATTGCTACACATAAATCTACTTCAAATTTCCAGTTTGATTTTTCATCAGGCGGTACTATAGAGATAGAATTAGATGTATTGCGTAACCACTGGGGTACTGTTTTCGGAGTAGGTTATGATGCTAACGGCGATGGCGTTGTTTTGCCTCCAATGAATTATGAGACAACAGAGCCAAATCCTAATTTACCTACTCAAGACGGTGGTATTTATTTCACAACAACAGGTTTTGATGAGAGACCTAAATTCGTCAATGGTATTGTATTGCCTAATAACCAGTTAGCTGTTGACTTCGATTATGAACAAGCTGGATGGACACGTTGGAAAATTATGATTGACCTTGAGGCTAATGATGGAGCTGGTAGCGTAACTTTATTTGCTGACTATGGATGTGTTGGTGAATTTCAACCTGTTCCAGAAATTCAAGGTATCAATGCAGGTTTGACACCAGGTTCAGGCGACCGCTTCGACCCAGCAAAATGGGACGGTATCTTTTTCTTGAACAGCTCTCATGCTGGTTACGACAATTTAGTTGTTCGTCATATTCCAGCAGGTTTGGCATCACAATTCATTGATTTTGCTATGATTCCAGATCAACTTGTATCAGCAGCTCCTATTCAATTGCAAGCTTCTGCAACATCTGGTTTGCCTGTAACATTTGAACTCTTGGAAGGTCCTGCTACATTGGAAGGCAGCACTTTGACATTGACAGGCGAAGCTGGTATCGTAAAAGTTAAAGCTAGTCAAAATGGTAACGACACTGAATGGCAAGCAGCTCCTTCTGTAACACGTACTTTCGAAGTCGTTAATCCAGATGAATTTACTCCAGAAATCACAATTCGTCGTCCTTACGATGGAACAATGGTTTATGTTTCAGATTTAAACTCTCCTATTATGTTAGTTCTCAGCGCTTACATCGAACATGGCGATGCTATCAAATTTGAATCTGTAACATGCGACATAGACGGTGAAGAAGTTAAATTGATGACAGCTTATCCTGATGACCCAGCAAACGGTTACTGGTATGCTTCATGGAAACCTGCTGATTACGGTACATACAACATGACAGCAACTATCGTACAGTCAGGCGGCAAAACAACAAGCGTTTCTAATACTTTCGAAGTAACAAACAGCTTTGATAACATCAGCGTAACTGCTATGAACGGTGATCTTAAGATTACTCCATCAGAACAATATGGTTATAACGAATATGTCTTCCCAACACACGTAGGTGCTTTCAACAACATCACAATGCAATATGACCACAACTGTATTGGTACTTGCGACCCTTACGACAGAGTTGGTTACTGCCGTGTCAAGAACTACCGCGGTGAATGGGTTGAGCTTTATCGTTATGTTACACCTTTCGGCGGCGAATGTGAAGATCAGTTAGACGTAACAGATTACACAACAGTGCTTCAAGGTTTGGTAGAATTTGAATTATATTTCCAAACATGGAATGGCGACGGTTATGATCCAATTGCTATCTTCGACTATACAAAAGGCGCTCCTGAATACAAATACATCGACATGAACGAATTGTGGTTCGGCATCTTCGACTTCGGCGATTATGCTAACCAACAACCAGTTCCAGAAATCGATTATCACTTCGCTCCTGAAACAGAAAAGGCTAACTTGAAGATTATCACAACAGGTCACAACTGGAGCAGCGGTACAAACAACGCTTACAACACAGGCAACGCCGCTGAGTTCTTGGAAGCAACTCATAACATCATCATCAATGATACAAAAGTCTACGACCAACATTTGTGGCAAACATGTAACCCTAACCCAGCTGGTTGCCAACCACAAGCTGGTACTTGGACTTACGAACGTTCAGGATGGTGCCCAGGTTCTTTAGGTATGGTTTGGGACTATAGCCTCAACGATTATGTTGCTGCAGGTCACGCTAAATTGTTCTACGAATTCGACCCATCATACATCGATGAATGTCACCCAAATCACCCTGATTGTGTTGATGGTCAGACTTGCGTTTACTGTGCAGCAGCCGACAACCCAATCTTGAGAGTTTCTGGTAAAGTAGTTTCTTATAGCAATGATATTAACTCAATTACTGAAGTTCCTACTTTAATCGACCATAAAGATCCATTTGAAGTTAACTTGTTGCCTAACCCAGCAAACGATGTCTTGAGACTTACAACAAACTATGAAAAAGGTAAGGTTTGTGTTCACATCTTGAATATGCAAGGACAAGAAGTACGTAATTTTGTCTTCAGCGAAACAACAACAATAGACGTTTCAGACTTAGCACCTGGAATGTATTTTGTAAATGTTATAGGTGGACAAATGGTAACAAAGAAACTTGTTATAAAATAATGGCTAAAGGCTAAAGACAAAAGGCTAAAGGGATTCACACCTTTAGCCTTTTTTTATACTCATAAAATTCTGAGTTTCTGAGATTTTGAGATTCTGAGTTTCTTATAAAATCACTTTCTATCAAAGAAAATGCTTTTTCCGCTTACGGAGAGAGGAAGCGCTAATATCATGCTGCATTCTGGCATGAGTTTGAGTTCCAATGCAGCTTGACCTACGGAGAACATGACACGGCTGTCTATTCTGAAGTCGGCTGCGAGAGAAGTAGCCGAGCCTATTGCGATGCCGAGGTCGTTGGCGTTGAAGAAGCAAGGCACGTTTTTAGGTTTGTCGCCGCAGGTTGGAAAACCACATGCAGCGCAGTTCAAACCGAGAGGACTAATCTTCATTCCGAATAGAATTACGGCTCCGCAATTCAAGATGTTTTCTGCGTCGCGGTTGAGGAATTCCATATTACGTTCCACAGCGAGTTGTTTCATTTTCTCAGCCAAAGTAACGATGGTATCGTCTGTTGCGACGGCAAGCACGAGGTTGTCGGTACCTCTTGCCTTAGGTGCAGTGCGAGCAGCACACATTAATTTATTGGCGATGTCCTTGATATTTTCGTTACGGATTTGTTCTTCAAAAGTTATCATGATGATTTGTTTTTAATGTTTAATGAAAGACAAAATTAAGGAAAAAAAGTTTTTGAAACAGAAACTAATTTTAAATAAAAATCGTATCTTTGTAAGTGAATTGGTGGTAATACTACCACCAAAAAAGGTGGTAAAAACTAAAAAATGAAACTATGGAAAATAAAAAATTACAATCAGTATTAGATAATTGGATGAAAATACAGCCATTATCAGAAAAAGACCGTGAAAAATTAAGCAAAAGGTTTACTATAGATTTTAATTATAATAGTAATCACATTGAGGGAAATACCTTGACATACGGTCAGACTGAATTATTGCTTTTGTTTGGTAAAGTAATAGGAGAAGCTGATTTTCGTGACTGTGAGGAAATGAAAGCTAGTAATGTTGGTTTACAGATGATGATAATGGAGTCTGGTGAAAAACAACCTCTTACTCAGAATTTTATTCGTACATTACATCGTACGCTTTTACGAGAAGATTATACTGTTTATCGTAATTTACCAGGTGGTGTTACTACAAGTTATGTGATTCATGCCGGACAATACAAGACACGTCCTAACAGTGTCATCACACGTTATGGCGACCGTTTCGATTATGCTTCCCCAGAAGAAACACCTGCTTTGATGACGGATTTAGTCGATTGGTATAATAAAGAGGAACAAGAAGGTAATCTTTCTCCAATTGATTTGGCGATATTATTCCATTATCGTTATATCAGAATTCACCCTTTTGAAGACGGCAATGGACGTATAGCCCGTTTATTGATGAATTATATTCTATCAAGGCATGGTTATCCGATGATAGTTGTACGAAGCAGGATGAAATATGCTTATTTGGAAGCATTACATCGTGCTGACTTAAACGTAGGTCCTGCGCCAATTGACGGAGCGAATGCTTCATTAAAAAGTATTCGTCCGTTTCATAAGCATATGATAGATTTAATAACCAAAGAAATAGGTAATGATGTTTTGTTTTTAACAGAACATGATGAAAATATTTGGTGGTATGATGGAGAACGTGTTGTTTTCCGTACATCAACTTATAATCAAATATTACGAGCAATTCGGATAGAACCCAAAGCTACATTATCATATTTGCAAGAAGAAATAGGCATAAATCGTTCTGCATTACAAAAAATGTTATCTTCATTGCAAGATAAAGGATACATTTCTAAAGATGATAAAGGCTCCTGGCGCGTCTTTATAACTCCTTCTATTTACTAACAATATATAATATGAATAAAATCACAATTACTACAAAGCACTTTTTTATACTATGTTTGTTCTTTATTTTTAATCTGAATGTCTTTGCGCAGAACAATATCTCATCGATTAAAGGTAAAGTTATTGATGAGAATGATTCTCCTCTTCCTTATGTTTCAGTCGCTGTTTATCATGATGATAAAATAATAACCGGAGCCATCACCAATGATGAAGGTATTTTCACATTGAAAGTTCAGCAGTCTGAAGAAGAACTGCGTCTCACTTTTGATTTCATAGGTTATGTAAAAAAAGAGATAAAAATAATTCCAAACAAAGCTAAGATTGAAGTTAATGATGTCGTTTTGAAAGAGAATGTAGTAATGCTCGAAGATGTTGTAGTCAGTTCTACGGCTGTATCGCATAAATCGACGGTAGAACATACAACGATAAATGCGTCAGCTAATATAGCTTCTTCAAAAGGTAGCGCTCTTGATATCCTCAGCGCTTCTTCTTCTGTGTCAATACAAAATGAAGAAATTTCAATTCGTGGCAACAAAAACATCCTCGTCCTTATGGATGGCGTTCCTACAACAATAACAGATTTGTCAACAATACCGGCAGCTAATATTAAAAGCATCGATGTCATTACCAATCCCGATGCTTCTTACGATTCTGAAGGAACAGGTGGCATCATCAATATAATCATGAAGAAAGAGAGTGCCAAAGGATTCAGCGGAGTGCTTGCTTCTAACTACGGATTCAACCATTTCGTGACTGGCAACGCTGGTTTTTCATATAATAGCAAAAAGGCTTCTTATCGTTTCAATTACAACACAAAATACGAAGACGACATCATAAACAGTTCGCTCACTCGTCTTATGAAAGAGTCGGGAAGTCTCATCAAGCAGCAGATGATTTCTGACAGATATACTTTTAATAATAATGTGAGTCTTGGCGCTGATTTCAGAATCAACAAGAAAAACACTTTGACAGTCGATTTGAAATATATGTCGCCAAAATTGAATGTGAAACAGGATTTACATAACATCATCGAGAATGGTAATATTATCAATGAAGAAAACCGTCATAACGATGTGACATGGAACAGAGATAATATCGAAGCAGTTGTGATGTATCGTCATATCATAAAACCAGAAATTTCTGATATTTCTTTCAGAGGTTCAGTGTCGAAGATTAGGGGAAAGAGACCTTCATATTATTATGTAGGCGACATTATTCAGAATTATTCCAACTCAGGAGGAAGTCCTTTCATATCCAACTTCCAGACCGATTATAAACAAAAGTTAAACCAAGGAACCTTGAGTACAGGAGCTAAAGTGACATATAGAAGCAACGACATATACCACGAATTCTTTTCATTGGAAAATGAAGATTGGATTTATTCGCAATCCTTCAGCAATGATCTTTTGCATACGGAATTGATTCCGGCTGCATACCTGATGTTCTCTTCAAAAAATATTGGTAAGTTCAACTATAAATTAGGTCTGAGAGGAGAATATAGCATAGTAACATTAGATAGCAAACACGAAAATATTGATACTAGAAATGACGATATTTTCCTAGCGCCGAGTTTTTCAGGTACATATAAAATATCCGACAAACAAGATTTGTCGCTTGCTTTCTCTCGCAGAATAGGACGTCCTACTTATCCACAGCTCAATCCCTATATGAGCATGGTCGATGCCATGACATACGAACAAGGCAATATGAATCTGTATCCAGAGAAGACATCCAAACTCGATTTGACATATAACATAAAAGGAGAGAAATTCAATCTTTTCGCTGACGCTTATTTCAACTACACCACCGATTATATTTCACAAGTCACGGAGATTGTTGATAGTCTGTTAATCACGACTTACATCAATGCTGCTTACGATATGAAGAGCGGTCTTGATTTATCATTGAAGATTTTTCCTTTGGAATGGATGACAGCTACATTGAGTGCCAACACTTTCTATGTTATGACTAAAGGTGTTTTTGACGGAGCCGACATCGACAATGAAGGATGGTCGAACAACTCCAATATCATGCTCGATTTTATTCCGAGAAAGACGACAAGTCTACAGCTGCAATATTTCATAATGACACCGCAATATTATCCTCAGCTAACCACTTCATTCACTCATAAGATGAACGTGGGTGTCAAGCAGAAACTTATGAAAGGAGCTTTGACATTATCGCTGCTGGTTACCGATGTCTTCAACACTTACGAATGGGAAGTTCATTCATACAACAGGATTTACGACCTTGCTAACATCAGCAAGCAGAAAAGCAGAATGTTGTGGATTGGAATCTCTTATAACTTCAATTCATACAAACATAACAAAGTTGATAAGGCTGGCGAATCGGATAGAAGTTTGATAAAGTTTGGGTTGTAAGAAGAGAATACAAAATCACAAAATGTAATTTGGCGTATAACTGGTAATTTTGATTTTTGGCAGTTTACTTCCTTTACTTATCACTTCATCTATAAATTCGTCACATTCTTTTTCTGACATTATATTTTTAGTGTATGCATAATACAGAAAATCTAATGTTGTAAGAAATGTTATTTTATTTTCTATACAATATGTTTTGATATCTTTCAGATTACTGCTTCCAATCACATTATTTGTGTATTTACAATATGCCATACAAGCACTTTCTCCTCTGCCAAATGTATTTGTCAGCATAGCATATTCCATCAACATTTTACCTGATGGAGTGAAATCTTCAATAGAAATATTTTTTAAGAAATAAATTTGGTTATCGATTTGGTTTTGTATGGTTTTTAGTTCTTTGTAAACAACATTTAATATTATGTACTTGTATTGGGAAAAGATATCTGGTAGTATTGACAATCGGCCAGCTTTAGAGAAATGTATTAAAACATCTGCATCCAATACTATTTTAACTTTTTCCATAGTTGATAAGATTTAATAGTTCCAAATAGTGACCTTCGGAAATTTTCTCCATCTCATATAGTTGACGGGCTTTAGAACCAAAATCTCCAATGATGAGATTTTCATTTCCACGAGAATATAGACTATCATCATAACCTCTTAGTGATGCTTCTTTTTTTATTGATAAATTTTGTAATTTTTCGAAGCATGATGATGAAATTATGTTTAGTTCCTTTAATCTGAGTATAAATGTTTTGTGCGACACTTCATATAGTTGTTCTAATCTTAAACAAGTATCTATTTTAACCTCTTTATTGATTATTTCTTCGTGGGAAATATTTTTTAAAATACCTTCTTTAGGAAGCATGAATACAGAAGCAAAAATATTAGCGGAACGTTCTGTTGGTTCGTTATGCTCTTGTCCGCACAAATGAGGTTTTGGGTTTTCATCGAAATACAGATGAAATAATTCGTGAGCTACTGTATAATTTTGAGCACCTATAGAAATGTTACTATTTACAAGTATAAATTTATGTTTTTTGTCAGGTGT
This sequence comes from Bacteroidales bacterium, assembly GCA_045639025.1. Lineage (GTDB taxonomy): Bacteria > Bacteroidota > Bacteroidia > Bacteroidales > F082 > Limimorpha. The sequence goes on from JAZUCH010000059.1 coordinate 52,916, forward strand.
TATTAGTGACAATCCCCATACATTTTCCGATAAAGGACGAAATATTGTTAATATATTAAGTTTTCGCAAAACTGTTTTTATTGAAACAGGTTCGTTTTTTGAGAAATTAAGTTCATCGCATCTTAATTTTTCAGCTAATAATTCTGCTGTTTCTAATGTTATCTTTTTCATTGGTTTAATAGTCTCTCCATTTTTAAGTAGTTCATAACTATATTTTTGAAATTTGCAATTTCTTGCATATCATCTACACATAGTTTGTTGGCGCGGAAAGCGCTTGCAAACATACTTTGTGTTATGGATTCTTCTTCGTTAAAAAAACTGCTTATCTCACAGCCGAACAATGATGCAGCTTTTTCTATAACTTCGAATGGTGTCTCTCTTTCACCGCTTTCATAATTAGCGTATGCAGAACGGTTTATATTTAGAAAGTCGGCAAATTTTTCTTGTGTAAGATTATTCGCAACACGCATTTTCTTGAGATTATTTCCAACAATTGCTTTCATAACATTGATTTTATTTCCGTGGCAAAGATAATATATTTTTTAAAATAATACTATTTTGCCACATATTTTAACAATTTTTAATATTTTTATTTAATGCTTTTTCTATTCTTTTCTTTGTTGTATCTTTGCACCTTAATTAATATCTTATAAAACATTACATACAATGGAAAATAACGACAAACATTTTAAACGTTACACGGTAACGACAGCATTACCATACGCTAATGGTCCAGTGCATATCGGTCACTTGGCAGGCGTATATATCCCAGCCGACACATACGTTCGTTACTTACGAATGAAAGGTGAAGAGGTTTTGTTTGTCGGCGGCTCAGATGAACACGGCGTGCCTATCACTATCAAAGCTGAAAAAGAAGGCTGCACTCCTCAAGATATCGTCGATAGATACCACAATATAATCAAAGATTCTTTCGAAAAATTGGGCATCAGCTACGACGTTTATTCTCGTACTAGCTCAAAGACTCACCACGAGACAGCAGCTGCTTTCTTCAAGAAACTCTACGAAGACGGCAAATTCATCGAAAGAGAATCAGAACAATTCTTTGACCCAGAACGTAACAAATTCTTATCAGACCGTTATATCATCGGTACTTGCCCTAAATGCGGCAACGACCACGCTTACGGCGACCAATGCGAGAAATGCGGTTCTTCAATGAGTCCTGATGAACTCATCAATCCTCACTCAGCTCTCAGCGGCGCTCAACTTGTCAAGAAAGCTACAAAACACTGGTATCTACCTTTAGACCAATATGAACAATGGCTCCGCGATTGGATTATTGAAGGTCATAAAGAATGGAAACCTAATGTTTACGGTCAAGTAAAGAGCTGGCTCGACAATGGTCTCCAACCTCGTGCCGTTACCCGCGACCTCGACTGGGGCGTGCCTGTTCCTGTTGAAGGCGCCGACGGCAAAGTGCTTTACGTTTGGTTCGATGCTCCTATAGGTTATATCTCTAACACAATAGAAATATGCAAAGAAAGAGGTACTGACTGGGAAAAATGGTGGAAAGACGAAGAAACAAAACTCGTTCATTTCATCGGTAAAGATAACATCGTTTTCCACTGCATCATCTTCCCTTGCATGTTGAAAGCATACGGCGATTATATCGTTCCGGAAAACGTTCCTGCTAACGAATTCCTCAACCTCGAAAACGACAAGATTTCTACATCTCGTAACTGGGCTGTTTGGTTGCACGAATATCTCGAAGAGTTCCCTGGAAAACAAGACGTTCTTCGTTATGTGTTGACAGCTAACGCTCCTGAGACAAAAGATAACAACTTCACTTGGAAAGATTATCAAGACAGAAATAATAACGAATTGCTCGCTATCTTCGGCAACTTCGTAAACCGTACTTTGGTTCTTACTCATAAATATTTCGAAGGTAAGGTTCCAGCTATGATTAACCTTAACGAAAAAGACGAAGCAGCTATCGAGGAAATGAATCAATATCCTGATAAGATTGCTAACCTTCTCGATAACTATAAATTCCGCGAAGGCTTGTCAGAATTGATGAACCTCGCTCGTCTCGGTAACCGTTACCTCACAGAAAACGAACCATGGAAACAATTCAAGACAGATCCTGAAAGAGTTAAGACAGTTCTCGCATTGTCAATGCAAATCGTGGCTAAACTCGCTATCTTGTCAGAACCATTCTTGCCATTCTCAGCTAAGAAGTTACAATCGATGATTGGCTTGGAAGTAAGTGGCTGGAATCAAGCTAAGGAAACAGTTTTATTGAACGAAAACGCTGCTATAGGCGAAGTAGAATTGTTATTCACAAAGGTTGAAGATGAGACTGTAGCTGCACAAGTCAATAAATTGGAAGAGACAAAGAAACAAAACGAACTCAACGCATGGGCTCCAAATCCAATCAAACCTAACACCAACATCGACGAATTTGGCAAGATGGATATCAGAGTAGGTACTGTTTTAGAATGTGTTAAAGTTCCAAAAGCAGATAAGTTATTACAATTCTTAATCGACGATGGTATGAACAAACGTACTATCGTTTCAGGAATCGCTAAATATTATCCAAATCCTGAAGAATTAGTTGGCAAGCAAGTATGCTTCATCGCCAACTTCGAGCCTCGTAAATTAAAAGGCATCGTCAGCGAAGGCATGATTTTATCAGCTGAAGACAAAGACGGACGTTTGGTTGTTATGTCACCAAGTCAGCCTGTAGCTCCAGGAAGTTCAGTAGGATAATTGACTAAAGGCTAATGACGAAAGTCTAAAGGTAAATACTTTAGCCATTTGCCTTTAGACTTTTGTCTATTTAAGAGAAGGATAGAATGCATCTTCAATGTGTTCTATCTTTTTTTCATTATTGGGGTTTACGATGATTGCGATAATGTCGAATCTGACGTCGTTGTCATATTGATAACGGTTGACGTAAGAATTAGCGGCCCAGATTAGGTGACGTTGTTTGTAAGAATCTACTGTTATTTCTGGATCGACGAGGCATTTGCTGTGACGTGTTTTCACTTCAACAAATACGATAGTGTCACCGTCTTTAGCGATGATATCCACTTCTTTGTGTCCGCAAACCCAATTAGTTTCAAGGATTTGATAATTTTTTTCAAGGAGATACTCGAGCGCAATCTTTTCGCCCAAAGCACCTAAGTCATTATGAGATGCCATGTTTCAGAAAATTATTGGTTTTTATAGGCGCAAAGATAGGAAAAATAGTCGAGAATGAAGAATTATTCTTCAACTGTTTCGTGCATCATCTGCCATGTTTTTTCTGCTGCTAGTTGTTCAGCGCCTTTGATGGAATGGTCGGATGCTTTAGCATATTCTTTATCATCTATTTCAACTTGGATGACATAGAGTTTGTCATAGCCAGAGCCTTTTGATGAGATTTGCTTGAAATTGATATGATGTTTTTCTTTTTGTCCCCATTCGAGGAGTTTGCTCTTGTAGTTTTTATCATTCTTCTCAAGTTCGACAAGGTCTATGTGCATTTTTATCACATTATTTACAATGATTTTATATGCAAATTTATAGCCGAAGTCGAGGAACAATGCGCCTGTGAAAGCCTCGAAAGCATTTCCTCCCATTGACTTGAACTTATGTTGTTCGTGAGATTTTGCGTAATGTATTAAATCGTTGAGGCCAAATTTGATGGATAATTTGTTCAATGATGTTCTACTTACAATTTTAGAGCGCATTTCAGTAAGAAAACCTTCTTGTTTGGTTGGGAACTTTTTAAAGAGGAATTCTGCCACTATGGAACTGAGTACGGCATCACCGAGATATTCAAGGCGTTCGTTGCTAATGGTAAGTCCAGATGTTGTCTTTGATGACAATGATTTGTGTGTGAAAGCCAGTTTATACAACTCAATATTCTTTGGGTAGAATCCAAAGATATTGTTGATAGAACTTGCCAATGCTCTATCTTCACTATTTTTATATCTAAAAAATGTTAATAGAGACAAGGCTTAAATTTATTGAAATTTTTTAAATACTATACTTGCATTGTGACCGCCGAATCCGAAAGCATTGCTGATGGCGTAAGTCATTTCTTTTTGACGAGCGTTCCAATAGACTATATCAAGATTAGGATTGATTGATGGGTCGTCGTTGAAATGATTTATTGTTGGCGGGATGATACCGTCACGCAATGTCAACACTGTTGCTATAGCTTCTATTGCGCTTGAGCCTCCGAGTAAATGACCTGTCATAGACTTGATGGAGTTGATAGGCATATTAGCTATATGATCACCGAACAACTGGCTTATGGCCATAGCTTCGGATGTGTCGCCAGCAGGTGTTGATGTGCCATGAGTATTGATATGGTCAATATCGGTGGTTTGTAATCCTGCAGATTTAAGAGCTCGTTGCATACACATCATGGCGCCTACTCCTTCTGGATGAGGAGCTGTGATGTGATAAGCGTCGCTTGAGAGTCCGCATCCGACTATCTCACCATATATTTTAGCTCCGCGAGCAATGGCATGGTCGTAGTCTTCTAATACGAGAGTGCCGCAACCTTCACCCATAAGGAATCCATCGCGTTCTGCATCGAAAGGACGTGATGCTGTCATTGGGTCATCGTTGCGTGTTGTCATAGCGCGCATGGCTTCAAATCCGCCTATACCAGGAGGCGAAACAGCTGCTTCAGAACCGCCTACAACAACGACAGGGAACATGCCGTAATGAATGTAATTAAAACCTTCAACAATAGCATTGGCAGATGATGCGCAAGCTGATACTGTTGAGAAGTTAGGTCCGTGGAAGCCATGTCTGATAGAGATATGACCGCCTGCCAAGTCTGGTAATAATTTAGGAATGATGAATGGATTGTAACGTGGAGTGCCATCACCGGTGGCGTATGCTGAAACCTCCTCGTAAAAACTGTTGATGCCACCGATACCAGAACTGAAGATAACACCAACTTCATCAAAATTGGTGTTATCTTTAGTAATGTTTGAATCTAAGATCGCTTCTTCAGATGCAATGAGTGCAAACTGTGTGTATAAGTCTAATTTCCTAGCCTCTTTACGATCAAAGAATTGTTGTGGGTCGTAGTTCTTAACCTCGCATGCGATGCGTGTCTTGAACTTTGTGCAGTCAAAACGTGTGATTTCACCAGCACCATTAACACCTTTACATAAAGCGTCCCAAAATTCGGAGACAGTATTGCCTATTGGCGTGATAGCACCTAATCCAGTGATAACTACTCGTTTTAACTCCATATATTATTTGCTTGTTTTATCCAATATTTTCTTCAATATATTTCAAAGCATCACCCACTGTAGAGATTTTCTCTGCTTGATCATCTGGAATTGATACGTTAAATTCTTTTTCAAATTCCATGATTAACTCAACTGTGTCAAGTGAATCAGCACCTAAATCATTTGTAAAGCTTGCTGTTTCTACTACGTCTTCAGGATTAACACCTAATTTATCAACGATGATTGACACAACTTTTTCTTTTACGTCTGCCATGATTTTAAAATTTAAGTTAGTAATAATTCTTTTCTGCTCAAGAAAAAATCTTTGCAAAGTTAAACCATTTTTTTGAATGATAGTATTTTTTTTTGATTATTTTAAATTTTAAAAAAAACTTTTCTTGATAATCAGTATATTACAAATAAAATATTTTTGCCTTTTTTGTTCATTGGCATATAGTTTTTTTTCTTATTTTTACTATAAATTTACAATAATGAAAAAATTATTTTTACTTGATGCTTACGCGTTGATATATAGAGCTTATTTTGCTTTAAATAAAAATCCTAGAGTTAACTCAAAAGGTCTGAACACATCTGCAATAATGGGTTTCCTTAACACTCTGTATGAGATTATCAAAAATGAGAAACCAACTCATATTGGCGTCGCTTTTGACCTAGGCGCTCCTACTCTCCGAACCGACGCTTTCTTGGATTATAAAGCTAATCGAGAAGAAACTCCGCCTGACATCAAGATTTCCGTTCCTTATATCAAAGAAATTATAAAAGGCTTTAACATTCCTATCTTTGAATGTGAAGGTTATGAAGCTGACGATGTTATCGGCACTCTTTCTAAAAAAGCTGAGAAAGAGGGCTTTACGACTTATATGATGACTCCCGACAAGGATTTCGGTCAGCTTGTTACCGACAATATTTTTATTTATAAACCTGCAAAAGGCGGCGAACCTGCAAAAGTGATGGGCCCTAAAGAGGTGTGCGAGAAATTCGGTATCGCTCGTCCTGAACAAGTGATTGACATTCTCGGACTCTGGGGCGATGCTTCTGATAATATTCCTGGAATTCCTGGTATTGGCGAGAAGACTGCATCTAAGCTTATTGCTGAATATGATTCTGTTGAGAATATCATCAATAATGCCGATAAGCTGAAAGGTAAGATGCGTGAAAATGTAATCAACTTCGCGCAACAAGGACTCTTGTCAAAACAATTGGCAACAATTAATATTGATGCTCCAATTGATTTTGATGAAGAGTGTCTTAGAATGAAAGACCCTAACTATCAGTATCTTGCACAATTGTTTGAAGAACTTGAGTTTAGAACGTTTATGTCGAGGATTAACGTAAGTCAACAAGACAACAAGACAACAAGACAACAAGTTGATAATGAGGAATTAGGAATTAGGAATGAGGAATTGGGTGTTGTAGGTGATAAAAGTAAAGTCTCTCCTAGTTCGAATGGTCAGTTAGATCTCTTTGGGAGCGTTGATGGTGACAGCAGCGTCTTTTCTTCATTTTCTTCTAAGAAAAATTACCAGACTCAAGAGCATAAGTATCATTTGGTGAATGATGAAAATAAGATAGAAGAGCTCCTTAAGTTGCTGAATGATAATGATATCTTCGCTTTTGATACTGAAACTACCGGCTTGGATATTTACTCTTCTTCTTTGGTTGGAATGTCGTTTTCTGTCAAAGCGCACGAGGCTTATTATATCCCGCTTCCTGCTGATAGGGAACAATGTAAGTCGTTGTTAGATAAGTTCTTGCCGATATTTTCAAATGAAGAAAAGACAATAATAGGTCATAATATAAAATTCGATTTATCTATTCTTGCAAGATATGAGATAGAGATAAAAAATAATCTCTGGGATACTATGATAGCTCATTATCTCATTGAACCTGAGCAGAATCATGGCATGGATTATCTCGCTGATGTTTGTCTCGACTACACTCCTATCGCAATAGAAGAACTTATCGGTAAAGGTAGAAATCAGATTAGTATGCGCGATGTTCCTGTTGAAAAGGTGAAGGAATATGCTGCTGAAGATGCCGATATAACTCTTCAGTTTTATGAAAAGTTTAAGCCTATTATTACTGAAAACAAGTTAGAAGGTCTTTTCCACATGATTGAAATGCCGTTAGTTAAGGTCTTGTCGACAATGGAATCTAATGGCGTGAAAATCGATATTATGGGATTGCGACAGATAAGCGAGGAGCAGGCGAAAGAGATTCTGGAGATAGAAAATAAGATTTATGAGATTGCTGGCACAACTTTCAACATTGGTTCGCCAAAACAGCTTGGAGAGATTCTTTTTGAAAAGCTAAACATCAAAGCACCTGCAAAGAAAACCAAGACTGGTCAGTATCCAACAGGCGAAGAGATTCTGCAAAAGATTGTAAATGAGAATCCTATAGTTCAGAATATCTTGGATTATCGTTCTTTGACGAAACTAAAGTCAACATACGTCGATGCTTTGCCTTCGTTGGTAAATCTTAATGACGGATTGATACATACTTCATATAATCAAGCTATTACAGCGACAGGACGATTGAGTTCCAACAATCCTAACTTGCAGAATATTCCGGTAAGGACCGACAAAGGTCGTGAGATTAGAAAGGCTTTCGTTCCGAGAGATGAAAATCATATATTGCTTGCAGCGGATTATTCACAGATTGAGTTGAGAATCATTGCTCATCTCAGTGGCGACGCTGTTATGCAAGATGCGTTCCGTAGCGGCAAAGATATTCACACTGATACAGCATCTCGTGTGTATAATGTTGATATAAACGATGTTACCAAGGAGATGCGTCGTAATGCAAAGGCAGTCAACTTCGGAATCATTTACGGAATGTCGGCATTTGGTCTGGCAGAGCGTCTTGGAATTTCAAGAAGCGAGGCATCTCAGATTATCAAGAATTATTTCAAGGAATATATTGGCATTCAAGAATATATCGACAAACAAGTTGATTTCGCGAAACAATATGGATATGTGGAGACTATGCTCGGACGTCGTCGTTACTTAAAAGACATTAACGCCGGAAATAGCATTATACGTAATTTCGCCGAACGTAATGCCATCAACGCTCCTATCCAAGGAACGTCGGCAGATATGATAAAGATAGCTATGGCTAATATCCATAAAGAGATGATAGACAATAAGCTGAAGTCTAAGATGATATTACAGGTACACGATGAGTTGGTCTTTGATGTTTACAAAGAAGAGCTAGATTTCTTGAGTGCTATCGTCAAGGATAAAATGATAAATGCGCTCCCACTCTGTGTCCCTATTGAAGTAAATCTCAATACTGGAACTAACTGGCTGGAAGCGCATTGAGGACTTTGAACTTTGAACTATGAGCTTTGAACTTTGAACTATTTTTCTCTTAATGTTAATATAAATTTTGACATTCGTTTTTCAACACTACAAACATTTGATATTAATTTCTTATAAATGTCATTATTTATGTAATTAAGAAGAAAAGATAATTCTATTTGTGTTTCTAACTCATATGCTGAGCCCAATGCTATTTCTATATATCTAGCAAATTCAACAGAAGACTTTCTTGATGAACCTTCGGCAATATTAGACGGAATGGAGATTGCAGCCCTTTGCATTTGATTTATAATGGCATCTTGTTTAGGAAAGCCTTTTGTATACAAATAAATATCTTTGGTAATAATCATTGAATCTTTCCAAATATCATATTCTCTAAAATTTCTCATATTGTAATTTTTAAGGTTATAAATTTTGATATAAAAATACCCCGGAAATTTCCGAGGTATTAATAAAAGTTCAAAGTCAAGGCTCAAAGTCAAGGTTCAAAGTTCAATATTAACTTTTTTTTACTCTTTTCTTTGAGGCGTTGTTAGGGTCGTTGATGATATCCATACAATCTTGATATGACAAGTTTGTTGGGTCGTATGTCTTTGGAATCTTATAGTTTTGTTTGTTCAAAGCGATATAGATTCCGAAGCGTCCCTTGAGGACTTTCAAGTCTTCGTTTTCTGGATATGTTGAAACGATATTATCTAAGTCAGCCTTACGTTTTGATTCTATTATTTCGACAGCTCTCATGAATGTAACCAATGAAGGGTCGTCGAGTTTAGAGAGGCTGTAGAATGTGTTGTTATGTTTGATGTAAGGACCGAATCGACCGATAGCAACTTGAATCTCAGCGTCTTCGTATTCACCGAGTGTACGTGGGAATGCGAACAAGTCGAGTACTTCTTCCAAAGTGATAGATTCGATGCTTTGGTCTTTATGTAATCCTGCGAACTTAGGTTTCTCTTCAGAGTCGGTGTCACCTATTTGAGCTACAGGACCGAAGCGGCCGATTTTCACGAATACGTTTTTACCTGATACAGGGTCAACACCGAGGAATTTCTCGCCGCTGAACTTGCCTGAGTTGTCGGATGTATCTTCTATTTGTTTGTGGAAATCTTTATAGAACTCGTTAATCATAGCGTTCCATTTGCATTCGCCTTCTGCAATCTTGTCGAATTCTTTTTCGACGTTAGCAGTGAAGTTATAATCAACGATTGTTTCAAAGAACTGAATCAAGAATCTGTTGACGAGTACGCCTATATCTGTTGGAACGAGTTTAGCTTTCTCGTTGCCTATAGTTTCTTTTCCTGTCTTTTCTGTAATCTTGTTTTTCTTGAGAGTAAGAACCTTATAGTTGCGGACTTCACCTTGGATGTCTTTCTTTTCAACATAACCTCTCTTTTGGATTGTAGAGATTGTTGGAGCGTAAGTTGAAGGACGTCCGATGCCGAGTTCTTCCATTTTCTTAACCAAGCTTGATTCGGTGTAGCGAGGAGGACGGCGTGTGAATCTTTGTTGAGCTTCCATCTTTTCCAAGTCGAGGGCTTGACCTACGATGAGTGGAGGCAACATTGTGTTTGTTGTTTCACCTTGTTCGTCGCTTGTACTTTCGGTATAAACTTTCAAGAAACCGTCGAATAAAACGACTTCGCCGCTTGCTGTGAATTCTTTGTCGGAGTTAGATACCTCGATGCTAACGTTTGTCTTTTCAATCTGAGCTTCTGCCATTTGAGAAGCGATAGTACGTTTCCAGATGAGTTCGTAGAGTTTACGTTCGTCGGCTGTACCTTTAATAGTTTGTTGGTCGAGGTATGTTGGACGTATAGCTTCGTGAGCTTCTTGAGCGCCTTTGCTCTTTGTTGTAAACTGACGATTCTTTACGTATTGAGGACCATATAAGTTCTCGATTTCTTTTTTTGCTGACATGAGAGCAAATTGCGACAAGTTGACGGAGTCGGTACGCATGTAAGTAATCTTACCTGACTCATAAAGTTGTTGAGCAATTCGCATTGTGTTGCTGACGGAGAAACCCAACTTACGTCCAGCTTCTTGTTGTAATGTTGATGTTGTGAATGGAGGAGCTGGTAATTTTGAAAGAGGTTTCTTATCGACAGATTTGATTTTATAAGCAGCCTCTTTGCAGTTTTGCAAGAAAGCGTGAGCGTCTTCTTCTTTCTCGAAACGATGAGGTAATTCTGCAGAGAGTGAATATTCGTGATTGTCGATGGTGAATGTGAACACTGCTGTCACGCGGAATGCGCTTTGTTGTTTGAAGTTCTTTATCTCTTCTTCGCATTCAACTATGAGACGTACGACAACTGACTGAACGCGACCTGCTGAGAGTGCTGGCTTCACCTTTTTCCATAGGAGTGGTGACAACTCATAACCTACGAGGCGGTCGAGGACGCGGCGTGCCTGTTGTGCAGAAACGAGGTCCATGTCAATCTTGCGTGGGTTGTCGATAGCGTGGTTTATAGCGGTTTTTGTGATTTCGTGGAAAACGATACGACGATATTTGTCGTCTTGCAATCCTAATGTTTCAAAAAGGTGCCATGAAATAGATTCTCCTTCACGGTCCTCATCGGATGCGAGCCACACCATTTCGGCGCTCTCTGCTAATTTCTTTAACTCGGTGACCAATGCCTTCTTGTCTGACGGAATGTCGTACAATGGTTGGAAGCCGTTGTCCATATCTAAGCTTAAGTTTGACTTGTTCAAGTCTCTCACATGACCGTAGCTTGATTTCACAACGAAGTCTTTTCCTAAGAAACCTTCGATGGTTTTTGCCTTTGCAGGAGACTCAACAATGACTAAATTCTTTACCATATATATAAATGTGTTAAATTCTTAAAAATAGTGACGAAATGTATAACGCTTCGCACGTGCAAAATTACTACAATAAAAATTGTAAATTTTACATTTTTTAAAACTTTTTTTTTATTTCGTTAAAAATCAATGAATTGTTAAAGAAAATTAAGATTAAGTCACATAGTTTTTTTAACGATGTAATAAAAATAAGGTATTAAAATGACGACGTTTTTACGAAAAATATTTTCCTAATATGATTTTTCAAGATATGAATCATCGTGTCAGCATCATGGTAAATCTCTTCAACCACACCCATACAAACGACATCGCCCATCGTGACAGTAGCATCCAGAGATATGCGCCACCGGCTGCCGAGAAAAGAAGAAGGTCTTCTAAGTTGCTGTGCGATATTCCTATATGTCTATTCAGGAGGTCGTTTTCTTCCTTGGTGGTCTCGCCTTTCTCTGCTTCCTCAATCATAATGCCTGCACCGTATGCCAGACCTAAGGTGTTTGATACCAACCATAAGAACGCTGTCTTTGGTGACAATCCGAAGAATATCATGACAGGTTTCAAGAATCTGGAGATGTATTGTATTATGCCGAATTCTGTCAGCACCTTTTGTAATACTGTAAGAAGATATACCAACAATGCCATTGTGACGACATTCTTTGTTGTTCGGAGCGCCCATTGTTTCAGCATGACTGCAAATGTAAATTGCTCTTGTACAGAGTTTTCAACCACGATATTTTCGAAGTTACCAGGCATGATTTTATTCAAGACCCAAGCTAAGATGAAAGCAGATAATGTTCTGATTAAAACGATGCTCAACACCGATGAACCAGTTTTATGCTGTACGGCGGTTTCCACAATCATATTATGAGAACATAGCACCATGACAGATAAAATTGTCGCTGCTCTGGCACTTAAGTCCAGGGTTGTCATTACTGCGATGGCGGAATAACAATTAACGAAATAACCTGATACGTATGCGAGAGCTGCTTCACCAGGAAGGCCGAAATGAGAAAACAATGGAGTGAGCCAATATGAAATCCATTCTATGATGCCAAAATATTGCAGCAATAATATTACGAATGACAATATCACCATTATCTTGGTGAGCCACCAAATTGTCTTGAAGGCGCTTGGACCTGCAAGTCTTACGCAATTAACAAAACGTGTCTTAAACATATTCTGAGATTCTGAGTTTTTGAGATTCTGAGTTTTAACTTAAAACAATTCTTTAAACAAGTCACCTATCGTAGCGAGCGGCACTACTTCCACATTGTATTTCGAAGTATCGAGGCCGCGGCAGTTGTATTTAGAAACGAATATTTTTTCCATTCCGAGTTTGTCGGCTTCTGCTATTCTAGCTTCCACTCTGTTGACAGAACGCACCTCACCCGAGAGTCCAACCTCAGCAGCGAAGGCGTATCTGTTGCTTATGGCGATGTCTTCGTTTGATGACAGAATTGCTGCCATCACGGCGAGGTCGATGGCAGGATCATCGACGCGCAGACCACCTGCAATGTTGAGGAAGACGTCTTTTGAGGAGAGTCGGAATCCTGCTCTTTTTTCCAAGACGGCTAGCAGCATATTGAGTCGTCGTGTGTCGAAACCGGTGCAGCTGCGCTGTGGTGTGCCGTATGCCGCAGTGCTCACAAGAGCCTGAGTCTCAATCATCATAGGACGTAATCCTTCAACCATGGCAGCGACGGCGATGCCGCTTACATTCTCTTCTCTCTGTGAAAGCAAAATCTCGCTTGGGTTGTTCACCTCACGCAGACCTGCGGCATTCATCTCGAATATTCCAAGCTCCGATGATGAGCCGAAACGGTTTTTCACTGTGCGTAAGATGCGGAATCCGTAGTGACGGTCGCCTTCAAATTGTATTACGGTATCGACTATATGTTCGAGAATTTTAGGACCGGCAATGGTGCCGTCTTTAGTGATATGACCGATGAGGAAGGTAGGCACATGATGAGCCTTGGCAATCTTATTCATCTCGGCTGCAGTCTCACGTATCTGACTTATGCTTCCGGCTGTCGCCTCAATGGCAGGTGACTCCAGAGTCTGGATGGAGTCGATGATGACGATATCGGGTTTTGTAGATTCGAAATGCTTGATGATGTCGGAGGTGTTGGTCTCTGTCAGGATGAAACAATTTTCGTTGCGTATCCCTATTCTCTCGGCGCGCATCTTGATTTGTTGAGCGCTCTCTTCGCCTGATACGTAGAGCACTTTTTTATCTTGGATATTGAGAGCTACTTGCAGCAGAAGCGTCGATTTTCCGATGCCAGGTTCGCCTCCAAGCAGGATGAGAGAGCCTGGGACGAGACCGCCTCCAAGAACACGATTCAACTCCTCATAACCGAGGTTGATGCGTGCCTCTTTAACACTGCTTATCTCGGCAACGCGAGTAGGCTTCGACTTGGTCTCAGGAAGTATGGAACTCTTCACTGATTTACTGTCTTTCCCCACCACAACACTCTCTTCCACATAGCTGTTCCATGCACCACAGCCAGGACAATGACCTATCCATTTTGGCGATTCATTGCCACATTCTTTACAGAAAAATACCGTTTTTGTCTTAGCCATTTTTACTATTTTAAATTTTTACAAAATTAAGAAATACTTTTGTCGACTTATATATATATTTATTATTTTTGTGGGAATTTTTATTTTCGAATAATTAAATTTTATTGATATGAGGAAAGTTTACTTTTTCTTAATCCTTTTCCTTTGTATGGGATTCTCCATTAAGGCTCAGGATATTAAAGTCTCCGGTTATGTAACATCAGCAGAAGACGGTTACGGTTTGCCGGGAGTTACAATTCAAGTTAAAGGCACAAGTAATGGTACCATCACCGAAATTGATGGTGATTATTCTATTACTGTGGGATCTAGAGACACATTGACATTTTCTTATGTCGGTTATCAGACACAGAATATCCCTGTCAATGGAAGAAACCAAATCGATGTCGTTATGAAGAACGATGCTATGATGTTGGATAATGTTGTTGTCACAGCATTAGGTATCAAGCGTCAGAAAAGAGAATTGGGTTATGCTACTGAAGACATCAGCGGCGCCGATTTGACACGCTCTGGTAGCGACAACGTCATCAATTCATTGAGTGGACGTTCTGCCGGTGTTCAGATTATCACTGGTGACGGTGTATCGGGCGGTTCTTCACGTATCGTTATCCGTGGTAACAACAGTATCTTTGGCGACAACCAGCCTCTCATCGTCGTTGACGGTGTTCCTATGACAAACGAAGGCGGTGTTACTGGTTGGGACGGCGGTCAGGACTGGGGTACAGCTCTTAACAATATCAACCAAGAAGATATTGAAGACCTCAGCATCTTGAAAGGACCTACTGCAGCAGCTCTCTACGGTTCACGCGGTGGTAATGGTGTCGTGCTCATCACAACAAAGAAAGGTAAGAAACAACAAGGTCTCGGTATCAACTTCTCTTCAACATACAAGATTACCGATCCATACGGCTATCGTGACGTTCAAAACAAATACGGCGCTGGCGGTCCTGTTTCTTTCATGACTCCAACATTGACACAAGACGCTAACGGCAATTATATTTATAACGGCAACTATAACTCAGACCAAGGTCCAGAAGGCGAGCCTACAAACACTACATTCGGTTATTACGGCGGCGCTGTTTCATGGGGTCCTGTTATGGATGGAACTGAAATGCTATGGTGGGACAGTGTTATGAGAGCATACTCTCCACAACCAAACAACCTCAGCATGTTGTACAAGAACTCTCATTCTTTCACAAACAACGTGTCATTCCAAAATGCAGGCGACTTCGGTTCAATAAGAGTTTCTATCACTGATGACCGCTCTGATGCTATCATCGACAACTGTAACCTCAAACAAACAACATTCAACGTTGGTTCATTGTTGAATATCTCAGAAAAAATCAAGGCAGACATCTCTTTCACTTATTTCGATTTCCATCGTCTCAACTCACCAATCCTTGGTGAATCATACAGCAACTTCAACAAAGGTCTTCTCTACAGTTGGCCAAGAAGCTGGCAAGGTATAGAGTCAACAACATACGAACAAGCCGACGGTTCAATGACAGAATGGGGCAACTATCCATTCCAATATATCAATGCAAATACATTCTGGACATTCTATAACAATAACACAACCCTCGATCGTGACAAAGCTTATGGTTCTATCCGTCTTACTTACGACATCACAGACTGGTTGACATTGGCTGGTAAGACAGCTCTCGACTTCAGCTTGGATCAATATGAAACTAAAAACAAGCCTACTGCTGTTGATGGTATGACAGGCGGTTATTATAAACAAAACATGACAAGAGACTACACTCTTGATGCCGACTTCCTCTTGACAGCTCACAAAGACTATATCTTCGGTTCTTTGTTTAAAGCAAGACTTTCATTCGGTGGTGAACGTTTCTACAGAAATACATACGGTTTATGGGCAGGCACAGGCACATGGGCTTATTCCGACTTATACACATTCTACAACTATATCAGCGGTGGTGCTAACCCTATCACATCTGGCATGCTTCCAGGTGAGTCGCGTTATGAAAAACAAGTCAACTCATTATATGGTTTCTTGAACGTTTCATATAGAGACTATCTCTTCTTGGATGTCACAGGAAGAAACGACTGGTCTTCAACATTGCCAATGAACAACAATAGTTATTTCTATCCATCAGCAACATTGAGTTTCATTGCAACAGAAGCATTCAAGATTAACTGGGGTCCTATCAGCTTCTTGAAATTCAGAGGTTCTGCTGCTATGACAGCTAGCGACGATAGTCCTTATCAGTTAGACTTTACCTATAACACAGGTTCATTCGGAGGTCAGTTGACATCAACACTTCCAACACAGGTGCCTCCAATCCAATTGAAACCACAACGTCAACGTTCATACGAATTTGGTGTTGACTTCGGTCTCTGGGATAAGTTCAATATGGACTTCACATATTACGACATCTACTCATGGGATCAAATCCTTGCTTCTCCTATGGCAGTGTCGTCTGGTTCAAGCAGCGCTCGTATCAACACTGGTGTCGTCACTAACAAAGGTATCGAAGCTATCATGAACTACAACGTATTCCAAAAGCCAGACAGCTACCTTCAAGTGGGTCTCAACTTTGCAAGAAACACCAACCGTATCGTTGACTTAGGCGGTGCTGATATGTATATCTTGTCAGAGGTATGGGGTTCTAACGGTCCTGCTATCGCTGTTCAAGAAGGCGAAGAATATGGTACAATCTACGGCTGGGATTATGTTTATGCATACGATGCTAACGGCAACAAACGTCCTGTCCTCAATGCTGAAGGAACAGAATACCTCAAGACAAACCAACGCGTTCCTGTTGGCAACTGCGCTCCTTTGGTAACAGGTGGTATCAATATGAAGTATAACTACAAAAACCTTTCTGTCTATGCATTGGTAGATGCTAAACTCGGCGGTGATGTTTACTGCGGTTCTTATGTAATCTCAATGCAAACAGGTCAAAGCAATGAAACATTGTATGAACGTGAAGGTAATGGTCTTCCACTTTATGATGCAGAAGGCAACTTCTTAGGTAATTATGGCGTTATACTTCCAGGCGTTCAAGTAGATCCAGAAACTGGTGCGGTGACAGAAAATGAACAAGTAGTACACTACTACTACAAATATATGCCTAATTATGGTGGCTGGGGTAACTACCTCACAACACCTGGTATAGTAAACAACACTTGGATTAAATTGCGTGAGATAACAGTCAGCTACAACTTCCCAAGCAGAATACTTGAAAAACTTAAGGTATTCCAAAATGCTTCAATCTCAGTGACAGGCCGCGATTTGTTCTATATCTACAAGTCATTACCTGACAACATCAACCCAGAAGGTACTTTGGGAACAGGTAATGCGCAAGGTCTGGAATATGGTTCATTCCCAATGACACGTTCATTTATCTTCTCACTCAGATTCGGTCTCTAATTAATTAAGGAAGGAGAAAAATTATGAAAAAGAACATATTAAATCTCAAAAACATATTTTTAGCATCAACAGTAGTAGGTGCTCTCTTCTTAGGCTCATGTACAAAAGGCTTTGAAGAGATGAATAAAAATCCAATGAGCCCAACAGGTACTGATATTGGCCCAATGTTTAATGGCGTCGTCAGTTCTCTCCGCTGGAACAGCAACGAACAATTCTATCTATGGAACGAGATATTCTATCCAGAGACAGAACTCGGTGCTCTTACATCAGAGGCATGGGGTAACTACAGCATAGGCGTTGACGCTGTCTGGAACGACTACTACCTCGCTTTGGCTAACATCCACGACATCGACAAACGTCTCGATGAGATGTGTGAAAAAACTGGCGACAATGAAATAGATGATAAGGTAAGAGCTCAGCTCATCGTATTAGAAGCATACAAGACTTTCAAAGTCACAGATATGTTCGGCGATATTCCTTACTCAGAAGCTGGTTATATCTGGTACGACACAGAATCTAATAGAAAACCAAAATACGACTCACAAGAATCTATCTATAAGACAGTATTGTCAGAATTGGTTTGGGCAAGAGAAATATTGAACAGCGGTGCTGCAATGACTTCACTTGGCAACCAATATTATTCACTCGGCTCATACGATGTTATGTATCATAACGATTATAACAAGTGGGGCAAAATCGCTAACTCTTTGATTTTACGTCATGGCCTGAGAATGCGCGACAAAGACCCAGGTTTCGCTGACACATTGTTACAGACAGCATACAACAAGCCTGCTATCGACGATTATTACTATAGCGGCAACGGCGCTTTCGCATTATGGCCACAATATCTCGGCAACACATTCGGCGATGAAGGATGGTCTTTCAGAGAACATAAAAACTTAAGAATGGGTGAGACAGTATTTGCTCAGATGTCAAAACCAACAGACACTGTCGATAACGAAATCTTCGACCCTAGAGTTTATGTCTTCTTCGATACAAACAACAAGACTGCCGACTATCCAGAAGGCGCTTGGAGAGCATATCCACAGTTGAAAGATGCCAACACTCCTACAGAAGGCGGTTCGCCTTATTCATCAGCGAGAGACAAGAACTACGGATTTAAAGGCCCTGCTTGCTTGTATTCTCCATTCAACTTCTACCTCATCCGCGACCACGTATTCGTACCTCAAATCATGATAAGCCCAGCAGAAGTATGCTTCATCAAAGCTGAAATGATGATTAAAGGTATCGTCCCTGGCGGTATTGGCATGATGACAGACGAAATGATAAGAAAAGGTATTGAACACTCATTCCTTATGTGGATGCAACTTCCTATCTATGGAACAGAAGCTACATATAAATATATATATGAAGACCTTCAAAAGATTTTGAATGAAGGCGATTTATATACAATCTCTTATTCATACGCTTCTAAAGTGTTCAACGAAATGGTTTATAACGACCTCGACTTCGCTTATTCAGAAGAAGCCTATCTCGAATTTATATATCAACAACGTTGGTTAGATTTGTTCCGTCAAGCTAATGAAGCATGGAACCTCACTCGTCGTACAAAAGACACTGGTGCTACAACACCAACAACAATAAACCACCAAAAACTTGTTACATACAGATTGCCATATCCACAATCGGAAGTAACATATAACTATGACAATTATAATGAACAAGTAAAGAAGATGAGCCATGGCGATACAAGAGAAACCAAGGTATGGTGGATGGCAGAGTAAAATAATTAAAATTTTTTAACAGATGAAAAAAGTATTCTTATTATTATCAATGATGTTGTGCTTAACAGTAGTTAACGCACAAGTTGAGTACGTAATCAATTTTGACAATTACACAATAGGTACTCAATGTCTCAACGGACAAGACAATTGGTCAACACATTATCAAACAGCGTCAACTTCACAAGACTTCGACATTGACTATAGCTGCGATGGTTTGTTGTCACCAAACGAAAGCATTGCTGTTTATTATCCATACGGCGGTCCTGGCGTTGGTAGAACAGCTACACGTAAAGCTTCAAGCAACTTCGATTTCAATTTCAAGAACGGTGGCATCATCGACTTTGAATTCGACATCACTCCTGCATGGTGGGGCGTTTTCGCTGGCGTTGGTTACGACGCTGACGGCGATGGCAACATCCTCCAAGGCATGACAGACGGCGACGGCGGCGTCTATCTCCGTATAGCTGGTAGCGGCAACGACAGACATCCTAACATCGTCCTCCCTAACGGAACAGACATCCTTATCACCAACTATCGTCAAGAAAACTGGGCAAGATATAAAATGTCATTCGACTTCTCAGCATACGACGGCGCTGGTTCTTTGACAGTTTTCGTTAAAGACTTCAACGGTACTACTTGGGGTGAATGGATGCAATTGTCAGAAGCTACTGAACTCAACATGGGTATGACTCCTGGTTCAGGCGACATGCGCGACTATAAAGTATGGGACGGCATCTTCTTCCACTGCCAAGGTGGTACTGGCGGCTTCGACAACTTCTTAGTACGTCAAATGCCAGAAGGCAACATGCAATACATCAACTTGCCTGACGTTCCAAAACAATTGACAATAAACCCTCCTTATACTTTAGAAGCTACTTCAACATCAGGTCTTCCTGTTTCTTTCGAAATGATTAGCGGTCCTGCTACAATTGAAGGCAACATCTTGACACTCACAGGTGAGGTTGGTACAGTCTCTTTGAAAGCTACTCAAGCTGGTAACGACGAATGGCTCGCTGCTCCAGACGTAGTGAAGACTTTCGAAGTAATCGACCCAATGGCTTATTCAACAGACATCACAATTCGTCGTCCTTACGATGCAACAAACGTATATCTCCCAGAATTGAAACCTATCATCTTAAACGTCAGCCTCCAAGTTGAACATGCCGACGCTCTCCTCTTCGAAGATGTAAGATGTACTATCGATGGCGAAGATGTAGTCTTAAGCACCGACGCTCCTAACAACCCAGACAACGGTTATTTCTATAACTACTGGACTCCAGCACGTTATGGCGAACATACTATGACAGTAAGCGTTACAACATCAGGCGGTAACGTCACAACAAAAACTTCTTCATTCAATATTACAAAAGATTACGATGACGTCAGCGTTACAACAATCAACGGCGACCTTATCTGTACTCCTTCAATTCACTCAGCTATCGGCAATTATGTAATGCCAACTCACGTAGGCGCTTTCAACAACATCAAAGCTCATTACGACCACAATTGCGTTGACGGCGTCTGTGATACATACGACCGCGTTGGTGGCGTAAAAGTTAGAAACTACCGCGGACAATGGATGGAACTCTTCCGCTATACAACTCCTTTCGGAGTAGAATGTGAAGACAATCTCGATGTGACAGACTTCTCTTCAGTACTCCAAGGTTTGGTAGAATTAGAATTGTACTTCGAATCATGGAATGGTAACGGTTATAACCCAACACTTACATTCGATATGACAAAAGGCGCTCCAGAATTTGATTACTACAACGTTGATGAAATCTGGTTCAACATCTTCTCATTCGGCGACTATGCTAACCAACAGCCAATCCCTGACGTAGATTATACATTCCCAGAATATACAGAAGCTGCAAGATTGAAAATCATCTCTTCAGGTCACAACTGGAGCAGCGGCGCTAACGATACATATAACACAGGTAATGCTGCTGAATTCTACGAAGCAACTCACGGAATTAAAATCAACGATGTTAAGGTTTACGACCAACATTTGTGGAGAACATGTAACCCTAACCCAGCAGGCTGCCAACCACAAGCAGGTACATGGACTTACCAACGTTCAGGATGGTGCCCAGGTAGCATCGCTATGGTTTGGGACTTCGACCTCACAGACTATGTAAGCAACGGCTGCGCTAATATCTTCTACGAATTAGACCCAACTTACATCGACGAATGTCACCCTAACTATCCTGACTGCGTAAACGGTCAAAACGGCTGTAAAAAATGTGACGCTCCTGACAACCCAGTTCTTCGCGTTTCAGGTAAAGTGGTTACTTACAGTAATAATATCAATATTCTCGATGGCAGCAATGTCGATGTTAATGAAAACCTCGTTGACTTCAACGTTAACATCTTCCCTAACCCAGCATCTTCAAATCTTAACTTCTCATCAGATTACCAAAATGGTAAGTTGAGCGTCTTGATTTTGAATGCTCAAGGTCAAGAAATGAAGAAATTCGCTTTCAGCGGCAGCAGAACAATAGACGTTTCTGAACTCCCAAGCGGAATTTATTTCGTTAAAGTGTTAGGCAACACAATGAAAACACATAAGATTGTCATCTATTAATATCTGACAAATCTATTATAAATAAGGAAGAGACGATGTCAAAAATCGTCTCTTCTTTTTTATTTCATTTAGATATTTTTTCTTAAGTTTGCACTGTTGTAAAAAAATGCGTAATGGTAAAGAGAAAGAACAAACTTGTTATTGAACCTTTTGATGATATAAAAATTATAGGCATCAATACAAGTATGCCTGATTATCAGTTGGCGCATTTTCTCAACAAAAATCTCAAAATAGATTTGGTCAAGTACAAAAGTATCACCAAAAACGGTGAGAACTTCTACTCTTTCTATCGTTATGATGCAGGAGAAAACTCTAATACCTTCAATCTTGTCGGTCTGATATCGGGCAACAAAGAATGGGTCTCCTTCAAACCAAAAACCGAGTTTCTTCTCATCATAAGAAACTACATCAAAGAATCTACCTACCAGCTTTTCCTGACAAAGATAAAAAGCATACCTCAGGTATTTCACGCCTATAATATCGACCTTGACTACAATAAAAAAATAGATATCATTCTCGAGGACATAGAATTTCACGAGATGGAAATCGCCAATGAGCAGAACGGCGGTAATCGTGGTTCATAGTTCATAGTTAATAGTTCATAGTTAATAGTTCAGGGTTCAGAGTTCAACAGCCAAAGTTCAAAAATAACCCTTAACTCCTAATTAAAAAAACTTGTTGTCTTGTAGTCTTGTAGTCTTGTAGTCTTTTTTTCTTATCTTTGCACCCTTAAAAAATTAATCAACAAAATTATTTATGAAGAAGTTTTTATTTTTGCTTTGCGCATTATTGTCAATCAATGTTTTGACAGCGCAAAAGAATGTGCTTATCGAAGAATCAACAGGAACTTGGTGTCAGTATTGCCCTTCAGGCATTTACTACATTGACTCATTGGTGACAATGTACGACAATGTCATCGCTGTAGCAATTCATACCAATGACGTAATGGCTGTTGAAGAATATTTCAATGCTGGAGGATTCATCATGGCTCCAGAAGCAAACATCGGTCGTCGTTACCAAAACAAATCAACAGACCAATGGTTCAACTTTGTTCAACAAGAGATGGCAGTGCAGCCTAAGTCAACTGTTACTGTAGAGAATCAATTTAATGAGTCAACACGTTTGCTTACTACAACAATAACAATAGATGCCATCGAAAATATCGAAGGCAACTACAAAATAGGCGCTATCATCACAGAAGACGCTGTTACAGGTCCAGCACCTCAATATAACCAAGCAAACCAATATTCGAACAACTACTTCCCAATGGGCGGTTTCGAAAACCTTCCAAACCCTGTTCCAGCTAACAGAATGGCTTTCGACCACGTAGCTCGTCAACTTCTCGGTGGTTACAATGGTGAGACAGGCATGCCATCAACTCTCGCTGCAGGACAGTCTTACACTCATACATTCACATACACTGTCCCAGAAAACTTCGACCACAATTATTTGAAGGTCATCGGTGTCTTGATTGCTCCAGACGGAACTATCGACAATGCAGGTCAAAGTGCTTATGTCAACGGCGAACAAAACGCTGCTCCTAAATTTACTTCAACTCCTGTTACAGAAAATTTCGCTCTTGTAAATTATATCTATAACATTTATGTTCACGATACAGATGACAAGGACTTGACAATCAATGTTGAAGAAAAACCAGAATGGCTCACATTTGAACAATATGACAACAAATCTGCTGCTTTATATGGTATGCCACAAACTGCAGGAGAATACGATATCGTAATTAAAGTTACAGATGGTGAAACAGAAACAGTACAATCTTATACACTTGTCGTTAGCGAGCCTTTAGAAGCATCATGGGAATATTTAGGTCTCAGAGGTATCACCGAAAGCAGCATTTATATGTATCTCTTCGGATCATGCTCTCAAAACGGAAATGTATTCTTATTCGTTAAAGAATACAACTGTCCTACAGTTTATAAATATGATGGCGTTCTTGGACAATGGTCAAAATTAGGTTCTTTGGATGATAATATGGCTTATGACGGTGGCATCACTGTTGACCAAAATGGTGTTGTATATATCGTTTATTCTCTTATGGGCAATCAACAGGCAGACGACGATGATTATGTTAAAGTAAAAAAATATGAAAATGGACAATGGAGTGATGTCGGTGACATAAATAAAGTCGGCAGCGTTACAAAATTAGCAATGGGTTCAGACAACGTTCTTTATTTAAGTTTCAGAGACTACAACGCTAACTCAAGATATTATGTTTACAGATTTGTTAACAACGAATGGGAACGTCTTGGTGGTGAAGTGAGCGGCGGCGCATGGGCAAAACTCGCATTGGATAGCAACAATACTCCTTATGTCTCATGGTCTGACACTTATGCTGGTAATTTAATATATGTATCAAAACTCATCGGCGAAGTATGGGTTAAAGTTGGTGGCACTAAGGTGTCTGATGAAAGTTGTTACTATTACCAAGATCTCGCTATTGACAAAGAAGGTAACATCTATGTAGCTTATTGCGGTTACCAAGACAACATATTGAACGTATATCGTTATAATGGTTCAGAATGGGAATCAATAGGTTCTTCTGTAACATCAATTCCTATCAAAGGCATCGACGTTGCATTGGACAGCGAACAAAACTTCTACGTTTCATTCTCCGACATGAACATGGAAAACAGAATGTCAACATTGAAATATAACGGCGAAGAATGGTCATTCGTCGGTCAAAGAGGATATTCAGATCCAGGCGACTCATATATGTCAATGACAATGATTAACGATAACCCATGCGTTTTATATACCGACGTGACAAATGGCAACAAGGCTTCTGGTATGTACTTTATGCCTTACAATTTCTTGTTCCCTCCTCATAATCTCACAGCAGAACTCGTCGGCGAAGATGATGTCATTTTAACATGGGAAGCTCCTCAAACAATGGAAATGCAACCTGTAAGTTATAACGTCTATAGAAACGATGCTAAGATCGGTAATACCGAAGCATTCACATATAATGATGAAGACTTGACCCCAGGTTTGCATCGTTACACAGTGACAGCAGTCTATGATAACGGCGAGTCATCACCAGCAGGTCCTGTTTCTGTTCAAGTGACAGTATCTATCGATGAAAACAATGAAGTAGCATTCGTTGTATATCCAAACCCAGCAGAAAACTACGTCATGATTGAAAGCATCAAAGAAGCTGAAGTAAGCATCTACTCTATCAACGGTCAGATGGTTTCATCACAGACAATAAGCGAAGGAACAAACACAATAGATGTTTCAAACCTCAACGCTGGCATTTATTTCATGAAAGTCAATGAATCAATGATTAAGATCATTGTTAAATAAGAACTTTAGAACTTTAGAATTTTAGAACTCTAGAAAATCAGGACCTCAGAATTTTTTTCTGGGGTTCTTTTTTTTAGGAATTCAGAGTTAGAGGGACTAGAGGAATTAGAGGTGCAGAGGGATTAGAGGAGTTTTTCTCATCACTACATTACTAAAAGGTTCAGAGTTTAGAGTTCAGAGTTCAGGGTTCAGAGTTCAAAGTTCTTCTGAGATTTTGAATTTCTTGTATCAAAAAAAGCTTGTAGTCTTGTTGTCCTGTAGTCTTGTAGTCTTTTTTTCTTATCTTTGCAACTATGAGAATACTTGTGGTTTTGATATTATTAGCTTTCGGCTTGCAAGGTCAACAGACAACAGTCAACGGACAACAGACTTCGTGCACGGTGCCTGAGCCTGTCGAAGGCACAACTCTCGGCGCTTCGACAAGCTCAGCGACCGAAGAAAAGACGCAAAGACTCAATGACGCAAAGACACAAAGTGAAGAC
>JAZUCH010000060.1:0-8058 GCA_045639025.1 Bacteroidales bacterium
GCAAAATAGAACTTATTATACAGGTATTGCGTGTTTTCAAGCTCTTCTTCAAAGTCGCGAATACTATCATTGTATTCATCAATATCCTTACTAATCTTATCGTACAGTTCTACATTAGCCTTGAGTATGCGCGTTTCCAACTTTATTATAGTTGCCTTATACCTTGCAATGCTCTTCTTGTAATCCTCGATTTCCTCATTATAAAACTCTAAAACCTCATCCAGCAACTCTGTGGTCAAGATTTTTGGTAAGGGGCTCCAATGGAGTATATCCAAATGGCGACTTGGAGTAGTAGAAAGATGAAACAGTTTACAACCGAAAGACTTGCGAACATTCTTATTGTATTCATCGACCTCATGGATAGCTGCCATTATCTCATCCTTTGATAAGTTTCTCGTTTCCTCAAAGGATGGATGTTCTCTATAATCTAATAAAGGAGTTGCCTTACTCCTCAAATAAACAGTGGTATATTCACTCATAATAATTCTTCTTTAGTACGCATTACTGCGTGGTTAATAATAAATTTGTTGATTGCCATTGGACGGAATAGACGGAGAGGAAGGGCATCACCAATGGGCATAACAAAAATCGTTGAAAAGTTTGGTAGGGACTTTCCAACGATTCTTTATCTATTTTGCTAACGAGGATATTTGCATCTATAATATCCTTGTCAGCGTATGTTTCTGTTGGATAGTTTTCCCTATGTTGTCGAATGACACAATGCTTGAAATAGGAGCACACAACACACCCTCAAGGCGTTTTGAGCCTCGACACATATTTGTTGTTATGTTCATTCTATTTTGCTGCATTTCGTTTTTATTGTTTCTAAATCGGGTACAAAGATAGTGATTTTTATCTAAACCTCTTCTATCCCAGGATAGATATTTTTGAATATAATGTATTGAGTATAAGGTTATATACTATGTATATAAGATTTATGTATTATCCTAACTTCGCAGTTAGCAATTCGTTTTTTCATACCTCCTTCACACAGTTAAAATCAACTTTCATCACAATTTACCACCATTCTTACGACAATAGGCTGCAGCACTATCTACCGCTTCATCGAAATCAAGTGTATGCATAATTCCATAATGTTGTTCCACAAAAGCTACCCCCCGATACATACGAATATATTTGTAGGCTTGCTTTTCTGTCAAACCAAATCGCTTGGCAAACTCATTCACCAAAGCAATTATATACTCAATTATGTCTCTAATGTTGTACTTCATTGTGCTACACATAACCTATTATACTGCAAACATAATGCTTTTTCATGGAAATATGAATTGTACGAAATAAAAACACTTAAAATAGAATCGTAAAACAGCTCTAATCCCAACCTCGGTTTCAGAGCCATTTTTGTACCTTTTTGGGGCGAAAAATGCGATTTTTTGCAAGTTTTTGTACCTCGTGTTTTGATATTCAAGAAATTACACTTACTTTTACATTCCAAAATGGAGGTACAAGGCGAAAAGCGCGTTGAAAATCACTAACTTACACATTCTCAACGACTTGCCAAATGAGCGGTTGTACCTTTTAGAGTACTAAATAGCTGATTGATAATCATCTACACTTTCTGCATCGGGAAATAAGAGCAGCAAACGCAAATACTACTCAATAACATGGAAACAATCGGAAACAACTTGAACTTGCGAAAGTTATAAATATAATTTAGGTTGTTTCCGTTTAGTTTTGCTTCATACAGACATATTTGAAATATAGTCGATTTGGCACACGTGTGCCAACGTGTGCCAAATTTCTTACATAAATGAGTCAAGTTTACCAATGGTATTTGAATTGATAAGATTCTCAAAAAGACAGAGAATCTCATAACAACCATATTTTAACAACTCAAGCTGAAGGATTATTCTATAAATATATATCCTTGATTTTTTACACTTTTATGTCATACTATTATGCTGATATTCTACTCAATTATGTATTCTAAGAAAACGCTGTATCATTTTAAGCAGATTAATTCCTATAAGACTAGCCACAACTTTTGTCCCTGTATTTCTGAGAATATTATTCCACATTTCATCAGTGGTAATCAGTATTTATTATGAAATATTGAACATTAGTGTCCACTAATGATGTATAATTAAATATAACTTTGAAGATTTATAAAAGAATACGGGAATCATTTCTGAATCCCGTATTCTCCATTTACGCAAAATTATGGATGTATTCCTACATAAAGGTAATCAAGCCATATTTGCTAATAGTTGTTCTCTTCTTATATTTATTGGGATTCCTACATTATTTCCTTTGCTTTGATAAACAATATCGTAGTTGTTATGAGCAACAACCAAATTAGACTTTACATTCGTTTCATAGGTAAATATTTTTCGTAACGCATCATCTAAAGATTCATAACAGAAATTATTAAAATTTCTCATTTTCTTATTAGGTGCAAACGGTTCCAATTCCACACCATTTTTAACCCCTTTCATATATACCATCTTACACTTACCACCAATAAGTTGAACATTACCAACTTCATCTTTATAAATCCAAATGTTATCGTCGAGAATCACATAATATTCCGAATTATACATATTATCAGCCGTTCTGTATTTTATAACTAATCTATTTCCTCTTCCAACTAATAACCGACATTTCCTTGGCAAATGTTCAATCTGTATCATCAGCTCACTTATTGCTTTCTCGATTTCTAACAATTCGTTTCTATAAATCTGTGCTTCTTCTTCATAATGAGAAAGAGGATGAATTAATGGATGAAGGTAGGACTCAATAAATAAAATATGTGTCATGTTTTCCCCTATTTTCGAAAATAATATTTCGACAGCTTTAGCTCGCTGAGTCAATTTAAAGCCTGGAACAATAGTATAGTCATCATTAATAAACAACTCTTTAGGAAGATGTAAAAACAACTCTTCTAATGCCTTCCTAAAATAGTTAGCAGCTGCTGGCAAATCAACATCTCTTAAACCATGCAGATATTCTTTAGCACGATCAAAAGCAGAATCACCAGTTGTTGCAACAGGTACTGTAAACGTTTGTCCTCTTTCAGTCTTCGATATAGAATATAGATTTATATACTTCCAGTTGTTTGGAGTATGTTTTTCGAGATAGTTTTTTGCCATATAATACCATGACCGATCATAAGTTGTTATTACTATCTGAAAATCATTAAATTCCTTATTTAATATTTCCAATATTGGCCTTCGATTCGAAGAATCAATACCAATAAATATATCATCTAAAAACATAAAATGCAGATCTTTACCAGGATTAGCCTGTAAAGCAGCTAAATATAAACAGATCGCAATAGCAGAAAGCCTAGCCTCATTAAGTCCTTTTGTATATTCATTAATAGAGGATTTTTCTAGCTTTATCGTTAATCGTAGATCTTCTTGAATCTTCCACTTATTTTTTCTTACTCCATATGAAAAAATAAGTGGTTTTAGTTCGAAATCTATTTCTAATCCTAAATTATCAAAGTATGTAGCTAAATAATTATTAACTTTAGCAAACAAATTGGCAAGAACAGATCTTAATACAATTTCAAAATCATTCAAATCATCTAACCCCCTCTTATGTTTTTGTTCTTGTCTACTATAAACATTAAATATTTCATCCTTTACTAATTCCCATCGTTTATACAAAGAATAACTCTTTCCTTGTGCAACTGGGACATGAAATCCTAACAAATGTTCTATGAAAAAATAAAATAAATTTGGATTTTCATCTTCTGACAAATAAATTTTCAACAGGTCACGATAACTTAAAAAACCCTTAGAAAGTGCTAATGCTTTTAAATATCCTGTATTCTGAACATTTGTATTATTAACAGCATCAGCAAATCTATAATCTACCAAATTTGAAAATTCTCTATTATTTGCATCAAAATCACCAATGCTCAATAGTATCTCTCCGGATGCTCCAAATGGCATATATCGATTACAAATATATTTAACGGGAGAATAAAAACTCTGAATAAAATCATTAAGTGCTTTATATAAAGAGGTCTTTCCACTTCCATTCTCTCCATACAACAATAAATTCTCGCCTTTTTCTAACGAAAAAATCAAGCGATCATAATAAGCCCGTGAATTTTCTATTTCAATCTTATTAATTCGTTTCATAAATCATTATATGATCTGGTTATACCTGTAGCTGCGGATAATTCGGCTAAAAGTCCATCTTTATCAGATATAATAGAATTATATATTTCCTTTATCTGTTCATTACGGAGTTGGGAATCCAATTTACTCAAATCCACTATATTTCTCACCTCCTTAAATAGTGACACATTCTGAAATTCAAACAAATCATGATGATATATTTCCTCAACCATCCTATCTAATATATTTTTAAAGAAACTACTATAAATATATTCATCCGATAATGTGTAAATCATTATCTTATCAAAAGTTTTCTGAATCTCTAATGGCAAAATAGGTATATCAATTGTCTTGATACTACCTGTTGTTACATTTCTATTTGCAAAATCATACTCTTTAAAAATATAATTACTATGCAAAACGGTTCCAATATAACCTGTTGTAAATCCTTCACGTTTAATTTGCAAACCGATAAATTCATTAACTTTCTCTGGTTTTTCAAACATGATCTCAAGTTTACTCTTCGTCTTATTATTTCGTTTTACATAAATATCGCAGATTACACCTTCTGAACTTTCGGAATCAAATGAATATATTGTCATCAAATCCTCCATACTACCCCAAAGTATTTTTTTTCTTCCTTCTTTTGCAAATTTTAATCTGAATTCTTCTACTTGATGATTGAATTCATCAAGGGATATATCTGATGACATATAGTTAAGTAATTGTCTAACACTATTTCGTATATCTTTACGATTATTCTTAAAATTGTTATAATCAAGACCTTTTAAGAAATACCATAAAGCGTAGAAACTTTGCTGAGTACGTTTATAATTCTCTACCCCAAGCATTTCATCTAAATTTTTACTCAAAGTTTTATCGCTAGAATCTTTTTCATCTGACAATAAAGTCTTCAAATTCTTAATAAATGAAAATTCTAAATTATTCACAGCCTCAATGAAAGATTCTTTCTTTTCCACATTTTCTAATATTTTAGAAATCTCACCTTTTGAACGTAGACGGAAAGCTATGCGAGAACCTATTCTATATATGTCTAAAGGACCTTTATCTGTTGCATCTAGTTGGTTCTGTTCTAGATAATTAAAGTAAGAGAGTACTGTATAATTGTTTTCATTATCCATTCGATTACTCATCTTACGCATAAAGAACCACCCAGAACAATTATTATAGGATAGTTTTATTGTGTCAATTAAACTTCTATCTATATATGAATTCCACATTTCAAATGTATCGTCTTTTATTGGATAAGGTTTATTATTTAAACGAATAAATAAATCTAGTGGCTCAAATTCTGGATTGTTCCTTTCATTAATCTCTATTATCCATAAATCAAAGCCTGTAATCTTTTCTTGTTGTTCCTCATCTAATTGTGTAAAATACTTTCCTTGTAAACCAGTAAGAATACTGTCTTTTAGTTGAAGTGAAAATTTATCTTTATTTGACTTGACTTTCTCACCTTTCTCATTCATGTATTCTCTACCAAGAAAAGCTAAAATTGACAAAATACGTTGCTGACCATCAATCACTTCTGAAACTCCTTCCTTATTTTTAAATATAAAAATAGGTGGCAGCTTTATACCCAATAGTAAACTTTCTATAATTTCTGATGACTTTTTCCTATTTATAACTTCCTCGCGCTGATAAGGTGGACGAACTAAAAAACGAGAACGCCCCATAAGACGACATATGTCGTCAATGGTATAAGTACTCGGTTCTGGTTTATTGATACGCAATTCTTGATAATTTGTTGTTCTATTCTCTCGAACTTGACTTAATTCACGGTTTTTCTGTTTGAATGTATCGTCAGTTTCAATATATATATTTTTATTTATTAGATACTTTTCTTCTAAATAGTTAGCAATTATTCCATAACGATTCATTATCTGATTATAAAAAGAACTTCTATCCATCTCAAAAGCAACAATATTATTCTTTATATATTGTGAAAACATTTCGAGTTCTACTGAACATTTTTGTGGCAATATAATATTATTATCTTCAAGAATTGAAAACGCCCAAAATAATACTTCAGAAATAAGACGATTATATGGAAAATCTTCTGTATCTACAAAATTTCTCACTTCATCTAATAAATCCAGTTTTTTTATAAATGAATCAAATAACTTATCGAATTGATCATTAGTAATGCGAGCTGAAAGCAAATCATAATATTTGTCAGTAATCTTCTGCTTTGCTTTAGAATAATACTTAATTGGAATTTTATGGATAACCAACAGTTGTCTTATTTTTTGTAAAGAAACTTCTATTTTTTTGTCTTCATATTTAAATAACCGATCAAACTGATCCTGTATTTTTTTATCATGCAGTTTTACTCTAAAATAGTCGTTTAAATCATCGTCAAAATAAATTGCTTTATCTATTTCCGTATTTTTAAGTGGTGTGATACCTGAATTATATCGTTTAAATATTTCTTGCTTTACAGAATCCTCTTCTATCTGTGTTATACCATCAAGAGATGCAAAACTAAATTCTATCACACGAAGTTTTGTATCCAGAAAATCATTTTTCAACACTTCTGGCAATGATGCAAAGGTTTTCTTACCAATATTTAGAATATCTAACTTCTTCAATCCAGCTTTACTAAGACGTAGTTCTCCACGTAGAAATTTTAATATTGTTTCATAGCGTTGTCGACCATCAATAATTTCTACACTTCCTTTACTGCGAAAAAAAATAAGTGGTGGAATTTCTGTTCCAATTAATATACTCTCTAAAAAGTATGTAGCTTTTTCCCCATCCCATACATAATTCCGCTGATACGGGGGTGCATACTGAGTCCTTTTAACTTTAGCTTCATTAAATAGACTATCTATAGTAACAACTTTAGACTCTATCTTTAACTTGTTTACAAATATTTCTGTCAAATTCATATGCCCTACAATCAATATTGTTTATAACTTTATAATCTATCGAATTTAACTACAAATGTGTAGCTTTTTACAAACACACAATTTATACTTGAGATAGACTT
Source organism: Bacteroidales bacterium (assembly GCA_045639025.1). Classification (GTDB taxonomy): domain Bacteria; phylum Bacteroidota; class Bacteroidia; order Bacteroidales; family F082; genus Limimorpha. Next base: position 7,105 of record JAZUCH010000060.1, read on the forward strand.
GTAACTAAAATAATTATCTAAAACATTTTCTTAATCTAAAACTCAGAAATGGATACTACATCTATCTTATAACCATCTTTTTCAATCGTACGCTTATCATTATTCGTGACAATTACAAGGTTGTCGCATTTTAATTCTCCAGCACATTCAACTATACTATCCACTTCACGCTTCTCTGTTTTTGGATTGCTCATATCATAACAAACTTGTACCAAGCGTTCTATATGCGCTCCTTTGCGAAGAACGAAATCAACTTCCTTATCGTTTCGTGAACGATAATAGAACATTGTTCTTTCAACATCGTATCCTCGACGTACAAGTTCGATGAACACTTGATTTTCTAGCAAACGTCCTAAGTTATCACTCAAAGAAAATGCCTTAGATGCAACAAATCCATTGTCAACCACATACACTTTTCTTGGTGCCTTCTTCATCAACTTGAGTTTATTGTTGTAGCGTGATAAATAATAGAAAAGGTATGGTTCATGCAAGTAATCCATATACTTCTTGGTCGTATTGACACTAGAGAATCCAAGTTCTGTCGTTAAATCATTTGCACTAACTGGATTGCAAAAGTTAGACACAAGATATATGGCTAAATTATTCAAATCAGTCACATTGCGAACATTATGACGTTTGGCCACATCTTTCCATATAATGGAATCAAACAAGGTGTCAAGATAGCTACGAGTCAACTGTCGTGAAGCTACTACTTCAGGGTAACCGCCATTTCTAAGATAATCATCTGTCAATACGAATGAATTTGTTATATCTTCCGGCTTAAGCATGTGAAGATCCAGTTTGTTCCAATCAAAAAACTCCTCAAGACTAAATGGCAACATTTCCACTTGAAGATATTTTCCTGTCAAGACTGTAGCCATTTCACTGCTTAGCATTCTGGCATTACTACCTGTAATTACAAGATTCTTTCCCAATCTATAAAGTTCACTGACC
>JAZUCH010000061.1:0-30843 GCA_045639025.1 Bacteroidales bacterium
TTCACGTATCAACTTCCGTGAAATGGCACTGAAAGGTTTAATTCCAGGTGTTAAAAAAGCAAGTTGGTAAACATTAAAAATTAAGACAATGATTACAGATCCTATAGCAGATTTCTTGACACGCATCCGTAATGCTGTCAACGCTAAACATAGAATAGTAGAAGTCCCTGCTTCAAATGTGAAGAAAGCTATTACCCAAATTCTTTTTGAAAAAGGTTACATTCTTAACTATAAATTTGAAGATGAAGGACCACAAGGCGTTATTAAAATCGCTTTGAAATATCATCCTGTAACAAAACAGCCAGCTATTATGTCAATCCAAAGAGTTTCAACTCCAGGTTTACGTAAATATGCTGATTCTGAAAACCTCCCAAGAGTGATGAACGGTTTAGGTATCGCTATCATCTCAACATCAAGAGGTATTATGACTGATAAAGAAGCACGTCAACTTCATATCGGTGGCGAAGTTTTATGTTACGTAAGTTAATGAAAGGAGAATAGCAATGTCATTATCAAGAATTGGAAAGATGCCTATCGCTATCCCAGCAGGCGTCGAAGTATCAGTAAAAGATAACGTTTTTACAGCAAAAGGAAAATTAGGACAATTGTCACAAGATTTCCACGGTGATGTTAATGTAAAAATTGAAGACGGTTTTGTTATTGTTGAACCAGCTAACATTCCTAAAGCAGGTGCTAAACATGGTCTTTACCGCGCATTGTTCTTCAACATGGTTAAAGGCGTATCAGAAGGCTTTGAAACAGTACAAGAACTCGTTGGTGTTGGTTATAAAGCAGAAGCTAAAGGTCAACAATTAGAATTATCACTCGGTTTCTCACACACAATTCTTATGGTATTCCCAGAAGAAATTAAAGTTGAAACTGTAAACGAAAGAGGTAAGAACCCTATCATCAAGTTGCGTTCTTACGATAAACAGTTGCTTGGTCAAGTTGCAGCTAAGATTCGTTCATTCCGTAAACCAGAACCTTACAAGGGTAAAGGTATTAAGTTTGTTGGCGAAGTCTTGAGACGTAAACAAGGTAAAGCAGCAGGTAAATAATGTTAATCGATAACTGAAAAACGCAATCAAGATGGTTAAAGTTAAAAAAATCAGAAGAAGATTAAATATTAAAAGACGCGTCAGAAAAATCGTTAACGGTACAGCTGAACGTCCAAGATTATCTGTCTTCAGAAGTAACAAACAAATTTACGTTCAATTAATTGATGACCTTGCAGGCAAAACATTACTTGCTGCAAGTTCACGTGAGAACGGAATCGAAAATGAAAATATTACAAAGATTGAAAAAGCAGCTAAAGTTGGTGCTTTAATCGCTGAAAAAGCTAAAGCAGCTGGTATTGAAACTGTAGTATTCGATCGTAATGGTTATTTGTATCATGGTAGAGTTAAGTCTTTAGCAGATGGAGCTCGTAATGGTGGATTAAAATTCTAAAGCTATGTCAGAAGTCAACGTAAAAAAAGTAAAAACTTCGGAAATCGAGTTTAAAGAACGTTTGGTTAGCGTTCAACGCGTCACCAAAGTTACCAAGGGCGGACGTACTTTTAGCTTCTCAGCTATAGTAGTTGTCGGCAACGAAAATGGCGTGGTAGGTTACGGACTTGGTAAAGCCAAGGAAGTTCAAGCCGCTGTTGCAAAAGGTGTCGATGATGCAAAGAAAAACTTAATTAAAGTTCCAATTATCAACGGAACCCTTCCTCACGAACAATATGGCAAATACTGCGGTGCATACGTTTACGTACAACCAGCTACTCCAGGTACTGGTGTTATCGCAGGTGGTGCTATGCGTGCTGTATTGGAAAGCGTCGGCGTTAAAAACGTCTTGGCTAAGTCAAAAGGTTCTTCAAACCCTCACTCAGTTGTTAAAGCTACATTCGCTGCATTAAGCCAAATGCGCGATGCACGTATGGTAGCTGAAATGAGAGGTGTTGATTTGGATGTGGTGTTTAACGGATAATCTTAAAGCAATGAAAAAAGTTAGAATTACTCAGGTTAGAAGTGGCATCGGCAGACCACAAGATCAAAAAGATACATTAGTAGCTTTGCGTCTTAGAAAGATGAACCAATCTGTAGAGGTCGATATGGAAAATCCATGTATCGCCGGTATGGTTGAAAAGGTAAAACACCTTCTCAAAATAGAAGAAATTTAATTGTTGAACTAAGAAAATAATAATAGTATGGATCTTAGTAATCTTAAACCAGCCAAAGGCTCAGTTAAGACACGCAAAAGAATCGGTCGTGGACAAGGTTCTGGCAGAGGTGGCACATCAACACGTGGTCACAAAGGCGCAGGCTCACGCTCTGGTACTTCACATAAAATCGGTTATGAAGGCGGTCAAATGCCTTTAGCACGTCTTGTCCCTAAATTCGGATTCAAGAATATCAACCGTAAATTCTACCGTCCAGTTAATATTGAAGTTCTTCAAGACTTCGCTGACTGTGGCATCATGGACATTACTCCAGAATTATTAATGGATAATGGCTTCGTAGGTAAGAATGAACTCGTTAAGATTCTTGGTAACGGAGAATTACAGGCAAAAATGACTGTTAAAGCTCATGCTTTCTCAAAAAGCGCTGAGGCAGCTATTACAAATGCCGGTGGAACAATTGAAAAAATATAATAAATAAAACTGAAGAGATATGAAGGAGTTATTAATAGTTATTTTAGTATGTGTAGTTATAGCAGCTATTCTTTGGATGAACAAACGTCTCAGAGAAAACATACGAAATATCTTTAAAATTGAGGAACTCCGTAAGCGTATCACCTACACGATATTAATTATTTTAATTTATCGTTTCGGTTCTTACGTGGTTCTCCCGGGAATCGACCCAGAACAACTCGCTCAACTGCAAAATCAAAGCAGCAGCGGCCTTCTCGGTTTGTTAAATATGTTCTCAGGTGGTGCTTTCGCAAACGCTTCAGTATTCGCATTAGGTATTATGCCATATATCACAGCTTCTATTATAGTACAGCTGTTGGGTATGGCTATACCTTATTTCCAACGTTTACAAAAAGAAGGTGAAAGCGGTCGTCGTAAGATTAATCAAATCACACGCTACTTAACTGTTATTATAGTTGCTGCTCAAGCTCCTGGTTATATTGCTAACTTGCGCGCTCAACTTCCAGCAGAAGCTATTTATCCTTTCGTAGCAGGCGGCTCACCAACATTGTTCTTCTGGATTTCATCAGTTGTTATTCTTATCGCAGGTACATTGTTCGTAATGTGGCTCGGCGAACGTATTACAGATAAAGGTATTGGTAATGGTATCTCTATGATCATTATGATCGGTATTATTGCTCGTTTGCCTTTCGCATTGTTCGCTGAAGTAGCATCTCGTTTTACACAAGGACACGGTGGTCCAATCTTCTTCTTGATTGAGATCGTAGTACTCGTACTTGTAATAATTATGACAATTTTGTTAGTACAAGGTACTCGTAAAATACCGGTACAATACGCAAAACGCGTTGTTGGCAACAAACAATATGGTGGCGTACGTCAATATATTCCTTTAAAAGTGAATTCAGCCGGTGTTATGCCTATCATCTTTGCTCAGGCAATCATGTTTGTACCTATCACTATTGCAGGTTTCGCTCAAACAGAACAAATGTCAGGTTTCATGACAGCATTCACAAACATGAATGGTTTCTGGTATAATTTTGTATTCTTCGTATTAATCATCGCTTTCACATACTTCTACACAGCTGTTACAATCAATCCAGCTCAAATGGCAGAAGATATTAAGAAAAACGGTGGTTTCATTCCAGGTGTTAAACCAGGCAAGAAGACTCAAGAATTCTTCGATGATATTATCTCAAGAATTACTTTACCAGGTTCATTGTTCTTAGGTGTTGTAGCTATTATGCCAGCTATAGTTTCAATTCTCGGCGTAAATCAACAATTCTCACAATTCTACGGTGGTACTTCATTGTTGATTCTTGTCGGTGTTGTTTTAGATACTTTACAACAAATAGAAAGTCATCTTTTAATGCGTCACTATGATGGTTTGACAAAAACCGGTCGTATTAAAGGACGTTCAGGAAGAATGTAAGATTTCTTGATATGATTCATTACAGAACAGATAAAGAAATTGAATTGTTAAGAAACGCTGCTTTACTAGTGGGCAAAACTCTCGGTGAAGTAGGCAAGCATATACGTCCGGGTATCCGTACTATCGAACTTGATAAAATCGCTGAAGAATTTATCAGAGATAATGGTGCAATACCAGCCTTCAAGGGATATGGTGGATTTCCCGGAAGTCTATGCATCTCTGTCAACGATGCCGTTGTTCATGGAATTCCTGGTAATTACGAGCTTCGTGACGGTGATATAGTTTCTGTAGATTGTGGCACAATTTTGGATGGTTACGTCGGCGATTCGGCCTACACATTTACAGTAGGTGAGGTATCGGAAGAAATAAAATTATTTCTCCAAAGATCCAAAGAGTCTTTATATAAAGGTATCGAACAAGCAGTAGCAGGCAACCGTATCGGAGATATTGGTTATGCTATTCAAAGTTACGTAGAACAATTTGGTTACGGAGTAGTACGAGAGATGGTTGGTCATGGCGTGGGACGTAAATTGCATGAAGACCCTCAAGTTCCAAACTATGGAAAACGTGGTACTGGAACAAAGTTGTCTGAAGGCATAGTCATAGCAATTGAACCAATGATTACTTTTGGAAAACGTGACATAATTCAAGAAAGAGATGGCTGGACAATCAGGACTAAAGATAGAATGCCAGCAGCTCATTTTGAACATGACGTTGCAATACGTGATGGGAAAGCAGAAATATTATCTAGTTTTGAATGGGTAGAAGAAATCAATAAATAAGAATATTATATGGCAAAACAATTGTCGATAGAACAAGACGGAACAGTTGTAGAATCATTAGGAAACGCAATGTTCAGAGTAGAATTGGAAAATGGACTTCAAATTATTGCTCATATTTCAGGAAAAATGCGTATGCATTACATAAAAATATTGCCTGGAGATAGAGTAAGATTAGAAATGTCACCTTATGATTTAACAAAAGGACGTATAACATTCAGATATAAATAAATTTTTCTTATCTTTGCAGCCGCAAAATAGGAATAAACAAAAAATGACTTTAAAGAAATAAAGATAATAAAAGTAATATGAAAGTCAGAGCATCTATCAAGAAGAGATCAGACGATTGCAAAATTGTGCGTCGTAAAGGTAAATTGTATGTAATTAACAAAAAGAACCCTAAAGAAAAACAACGTCAGGGCTAATAACAAAAGTAAAACAGTAAAATTATGGCAAGAATCGCTGGTGTTGATATACCTAACAACAAACAAGGTCAAATATCTTTAACCTACATTTACGGTATTGGACGTTCACTTGCAAAAGAAATCCTTGCAAAAGCAGGTGTTGATCCAGAGAAGAAAGTTCAAGATTGGAACGATGATGAACAAAATGTAATCCGTACAATCATCGGTGACCAATACAAAGTAGAAGGTGAACTTCGTAGTGAAATCCAAATCAATATCAAACGTTTAATGGATATTGGTTGTTACAGAGGAATCCGTCATCGTGCTGGATTACCTTTGCGTGGACAAAGTACAAAAAACAATGCACGTACTCGTAAGGGACGTAAGAAAACTGTTGCTAATAAAAAGAAAGCCACTAAGTAATAAATAACTTATTGGTTGGATCATAAAAAAACATTAAAAAACATTAATTAAAAAATGGCAAAAAACACAAAAGTCGTTAAGAAACGTGTTGTTAAGATTGAAGCTGTTGGAAAAGCATTTATTAAAGCTTCTTTCAATAACATCATTATTTCCTTGACAAACAATGAAGGACAAGTCATTTCTTGGGCATCAGCCGGAAAAATGGGCTTCAAAGGTTCAAAAAAGAACACTCCATACGCAGCTCAAATGGCAGCCGAAGATTGCTCTAAAACAGCGTATGACTTGGGATTACGTAAAGTAAAAGTATTTGTAAAAGGACCAGGTTCAGGACGTGAATCAGCTATTCGTTCAATCAATGCTTCTGGTATTGAAGTAACAGAAATCGTTGACGTTACTCCATTGCCACACAATGGTTGCCGTCCACCTAAACGTAGAAGAGTATAATTTTTATTAAAATTTTAAAAATTAAGAGTTATGGCAAGATATACAGGTCCTAAAACAAAAATTGCTCGTAAATTCGGTGAACCAATCTACGGTGCTGACAAAAATTACGAAAAAAGAAATTATCCTCCAGGACAACATGGTGCAGCAAAAAGAAGAAAAAAAGTTTCTGAATATGGTGTACAGTTGATGGAGAAACAAAAAGCAAAATACACTTATGGTATCTTAGAACGTCAGTTCAGAAACTTATTCGAAAAAGCTAATAAGAAAAAAGGTATCACCGGTGAAATTTTACTTCAACTTATTGAATCACGTTTAGATAACTTAGTTTATCGTTTCGGTATCGCTCCAACACGTGCAGCAGCTCGTCAATTGGTTAGCCACCGTCATATTACAGTCAATGGTAAAGTTGTCAACATCCCTTCATACCTCGTGAAAGTTGGTGACATCATCGCAGTACGTGAAAAATCCAAGAGCTTGGAAGTCATTACTAATTCAGTGGATGGCCGCGGAAACCGCTATCCATGGTTAGAATGGGATTCAGATAAACTTTGCGGTAAGTTCATGACTTATCCAAACCGTGAAGATATTCCTGAAACCATCAATGAACAACTTATCGTTGAGTTGTATTCTAAATAATCGAATATAAACTGATATTATGGCAATCTTAGCATTTCAAAAACCCGATAAGGTTATAATGGTAGAATCGACAGACAAACATGGTGTCTTCGAATTTCGCCCACTTGAACCAGGCTTTGCAACAACAATCGGTAATGCACTCAGAAGAGTTCTTCTTTCTTCATTAGAAGGTTATGCTATCACTTCAATCCGTATTGAAGGAGTTCAACATGAACTCGCTCCAATCCACGGTGTTATTGAAGATGTAGCCGATATGGTTCAAAGTTTTAAACAGGTTCGCTTTAAACAACAAATTCCGGGCGAGACATTTGAGAAAGTTACTGTTGTTGTCGGTGGCCAAGATAAATTCTTAGCTGGTGACATCAATAAATTCCTCTCAGTGTTTCAAGTGTTGAACCCAGAACTCGTCATCTGCCACATGGACCCTTCTGTAAAATTGTCAATCGAATTGACAATCAACAAAGGTAGAGGATATGTGAATGCTGACGAAAACAAAGTGTTGAATGCACCTATTGACACTATCGCCATAGATTCAATCCATACTCCAATTAGAAATGTTAGCTTCAAACGTGAGAATTATCGTGTTGAACAAAAAACTGACTACGAAAAACTCATATTTGATATCGAAACTGACGGCTCTATAAATCCTAAGGATGCATTGGAAGAAGCAGCTAAAATACTCATCTATCACTTCATGTTATTCTCAGATGAAAGAATCACAATGATGGATGAAAAGAAATCAGCATCAGACGACCTTGACGAAAATTCATTACATATTCGTCAACTCCTCAAGACTAAATTAGTTGAGATGGATCTCTCAGTTCGCGCATTGAACTGTTTGAAAGCAGCTGAAGTTGAAACAATTGGTGATTTGGTTGCCCTTAATAGACATGACTTACTCAAGTTCCGTAACTTCGGTAAAAAATCTCTTACAGAATTAGAAGAGTTGGTCAGAACTAAAGGATTAGAATTTGGAATGAATATCAGCAAATATAAATTAGATAAGGAATAATAAAGATGAGACACAATAAGAAATTTAATCACTTAGGAAGAAAAAGCGCTCACCGCAACGCTATGTTAGCTAATATGGCTTGCTCGCTTATTCTTAATAAACGTATCGTTACTACAGTTGCTAAAGCTAAGGCTTTACGTATCTATGTAGAACCAATGATTACTCGTTCCAAAGATGATTCAACAGTATCACGCCGTACAGTTTTCGCTATGCTCCAAAGTAAAGAAGCAGTTACAGAATTGTTCCGCGAAATCAGCCAAAAAGTTGAAAATCGTCCAGGCGGTTACACACGTATCATTAAATTAGGTACTCGTCTTGGTGACAGCGCTGAGATGTGTATGATGGAACTCGTTGACTATAACGAAACATATACTTGCAACGATAAGAAAGCTACAAAAGTTGCTAAGCCAACACGTAGAAGAGGCGGTAAGAAAAAAACTGAAACTCCTGCTGTTGAAGAAGCTCAAGCAACAGAAGCTTCTGCAGAATAAATCATTACAAAAGACCTGACATTTTGGTCGGGTCTTTTTTTTAAGTAATATATTAAACATTTTATATTTTATTATTATGAGTAGAATAGCATATGTTCATTCACGTCAGATTTTAGACTCACGTGGTAATCCAACAGTTGAAGTTGATGTCGTAACAGAAGGTGGCGCAATGGGTCGCGCTGCTGTTCCTTCAGGTGCATCAACAGGTGTTCATGAAGCAAGAGAACTCCGTGATGGTGATAAATCAACTTACCTTGGTAAAGGTGTTCTTAAAGCTGTTGAAAATGTTAATACATTAATAGCTGATGAATTGTTCGGTCTCGACGTTCTCGATCAAAACGAAATCGACAAGAAATTATTGGCTTTAGATGGTACTCCAAATAAAGATAGACTCGGTGCAAACGCTATCCTCGGCGTTTCTTTAGCTTGTGCTAAAGCTGGTGCTCTCGTAACAGGCCAACCTTTATATCGTTATGTTGGTGGCGTTAGCGCTAATACTCTTCCAATCCCTATGATGAACATCCTCAATGGTGGTTCACATGCTGACAACAGCATCGACTTCCAAGAGTTCATGATTATGCCTGTAGGAGCTACATCATTCCGTCAAGCTATCCAATGGGGTGCAGAAATTTTCCATAACCTCAAAACTGTTCTTAAAAACGCAGGTTATTCAACAAACGTTGGTGACGAAGGCGGTTTCGCTCCTAACCTCCGTTCAAACGAAGAAGCTATTGAAGTTATCCTTCAAGCTATTGAAAAAGCAGGTCGCAAACCAGGTGAAGAAATTTTCATCGCTCTCGACCCAGCTTCATCAGAATATTACTTACCAGAAGAAAACGTTTACCACCTCCACAAATCAACAGGTGATAAATTGACTCCAGCTCAAATGGTTGATTACTGGACAAACTGGTGTAAAAAATATCCTATCATCTCTATCGAAGATGGTATGGCTGAAGACGATTGGGATGGCTGGCGCTTAATGACAGACGCTCTCGGTAACAAAATCCAACTCGTTGGTGACGACTTGTTCGTAACAAACGAAAATCGTTTGAGATTAGGTATCGAACGTAATGTTGCTAACTCTATCCTCGTTAAAGTTAACCAAATCGGTTCTTTGACTGAAACAATCAACGCTGTTAACTTGGCATACCGTAACCAATACACAGCAGTTATGAGCCACCGTTCAGGCGAAACAGAAGATACAACTATCGCTGACCTCGCAGTAGCTCTTAACACAGGTGAAATCAAGACTGGTTCTGCATCACGTACAGACCGTATCTGTAAGTATAACCAACTTCTCCGTATCGAAGAAGAACTTGGTGATGTAGCTTACTATCCTGGCAAAAACCACAGATTCTGTAAATAATATATAATAATATTATATTACTACAATTCTCATTTTGAAAACCGCTCACGAGTTGGGCGGTTTTTTGTTTCTAAAACGCTATAAAATATATTCCTGACTTCGTCATTGCGTCACCCAAAAATCTTCATCGAATAATCTTTCGATTGCCTTGTGGCGTTTCATGATCATGACTTTGGAGATGACTTCGTTGTTAAGAGGAAGTCTAATCTGCAAAGTCGTGATTGTTTTTGCCATACGGAGCACTTTGTCGACACTCATATTAATATTGTTCAACTTCAGGATTCTGTCGAGTTCCTTGTAAACTTTCAGGGCTCTTTGTATTTGCCTTTTATTTTCTCGCATACGACAACGCTTGTCGTCTTAGACCTGTTCTTTTTCTTCTTTACGTACATGTTACAAAAGTAGTAAAACACTTGCGTACCCCAAAATAGGGTACGCAAAAGAGTTAAAATGCTGTTTATCTATAACTTATATTTTTACCAAAAATAGAGTGACGAAGTCAGGAAAAAGTTAAAAAATGTTAAAAATGTAGAGACGTATCACACGACACAATGAAAAATAAACAATATGTCGTTGATGCGTCTGTTATTGTCAACAGACAACAGACAACGGACCTTGGGTATGCGTCTATTTATTAAAGTTTCTGAGATTCTGAGTTTTTGAGATTCTGAGTTCCTAATTAAACCACTCTTCCTTGAAATTAACCAGATATACCTTTTCTTTGGCGCGGGTCATAGCGGTGTAGAGCCAGCGGAGGTCGCTGTGTTCTAGGGTCGTTTCATCTGGTAGGTATGGCGCTTCAATGAACACATTGTTCCACTGTCCGCCTTGTGTCTTGTGGCATGTCAGGGCGTAACCGAACTTCACCTGCAAGGCATTGTAATATGGATTTTCTTTCATTGCCTTGCGTCGGTCTGCTGCTCTTGGAATATCCATGTAGTCTTCTTCAACGGCTTGGTAAAGTCTTTTCGCCTCTTCATTGGTGAGCGCAGGGGAATCGCTGTATAAAGCCTCCATTATAATCTTAACAGAAAGCGTCGGTGCTTCCTCATAATCCGTTAGCTGGATATCGACATCTGCGAAATGGAAACCGTACATCTCCTCGAACTTGTTGATTCTCGTGATTTCTATCATGTCGCCATTGGCGAGGAAGGAAATATTAAGTTGCTGAGTTGCTGAGTTGCTGAGTTGCTGAGTTGTGGATGAAGACTGTTGACTGTTGTCTGTTGTCTGTTGACACCAAAAGTAATTGTTCTTCACAATCATGAGCTTGTCGCCGGTGGATAGTTCGCCTTCTTCTTGCAGCACTCTGCTTCTGATAGCTTGGTTGAACATATTGGCTCTTTTGTTGGAACGGCAGATGACAACAGCATCGTTGTTGCTTCTCTTGTCACCGAAACTTTCCCACAACAGCTCCTCAAACGACATCGGGTCAATCTTGACGATATCATCAAACCCATTTATATTTAACAACGGCAATTCATAAAAGTCTGTTGACTGTTGTCCGTTGTCTGTTGACATTAAATTACGGATTTCTGTTGCATTATATAATATCCCAGAATCCAGATTTTGTCGCATCACTTCTTTCATCTCGTATGTGGCGAGGGTGAGCGAGAAGCCGTTTTTCAAGATGTCAAAATCCATAGCTGGGGAGATATCGAGGCCTACTGGCGGCAGCTGTGCAGAATCTCCGATGAGCAGCAGCTTACAGCAGCTGCCGCTGAAGACGTATTCTATTAAATCGTCGAGGAGCGAGCGTGACCATGAGTAGCCGTCGCCTTGGTCGGAAATCATGGAGCATTCGTCAACGATAAACACAGTGTCTTTGGCTTTGTTCTCTGCTCTTGCCATACGAAATTCTCCGTTGGCATTAACTTGAAACCTGTATAATTTTCTGTGTAAAGTGGAAGCTGCTTTTCCAGTGTATGTACTCATCACCTTGGCAGCTCTTCCTGTTGGGGCGAGGAGCTGATAACGCATTCCCAAGCTAGGTAAAGTCTTTACCAAAGTGGAGACTAAAGTGGTCTTTCCTGTACCGGCATATCCTCTTAACAGATATACTGGACGTTCTTTTTCAGTTAAAATGAATGCTGATAAATGATATAATACTTTGGCTTGTCCTTCGGTAGGAGCGAAACCGAAATTATTCAATAATATATTAAACAATGTGTTTCTATCCATAATAATAGGATTAGAATGGATAACCGATGCCGAAGTTGATTACGAAGTCCTTAAATTGTAACTTGCTGATTCTCCATCGTTCGCCTTCTGGAAAAGCTGGATTTACCATAGGCGCTGCCACGTCAAGACGGAAGAGCAGGAATGATATATCTACTCTCAGCCCGAGACCAGCGTCAACAGCAAGCTGCTTGTAGAAGGTGTTGAAATTGAATTCGCCTCCAGCAAAGATTTCGTTTTCTCTCATGGTCCATATATTGCCTATGTCGGTAAAGATGGCGCCTTTGATAATGCTGTATATTGGGAAACGATATTCTAGGTTGAATTCCAACTGTAAATCTCCGATTCTCTCTATGTTGAGTTTGTCGGGATTGCTGAATGTTCCAGGTCCCAATTCACGGAAACGCCATCCTCTCATGCCATTAGTGCCGCCAGCGTAGAAACTTTTTTCAAATGGCATATCATTGGAGTTGCCGTATGGGATACCTGCACCTAACATGAAACGTGTCGCTATCTGATTTTCACCACCTACGTATTTGAAATAACGGAAATCAAAACTCAAACGTATATATTGTGCATATCTGATGCCGAAAATTTCATGATAGTTGTCGGTGGTTTTTATCAAGCCGGTGTTGTTGAAAGCTGATAGAAGATTACCGCTTGATTGAATGTTAGCCTTGAAATAGAAGAAGTCTTTTAAGAATCTTACATTTTGGTTGCTAAAGATATATGTATAATCCAGACCGAAAATCAAGTGGCTTGTATATTGGTCTTTGATACGTTGGTTTGTCTCTAGTTCCAGAATCTCTTCAAATTCAGGTGTAGGTATGACCTTAACGCTGTTTAATGTTATTGGAGTAAGGATATGCTGCTCCTGATTGTTGCTCATCCAGTTGTAACCGAAAGTCAAAGTTGTGATTTGACGTTGGTATATTGGTCTTATCTGATAGTTGTAACCTGTTGAAATAGTAGTTCTTGGCTGAAATTCTTTTGCGAAATTATTGAATCTGATAGGACTTAAAAACTTAGGGAATAGCAAACTTCCTTCTATACCGAATTCTTTAGTATTGAAAGGGTTTGAATTTCCTTGTTCATCAAGAATGGACTGGCCTTGTGTACCAGCCTTGATACTGATATTAAATATTTCAGAACCTTTGAAGATGTTTCTGTTACGGAATGTGAAACTGCCTAAAATACCTAAGTCACCGCTTGAATTGGTGCCTTCAAGCTGCAAACTGTAGAAGTTGACTTTAGTTCTGTTTAATATGATGTTGCAATTTAAAAGGTTAACGCTGTCGTTTTCGCTTTCAACAGGTTCGAAGTCTATGTTTGTTAAATTATATATCTTCAAGTTGTTGAGCGCCTTGTATGTTTGTGTAACCGAACGAAGACTATATGGTCTGCCAGTGTGGATATGTACCATATTGTCAAATGTCTTGAAGCGTATTCTTGGTTCACCGTTGTAAACGAATTTGAAGTGTTCATCTCTATAGCGCCTGCCGAATTTGAATGTATATTCTACTGTATCAACACTTTGTTCACTTAAAGGAGTGCCTTTAGGATATATGTATATGTCTTTGATGAAATATCTTTTATGTGGCTCTGTCTTTTGTGTTAATGGATTGACTACGTCTTCAATCTTTATGTTGATATTGGCTTTATGCATCATAAAGTTGGTATCGACTTCCATTAAAATGTAATCTTTTGTAAAATAATAGTATCCGTTGTTTTTTAGATGCTCACTTATTTTGTCGCGTTCGTCATCCAAATCGAATACATTGAAAATATTGCCCTTTTTCACAGGCAAATCATTCTCTATTTCTTTTACATATTTGGAGATAGAGGTGTCGCTTATTTCGTAGGTGATTCTGTCGATGATATATGGTTTTGCCGGATATATGCCGTATATTACACTGACAATGCCTCTGTTGTTTTTTACTTGAGTGGAGATGCCTGAATTGAAATAACCAATGTCATTGAGATACTTGCGTATCTGAGAAACTGATTTTTCTTTCAAATCATTATTGAAATATACAGGCTTCTTGCTGATGGTTCGGTTTACCCAGTTTAAAAATCTATTATTTCTGGTCTCATCTTCTGTCTTGTAATATAACCAAGTGAGTGGCATGAATCCTAAAATATTAGGATTTTTAGATTGTGATATGTAAGCCGAAATATTAGATTTTGTGAAATCAACATCTTCGGAATGTATCTCCACTACGTTATTCTTCAATATCATCTTGTCATCAGGAATGTGTTTCCTCAATGAACATGAAGCTAAGAATATTAGCGTAAAACACAATAATATGCCGAATGTAATTTTTTTCACAAGATTATTTTTTCATTTACAAAGATAAATTATTTTTTGAAGCAAAACCTTAAACAACTTCAGCAACAGTGAAATTACTTCCACCTACAAATACAAGGTCATTTCCTTTAGCATTGGCACACGCTGATTTATAAGCTTCTTTTACTGAAGGATACACTTTACCAATCAATCCGCAGTTTGTTGCTTTTTCTGCCAAAATTTCTGCGCTTAGTCCTCTAGGGATGTCTGCCTTGCAGTAATAGTATTCTGCATCTTTAGGTAAAAGTTCCAATATTCCTTCAATATCTTTATCGTTGACAACACTCAAAACGAAATGCAGTTTCTCAAATTTTGTTTCATCCAACTGACGTTTGACTTCGTTGATGCCAGCCACATTATGTCCAGTGTCGGCAATAGCCAATGGATTTTTGTTTATGACCTGCCATCTTCCCATCAAGCCGGTTGCTCTCACTACATTTAACAATCCATCGCAGATATTGTTTTGGCTTATGTCAAATTTATTTTTCAAGATGTCTAAAGCACAAATTATGGAAGCGAGATTTTTCTTTTGATAATTTCCTAATAATGGGAATTTCAAATCGCTGATGTATAATTCGTTATTTTTGTATATGTCGTATGTGTGATAATCCAAGGCAAGTCCGTCTTTCTTTCTGCATTCAAAAATTTGGTCTGCAAAATATATAGGGCTGTTTTTATCTTCAGCCTTATTGATGAAAACGTCTTTGCTTCTTTCTTGGGTCTCACCTATAACAATAGGGGTTTGTTCTTTTATTATGCCAGCTTTCTCGGCAGCTATTTTTTCTTCACAGTCGCCCAAGAATTTGACGTGGTCTAATGAGATGTTGGTAATGAGACTCAGCTCTGGATGTATGACGTTTGTTGAATCTAATCGACCGCCCATTCCTACTTCAATGATAGCGATATCGACCTTTTCCTTGCTGAAATAATCGAATGCCATTGCCACAGTCATCTCGAAGAATGAAAGTTCAAGTTCTTCCAGTTTCTGCTTATGTTGTTCTATGAATGTAACAACATTATCTTCAGGAATCATTTGTCCGTTGATGCGGATTCTTTCTCTGAAGTCGCGGAGGTGAGGAGATGTGTAAAGCCCTGTCTTAAAACCTGCTGCTTGGAACACTGATGCCAGCGAGTGAGAAGTGCTGCCTTTACCGTTTGTTCCTGCAATATGTACTGACTTGAAATTGTTTTGAGGGTTGTTTAAATAATCGAGTATTTCTATGGTTGTATTGAGATCTGCTTTGTATGCTGCTGCACCAATGCGTTGATACATCGGAAGTTTGTTGAACATCCAATCTAATGTCTCTCTGTAATTCATATTGTTTTTGTTTTATTGTCTTTTGATAAATTTATATGTTATCGTTCCGCTTTGTATCTCAGGAGCGTTTTCGTCTTTGTTGAAGATGGAATTTTTAGCTGCCCGTAATGCAGATTCACGCATAGAACTATCAATAATGTCAGTGCCTAGGCCTATTGAGACTTCTACAACTCTTCCTTCTCTATCAACTTTTATGTTGACTACAATAGTTCCTTCTTCGTTGAATTCTTTGCTTGGAGCAGCTATGCTTTTTGCGCCGCGGCCTCCGAGGTCGTACGACGGACCGTTGCCGCTTCCGCCATTGCCTTCGTATCTTTCGATGTCTTTCAAGCCGTTGGCTATTCCTTTCTCGCCATCGCCTTTGTCGTCGCCTTCAGAAGTAGGTACAGCATTGTCGTTTTTAGGAACTTGGAACAAGGCTCTTCTGTTTACAATAGGATTCTCTTCTGGAACAATCTCTTCTTGCTGTTTCTCAATGATTTCCTCAACAATTTCTTCTTCGTTTTCAGCTTCTTCAATTAGCTCTTCAACTTCTTCTTGAGGTTGTTCTATTGACGGTGTTTCCTCATCTTCGCTCACGATGTCCTCTTCAACAACATCGTTGTTTTCTATTTTATGTTCTTCAACTTTAGGTGTTTCCTTTACAGGTTCAGTCTCTTCTGGCTGGTTCGCTTCGTGACCGAATCCTTGGGCATACATTCCTAAATTTACTTCCACGCCGGCTTCACCAGGAAGTGGGAGAGGAGTCCTGAAACATAAAGTGAAAAGCAAAACAAGAACTATTGCGTGAAAGACAACAGTGCCGATTACTCCGTAGATTTTATTCTTGTTTTTGTTTGTCATTTCTTATTTGATGTTGCTAACAAAACCTTATGTTTATTATCTGTGTCTTTGTTTATCTCGTTGACAGCATCGATGATGTTTACAATATATTGAACAGCAACGCTTTTGTCGGAACGAATCACGACAGTGCCTTCCAATTGTCCAGCCAATGCAACTTTGATTTCTGTCTGTAGTTCGCTCTCGTTGATGGCTTTCTCTTCTATGTAATATTGATTGTTGTCGTCAACATAAACAGTGAGTGTCTGTTTCGACATTGTCTTGCTGTTGCTTGATGGAAGCAATAACTTGATTGCGTTAGGAGCAACCAATGTTGATGTCAACATGAAGAAAATCAGCAAGAGAAAAACCAAATCCGACATTGAAGACGAATTGAAGTCTATCTTTCTTTTATTTCTTGATTTTATTGCCATACTATCCTTGATTTAATTCATAATTCACAATTCATAATTCATAATTAAAATTGTGCATTATGCATTATACATTATGAATTGATTTAAGCTGGTTCGTTCAAAACGTCCATGAATTCGATGCTTTTGCTTTCGAGCAAGTTTACGACATTGTCTATTCTAGAAACGATGATGTTGTAAAGAATGAAAGCGATGATACCTACGATGAGACCGCCCACTGTTGTTACCATAGCTTCATAGATGCCCGTTGAAAGTAATTCGATGTCTATATTGTTTCCTGCCATTGACATATCGTAGAATGCACGAATCATACCGGTCACTGTTCCGAGGAATCCGAGCATAGGAGCTGCACCTGAAATCATGCCTATCAAAGCTACGCCTTTTTCTAATTTGCTTACTTCTAGATTGCCGACGTTCTCGATGGCAGTCTGAATGTCGTTGAGCGGCTTGCCTATGCGAGAGATACCTTTTTCAATCATTCTTGAAATAGGGGTGTCTTTTTCCTTACATAATGTCTTTGCTTCATCCAATCTGCCTTCAATCATATAGTTGCGGATATTGTCCATGAAAGTGTCATCTTTCTTAGATGCTTTGTTTATAGTGATGAATCTTTCTGTGAAGATGTATATAGCCACTATTGAGAAGATTGCTAGAACGAGCATAATCCAGCCGCCTTCTTTTGCTAATTGCCATAATGACAATTTGATTTCTTCTGCTTCTGCTGTGCTGATGAGGTCGCCTGTGACCTGAAGAATGATGCTTAATAAATTCATATTTTTGTTTTTTTATATGTTATTTTATATTTAACTATCTTTTTCTTAAAATATTATAAATTATCTGGCATCCAGATTCTGCCGCTTGAACTATCTGACGATGCTCCTGTTACTGATGATAGCACGTTGATTTTTCCTTCCATTCTCAGTGTTGCCAGGAATGCGAAAATCAAGGCTTCTTTGTAGTCGATAATCATTGTGTCAGGAATCACAATCTCATGTTTGCTTAATTCTCTTATTCTGCTGATGAGATATTGGTTCTTTGCGCCTCCTCCTGTGATGAGCATCTTGCTCGGCTTCAGATGGTTTGTTGAATTTGTAATCTGAAGAGCTATATGTTCGGTGGCGGTAGCTAATAAATCATAGACAGACAATCCAGAATCGTCTATGACTTTATGCTGTACGTTTTCAAAAAACTCTCTACCTAATGACTTAGGCGCATCTTGCTTGTAATAAGGATTGTCGTTCAAGATGTTTAGCAACTCTTGGTTAACAGAGCCTTTGCAGGCGAAATTGCCGTTGTTGTCATAGTCGTATCCTAGTTTTCCAGCCAGATAATTAAGCAGCTGATTTGCCATGCAGATGTCGTATGCTGTACGATTGTCATTTGTTTCGTATGATACGTTTGCAATGCCGCCAATATTAAGGCATATAGGATATTCTGCAAAAAGATGGCGGTCGCCAATAGGGACGAGAGGCGCTCCTTGTCCTCCTTTTTCAACATCTTCGGTACGGAAATCGTTGATGGTCATGATGCCTGTTGCGTTAGCAATCTCCTGTCCGTCACCAATCTGAAGTGTGAATCCTTCTTCAGGACGATGGAAAATGGTGTGCCCGTGTGATGCGATGAGTTTAGGTTCCATATCATATTTCTTTATGAACTTTTGTGTTATGGTTCCTAAATATCTTCCGTATTCTTTATCGAGTTCCTTAAGTTCATCCTTGTCTTTGTTGAATGCCAGGCTGAGCTGTTCTTTCCAATATTCTGAATATGGAACGTTGCCTGCTTCAACTATTTGGAAAAACCATGTCTTATTGTCGTGGCTGAAGTTGACGTATGCAATATCAACGCCATCGAGCGAGCTCCCCGACATCAATCCTATTACCTTAAAATCTCTCATATTTACAATACGTTAACTATTGATTTCAAATTAATGCTGTTGGAGCCTTTAATCAAAATTTTCTTGCCTGAAATATCATTGTCATTTATAAAAGCCAGCAGCTCTTCTACATTGGTGAAGGTGCTGAAGTCGGTTCCTGCAGCCTTCTTGAATTCTTCGCCAACGAGCATAACGTTCTCAAACTTAAGTTCTTTGATGAGATTTATGATGGTTTGATGTTCTTTTTCAGAATCCTTGCCGAGTTCTCTCATGTCGCCTAATATTAATAAGGTGTTTTCAGAACTTATGTTTCTGAAGTTTTTTATTGCGTGATGCATGCTCACAGGATTGGCGTTGTAAGCATCCATTACTATTTCATTTTTTTCGCTTTTAATGTATTGAGAGCGGTTGTTGGTAGGAGTGTAGTTTTCAAGAGCTTCTATGATAAGGCTTTTCTCGATGTTGAAGTAGCAGCCCACTGAAATAGCAGCCATTACATTTTCGAAGTTATAATCTCCCACTAAATTAGTCTTAATCTCATTGCCTTCCCAATTGATGATGAGGTAAGGATTTGAAGAAACGATATTTGCTTCTATATCGGTCTTGTTGTCTTTCCCGTATGTATGAGAATCAATGCCGTTTGATAGTTCCATCAGGAGTTCGTTGTCGCGGTTGACGAATATTTTGCCATTTTTGTTTCTGATGAAGTCGTATAATTCGTTTTTGGTTTTAACCACTCCTTCAAAACTTCCGAAGCCTTCAAGGTGTGCTTTGCCTATATTTGTTATTATCCCGAAATCAGGATTTGCTATTGTGCAAAGCTGAGCTATTTCGTTAGGGTGGTTGGCTCCCATTTCCACAACGGCCATCTCTGTGTCAGGCTTTATGCGTAACACTGTGAGTGGAAGTCCAAGGTGATTGTTGAAGTTGCCTTGTGTGTAAATGATATTGTATTTTTTAGAAAGGACAGCTGCTGTCAATTCTTTTGTCGTTGTCTTTCCGTTAGTTCCGGTTATGCCTATAATTGGAATGTTGCATTTCTCTCTATGAAGTCGTGCTAGTTCCTGAAGTGTTGTCAGACTATCGTCAACGATGAAAAGACGTTCGTGATGAGGGAGGTCTTTTCTGTCGGCTATCACGCAAGACGCTATGTTTTCTTCGGCTACTTTATATGCGAAATCATTTCCGTCGAAGCGTTCGCCTTTGAGAGCTACGAACACGCAGCCTTCTTCAATCATGCGGCTGTCGGTAGATACAAGATATTTTTGAGAATAATATTGATAAATCTTTTCTATTGTTTTCATTGTCAAAAAAAAAGCCGTCTTTGTTTTTGACGGCTTATAAGTTATGTGTGAATAATTTATTTTGCCAATGCTGTGCCAATTTTATTCATAGCACATCTGAAGCCTATTGTTGAAGATGAGTTGTCTTCTTCCATGAAACGGCGTACTGAAGGGCTTAAGTAATAAGGTCCGTCGGCCCATGAACCACCTTTATATACTCTTGATTTGTCAGAGATTAAAGTTGTTTCGCCATAGTTATACATTTTTTGAGTATAAGTTTCTTGTTTGTCTGATGTCTTTTCCCAGTCAGAACGTGCTATTGTTGTGGTGTTGTCACCATCTTTGTAGTTAAGATTGTATTTTGTTGTATCGTTGCTATTGTCGCCGCGATATGGGTTGTGGTCGTTGAAGTCTTCGTATGAAAGAGGACGATAGATGTCGAGGACCCATTCTGATACGTTACCAGCCATGTTATACAAACCGTAGTCGTTTGGCCAGTATGATGCTACAGGGGCTGGGAATGCGGCGCCGTCGTTTAAGTTGCCAGCGATACCCATATAGTCACCTTTGCCTCTCTTGAAGTTAGCTGTGAAGTTGCCGCTATAATTCTTTTCATTTGTTCTGATGCCGTCAGAGTTCCAAGGGTACACTTTACGTTCGACGATGATTTCGTTTTGAGTGTTGCCGATGAGACCTAAAGCTGCATATTCCCATTCGGCTTCGGTTGGGAGTCTGTATTTAGGAAGAAGAATGCCGTCTTCCATTTTTACATTATTGTTTACGTCTGTTGTTCCTGCTTGTGCAGTGGCATTGCTTTTATAAAGACCTGATAAATATGAGTCTGTTGTGAAAAAGTTATCTTTGTTAAGGTCGTTGTTGTATGCTATTACACCAGCATCAACTAATATTTTTTCATTTACACGGTCGGAACGCCATAAAGCGTAATCGTTGGCTTGTAACCATGTAACACCAACAACAGGATAGTCTCTGTAAGAAGGGTGACGGAAATAAATCTCAACCATTGGTTCGTTGTATGACAAAGAGTTGCGCCATACTGTTGTGTCAGGTAAAGCTTTGTTTACCATTTCTGGATATTCATTGCCATAAACTCTATTTAACCAGTGGATGTATTCGAGGTAATCTAAGTTGCTGACTTCTGTCTGGTCCATGTAAAATGATGAAACGGTGACTTGTCTTGGAGTGTTGTTCCATTCATAATAAGGTGTTTCTACAGTTGCACCCATAGTGAAAGTACCGCCTTCAATGGCAACGAGTCCTGGACCTGCGATTTGTTCAACAGATTCAACGACCTTGAAATTGCCGTTTGATGGGTCATTGTAAGACCAGCCTGTTGTACGTGACGCAGTTTGTTGTTTACATGAAACTAATACTAAACTTACACATAATAATGTGAGTAATGATTTAACAAAATTTCTTCTACGCATTATCTTAATTTTTTACTTTCTAAAACTTGAAAAGGTGATAAATATTGTATCTTTATGAAAAAAATACCTAATCCAATTTTGGATTGCAATTTTACGAATTTTTTTTGAAATAATGTGAAAAAAATATATTTTTTTTGAAATGTTTATGAACAATAAAAAATGCGTATCTTCGTTCCGTTTTTGTATATTAAAATAATTAAATCGTGATTTTTTATGAGAAGTATAAGTTGTTACAAAACAGTTATATACATTTTCTTTTCTTGGCTTTTATTATTGTGTAATGACATGAATGCACAGACCGAAAATGCATTCACTGTTGATTTTAAATGGAATGGAATTGAAAATTATAAATTAGGAGATGAGATTTTGTCGCGTGTCTCTTTTGAAGGCGCTTCTTACAAAGGTGATTTTGTTGATGATAAACCAATCTTTACAAAACAGATTCCTGTTTGGGATGACAATATTGAAGCTGTGTTTGATGTGATGGTGACAAAATCGGAGCCTGTCCCTTCCGATGAGATTCCTCTGCTTCTGGGTGTTGATAATGTAATGCCTTATCATACGCATTCTATTTTTAATTCTCGTGAAAATTCAAACATTTATTTCTCTCTTTCTCCTTTCTTTTTGAATGGTGATACCGTGATGCGAATTGTTTCTTGTGATGTGACATATTCTTTGAAACAGCTCAAGAGGGATAATAGAAAAACTTATGTCGAAAACTCTGTGCTCGATTCGGGAAAATGGTATAAGATGTCGCTTCCTTCAACTGGAATGTACAAGATAACTTATTCTGAACTTGCAGAGATGGGTTTGCCAGTGGCTTCTATAAACCCAAAGAATATAAGGATTTATCATAATGGAGGAGGCGTACTCCCAATGCTGAACTCTGCCGAACGTCATCAGGATTTGGTTGAAATACCAATATATATTTATGGCGAAAACGATGGCGCCTTCAATGAAAATGATTATATCATATTTTATGCAAGAGGTCCGCTGACATGGGATTACAGCAACGGCGTATATTCAAGAATTTCTAATCCATATTCCGATTATTCTTATGCTTTCCTTACTGCAGACAAGGGCGAAGGCAAACGTATTCAGCTTGCTGAAAATATAGCTGACGAAACAAGTGTTAATGTGAACTCTTTCCTCGATTATAAACTTAAAGAGGATAATTTATATAACCTTAATAATATGGGCGCTGCTTGGTATGGCGATAAATATGATGCAACAACTTCAATGTCATATAATTTTAATTTTCCTAATATTATTGAGAGTAAGAAATGTAATATTAAAGTTGATGCGGCTTCAAGAAATACCGTGTCTCAATCTTATTTTGATGTTAGGGTTAATGGCAGTTCTGTGATTACTATTAGATTTAATAAGACATCGGATGGCTTCGGTACGGCAGGAAGCTCGAACAATATAAAATTCAATTCTGCTACCGATAATATTACCGTAAATCTTAATTATGTAAAGAATGCGTCATCTTCATCAGGATGGCTCGATTATATCGCTATAAATGCATGGCGCGAGCTTATATTCACTGGCAATGTGATGTTGTTTAGAAATCCAGAATGTGATGATGTGACGAAGAATTACAGATATGAAATCAGAAATGCATCAAGCTCTGTGCAGGTCTGGGATGTGACAAATCCTGTGGAACCTAAAAAAATGAATCTCAAGTATTCTTCTAATACTGCTTCTTTTGTCGTTGGCGGAGCTGAAGAGAATGAGTTTGTTGCTTTTAACGGAAATGATTTTAATAAGGTGGCTTACGTGTCAGCTGTTGAGAATCAGAATCTTCATTCAAAATATAATTTCGATTATCTGATAATTACTCATCCCGACTTCGAATCGCAGGCACGCCGTCTCAAAGAGTTGCATTCAACTTATGACGACTTGGAAATAGAAATCGTTACTCCTAACCAGATATATAACGAGTTCTCTTGCGGAGCTCTTGATATAGCAGGCATACGCGATTATATTAAGATGATTTACGACAAGTCAGATGAAAGATTGAGATATGTGCTTCTTTTCGGCGATTGTTCCTTTGACTTTAAAAACAAAAGCGGTAATGTTTGTTTCATACCGGCTTATCAGTCAGAGTCTTCTCTTAACCCTGGCAGCAATGTGTATGATGATTTCTTTGTAGCTCTCGATAATAATGAAGGTGATATGACATCGGCATTTGCCAATGATGTGGCAATAGGAAGAATGCCTGTTAACACTCTGGAAGAAGCTACTATAGTGGTAGATAAGATAGAAAGATATATCAACAATGACGAAGAATCGATGGGACATTGGCGCAAACTCATAACATTTGTTGCTGACGATGATGACACATATTATATGTCGCATGCTGAGCAATTGGAAAATCTTGTTAAAGAAGATATGGGCGATGACGTTAATTTCGACAAAATCTTTCTTGATGCGTATCCTCAGGTTGCAACATCCAGCGGACAGCGTTCTCCTGAATGTAATGCTGCAATAACAAATAGAGTAGAGCTTGGCTCTTTGATTGTTAACTATATAGGCCATGCTGGAGAACTGGGCTGGGCAGAGGAGCGAATTCTGACAAATGATGATATTTTCTCATGGCATAATTCTCCTAAATTGAACCTTATGCTGGCTGCTTCTTGTGAGTTCAGCCGCTATGATGACCATACAAGAACTTCATCTGGTGAGTATGTGTTCCTTAGCAAAAACGGCGGAGCCATTGCAATGTACACAGCAGCCCGTGTGACCTACGCCTCGCAGAATCAAAGTATGATGAAAAGATTCTACAGACGTTTGTTTGACGTTGAAGGCGGTGAGTTCGTTACCATGGGCGAGGCTGCCTTGGCCGCAAAACAAGAGGCAGACGCTAATTGCCATGATTATGTCTTCTTCGGCGACCCTGCTCTCCGACTTAACTTCCCTAAAAACAAGATTGAATTGACATCTATAAATAATCACGACGTATCTCAAGTTGACACACTTAGAGCTTTGCAAAGCATTAATATAAAAGGTGTGGTGAAAGATGTCTTCGGTAATCACCTCAATGATTTCAATGGAATAGTAAATGTCAATGTGTATGATAAGGAAAACACATATACAACATTCGGCAATGAATCTGATGTTTACTCATTCAATTTACGTGATAATATTATCTTTACTGGAAAAATGCCAGTCGTGAATGGTGAGTTTGATGTTGATATAACCTTGCCGAAGGATATTAATTATAGTTACGGCAATGGCTTGATGAGTTTCTATGCTAATAGTGAAAACGCTGATGCTCAAGGTTCTTTTGCTAACTTTATTGTAGGCGGCTTAAATCAGGATGCCGAATCAGATGAGACGGCTCCGAAAATAATAGTTTATATGGACGATGAGGCGTTTGTAGATGGTTCTATGACAAATGAAAATCCTCTTCTTATAGCTTATATCAAAGATGAGAATGGCATAAACACATCTTCCGCAGGAATAGGCCATGATATCACAGCTACATTGACTGGCGCTACTAACAAGACTTATTCTTTAAACAATTATTATGAGGCTCCGACAACACCGTACGAGTTCGGAAAGGTGGCATATAAATTATACAACCTTAACGAAGGTGAACACATTTTAACTCTCAGAGCATGGGATATTTATAACAATTCCAATACAGCTACAATACGTTTCAATGTTGTTAAAGGAAAAATTATCAGTATAGAAAATCTTGTCAATTATCCAAATCCTATGTCTGACAATACAAAGTTCACTTTTGAACATAATCAGAAAGATAATGAGATAAATATTCAAGTCAGAATTTATGATATTGTAGGACAGTGCGTTAGAACTATAGAAGAAACTAGCTATGGAACGACAGCAAGAATAAATCCAATTAGCTGGGACGGCAGCTCAGACAACGGAAGCAAGTTGCCTGCAGGAATGTATATCTATTATGTGACAGTGTCAAATTCACATGGTGAAAAAACATCGGCTTATTCTAAATTGATAATTAAATAATTATTATCTTTGCACAAATTTTTTGCATGTTTTTTTTAAAAAAATACAATAACAGAAATTGTTACTCGTTAGTCTAAATATTATTGATATAAATAAAGTATGAAAAGAATTAAACTATTTACATTACTCTTCGTAATGCTTTTTGCAAGTGCTAACGTCAATGCACAATCAGATGCAACAATTGGCGAAATCTTAGGACATAATTTAGAATACAACGTTATTTCAACAGCGGTTCCTTTTATGAGTATCGCTCCTGATGCAAGATCATCAGCTATGGGTGACATAGGTGTTTCAACATCTCCTGATGTTTATTCAATGCACTGGAACCCTGCTAAATATGCTTTCATTGAAGATGACTTTAGTGTAGGTTTGGCTTATAGCCCTTGGCTCAGAAATTTGGTTAACGATATGAACATCGCTTATTTGGGCATGGCAAAACGTATCGATTCCAAATCAACTGTGGCTGCAACATTACGTTATTTCACTCTCGGTGACATCAACTACAGAGATGGTCAAAATGTTGACCAAGGTACATACTCTCCAAACGAATGGGCTGTTGACCTCGCTTATTCACGTAAGTTGGGTAAATATCTTTCTGGATCTGTTGCTGGTCGTTTCATCTATTCAAATCTTACACAAGGTTACGATACTTATGCAAAACCAGCTATCTCTGTAGCAGCTGACATCTCTGTTTATTATACAAGAGACGTATATTGGTTCAATGGCATGGACGCTAACTTCTCATGGGGTGCTGCTATCACCAATATTGGTTCTAAGATGAATTATGACGAGGCTACACTCGATAAGGACTTCATCCCAACAAACCTTCGCTTCGGTCCTACATTGAAACTTGATATCGATGATTACAACTCATTCGCTTTATCAATCGATTTCAATAAACTTCTCGTTCCAACACCTCCAATCTATATGACAGACTCTACTGGAACAACTATCTATGAAAATGGTAAACCAGTCATCGGCGCAGGTAAGGATAATGAAGTAGGCCTCGTTCAAGGTATGATTCAATCATTCTACGATGCTCCAGGCGGATTCAAAGAAGAACTTAAAGAATTCACCATCGGACTCGGTGCTGAATATTGGTATAATCAAGTGTTTACAGTTCGCGCTGGTTTCTTCCACGAAGCTCAAATGAAAGGTAACCGCCGTTATGTAACTCTCGGTGCTGGTCTCCGTTATAACGTTTTCGCTCTCGATGTTTCTTACTTGGTTCCTGTTAACAACACTGCAACATCAGGACAAAATCCTCTCGAAAACACACTCCGCTTCAGCTTGACATTCAATATCGACAAGTGGAGCAACGGTAAAACTCAATTGGAAAAAGTAAACTAATCAATTTACTATAAAAGATTTGACGACTCTTTCATCTTCCTTAATGATATGAAGATGGAAGAGTCCTTTTTTTAACATACCGCAATCTATTTTAATCCTTTCAATAAAGTCAGTATTGTTAAGTTTTATTAACTTCTGTCCTAATATGTTGTAAACCTCTATGGATTTGATGTTCTTTCCTTCTACAAATAAAAAGTCTTTGGTAGGGTTGGGGTAGATGCTTAAATCGTTATCATTCAGATTGCTTTTAACATTTATATAGCCTTCGTGGCGGAAACATTCTTGTTTCGTTGCAACAACCTTAATCTTATTTTCTTTTAACAAAGGCTTGATGTCGATAATGTTGTTGTCATCAAAAGATGTGGCAATAATTTCCCCGTCGATGCTGAATGCCACTCTGGTGTCTTTTTCTTTATCAATGATGAAAGAACTGCAGTCGGTAGTTATTTCTTTTGGATAATTGATTTCTATTTCGCGAGGCATTTCTGTGTTGAGCTGAAGGAAAGCGTCACCGAAATAATGAAAGAGATTGTATGTTATGTCTTTATGTATTGAGAGATAAGGCCATGACGATTGTTTAAGGTAATATTTCCCGTACATATTTGCGAAAGCCGGATATTTGAAAGTTGTTGTGTTGTCGCCATAATCTGGCAAGAAGTCGTTCCAAAGGTAGTCGTAGAATCCCCATACGTATGTGTCGTTGACAAAGGAATATGATATTTGAGAAGCTGCCACTACAGCGACGGCGCCGTTTTCTGTCCTTAAGAATCGTTCTGCGAAACAGTCGTTGTCACCTTCTCCATAACTGAAATCTCCGGTCTGACAATTGGCAGACATGATGAAAGTAAGGTCTTCATTTTCCAATCTGTCTATCTCATAATTTGAAAAATAAGGGTTGCTCCAATTTTGAAAAGTGCCATGGTCGCGATGTTGTACGATGAAGGTACCTTCGTTGATGGCGCGACTTAAATCATATTGGTTGGCATCCCAATCGGTAAGATGTTTCAAATTATCAGGAATATATTTTAATCCCTTTTCTCCGAAATAATCTAACACTAAATCAGTGTTTTCGCCAGTTGACCAGACAGAGTCGGGGAGACCTGTGTTGATGGCGTTGAGACGTTTAGGCGTCCTGCCTTTTTGTTCGAAATATCCTGCAATAATTTCGGAACACAGCTGGAACCATTTAGATTCTTCAAAACCCATCGCTGTCACAGGATGCCTGTAATAATCAGGATTTGTGGAAGGATGAGTTTCATAACGAATGGTTTTCTTGACCATCAGTTCCGCTTGCTGAGCATTGGCAGCCGGCATACGAGCAATCACCAATTCAGGTAGATTGTCGTCGTTGAAATCGACGAGTTTGTTGTCGGCGAGATACTTGATATTGTTTTCGTGATAATTTATCTGGTAAAAAGAAGTGATGCCTTGAGTGGCGTCGGTGGAATAATCGCCGAAGAGAAGAATGGCAGAAGGTGCCATATCCCAGTTTTCATAAATATATTTGAAATAATCTCTTAAAGGTAAAGGTTTGTTCTCACATACATCATCGATATTGACAACTTTAGTGTAGATTCCTTGTTCGTTGCGGAATCTGGCAAGAGTGTCAGCCCATCGAGCGATGCCGCTGTTATTAGGAGTGACGAGGAGGTATTGGCAGCATTTTTTATTGTCAACGGACAACGGACAACAGTCAACAGTTCTTGGATATGCGGTCGCTGAGCTTGTCGAAGCGCTGAGAGTTGTGCCTTCGACAGGCTCAGGCACCATGCACGAAGTCTGTTGTCCGTTGACTGTTGTCGGTTGACAGCCGAAGGCTAATAATATCAAAATCACAAGTGTTCTCATACTTGCAAAGATAGGAAAAAAGTCAACAAGACCACAAGACCACAAGACTACAAGTTTTTTTTGATACAAGAAATTCAGAAACTCAAAATCTCAGAAGAACTTTGGGCTGTTGAGCTTTGAGCTTTGGCTTTTGAACTTTGAGCTTTGAACTTTGGCTGTTGAACTTTGGCTGTTGAACTTTAACTTTAAACTATATCCTTACAACTACTATTAACTATGAACTCTCAACTATAAACTTTCTTTGGGCGTTCCGTCTCCGCTTCGCTCTGCCGTCGGGCTTTCCGCTATATCTTTTTCCGCTGCGCTCCAAAAGGATGCCGCTCCAATCCCTAACGCAGGGGAGAATTCTAGAACTCTAGAACTCTAGAACTCTAGAATTCTAGAATTCTAAAGTTCTAAAGTTCTTCATTTAACCCATTTCCCTTCCTCAACTTCTTTAATTCCTAATTCCTCATTCCTAATTCCTAATTTCCAAACATAAGTTCCACTTTGCCAATTTGAAGCATCTACAGAAGTGACGTCGTCTGTTATTTCCTGTTCATGGATTTTTCTTCCGTTTATGTCATAGACCGATAAAACAGCATTACGCAAACCGGTTCTGATATTCATCATATCACCGCCTGGGTTAGGATAAGCGACAGCAAGATGAAGATTATTAGCGTGTGCTTCTTCTATGTTATCAGGATCAAATGCTGATGCGGGGAATTTGGTGATATAATAATAATCGGTATCAGAATTAAGATCATCAGCATAACCACAAATTATAACACCCTGATCTTCTGTAATGTGAATGCTGAATACAGCCGTAGCAATTTCTTCATCTTCTGAAATATCATAATATAATGTTGATATATTGCCAAACTCACTATCCAGACGTTCAATCATAACATACGAATTTGACGGAATTACATACCCTTTACACAATTGGTAAGTAAAGAAAATCGTATTGTCATCTGCTATGTCAACGCCACAATAAGTAGCACTTGCATCCCAATCTTGCGTACCTCTGTGACAGTATCTTTCTATTGTAAGATTATCGGATACAGTATTGATGTCGTCATTTATCTCATATAATCTACAATCATTATACCTGTTGCTTCCGTCAGTATCATCTTTGTCTGAAACAAGATAGGTTGTATTATGGTCACTACGTTTTACCGCTATATTGTATAAATACTCGCCTGGATATCCACCACAGTTTTTGCAGTCAATGTACTTCGTCGTTATATAATTAAAATCCAAATCATAATATTTTACAGATCCCTGTACAAAAGCACTTTCGCCTCCAGCCCTATCGAAAGAATAGTACATATAATGACTGCCTGTTTTTATTATTTGATATCTACGGTGACTTGTTTGCCATGACCCGCCACCAGCCCCTAAATCATATCCTTTCTTATTTAAAAACTCACCATCAAAATTCATTCTAAAGAAGAATAATGAATCATTGCCTCTATAATCTGGACTTTTGCTGACACTTTTGACGTATGCACCAACTATATCTCCTTCATCTTCAAATGCAGAGATTATAAATATGTTTCCACTTGTTTCATTTGGATACATATCCCACATAAGGTCACCTCTAAATTCAAAAGTGTCTATAG
This sequence comes from Bacteroidales bacterium, assembly GCA_045639025.1. Classification (GTDB taxonomy): domain Bacteria; phylum Bacteroidota; class Bacteroidia; order Bacteroidales; family F082; genus Limimorpha. The sequence continues at coordinate 30,110 of JAZUCH010000061.1, forward strand.
GATAGCTATGTTCGTAACTTTTTTCAACCTGGAGATTTTCATCCAATTTGTACAAGCCGATTATGGCGTCGGTTGGAGGATTGTCAAAATTTTTAAAATAATTGAAATATGTATAATCATGGTCTGGTCCAAATGTTGTTAAAGCAAACAAATCTCCTTCGCTGTTTTCAAAAAGAAAAGGTGCTCTTGATGTTCCTAAATATCCTTCCTTGTAGATATAGTTTTTTGAAAGTTCAGTTCCATCGGATGAGATTTTTACCACGCCTGGGTGTCCAGAATAAAAATCACCATAACCACTTCTGTAATAATAACAAGAAGGGACTCCTATATTGCCGTCTGACAACTCTTTTACTTCAAAGAAATTCGTACATTCATAATCGTCATTATTATATTCAAAAACATTCTCCCATTCTTGTGAAAAAGCTATATTAACTCCGCTGAAAAGCAGAGTTAATAGTGTAAATATAGAGATAATATTATTCTTGGTTTCCATAAGATATTTTAGGCGGTTCTATTTATTAACTTTTTATCCTTAATCGTGGGCAGAACCGCATTATTCCCATGATTGAAGATTTATACTGAATCAGATTATAAAAAAAGTCTCTGTAGATGAATGTGTAATTCATATCTTCCAGAGACTTTCATTTAATAAATCTGTTCTTTCCTAATATTTGTATGTTATTTTCCATATTATATCCTTTCATTTTTCAGTTCAGCAAAGTTTATAATTTTAT
>JAZUCH010000062.1:0-9946 GCA_045639025.1 Bacteroidales bacterium
CTACGTTTCAAAAGGCTACGACCCAATAGCTCAATATACAAACAACATCGACTTGGTTGATGTCATGGCAATGAATCCTGCTATTACATTAGCTGACGGGCAGAGAGTTCGTTATAAGATACGCCATCAACCTGGATTTAATTTAGGTAATTTAAAACTCACCGAAAGCGGTTTGACAATCATTTCAGACGAAGCTATCTCAGGAGTAGCAGCCGGACAATTCGGTATCATCTATCACGAGACGGAGCCGGTTGTTTTGGGAAGTGGAGTGATTGGGTGAAATTTTTGTACACGAAATGACACGAATAAATATGAAAAAAATTCATGTTGATTAAATGTTTAGTATATGGTCATGATATTTATCAACTGAAAGACGATGTGCAATACTTATAATAGTTGTATTTGGTAGTTCTTTAATCAAGTATTCATATAATTTTTGTTCAAGATTGTTATCTAAAGCAGAAGTCGCTTCGTCTAAAAATAGATAATTTGGTCGTAGTAGGATACATTTTGCAAATGCCAATCTTTGTTTTTCTCCAGGGGATAATTTGCGATACCAAGTAAAATCCTTATCTTCTAGGTTGGTAGTGTATTGTTTTAAACCACATTTTTCCATAACTTCTTGGCATTGTTCTATGGAAAACAAATCAATATTTTCTGGATAGCATAAACTTTCTCTAAGTGTAGCCATAGGAAGGTAAGGTTCTTGAGGTAGAAATAACATTTTACACTGGGGAAGGCTAATTTCTCCTCTTCCATATTGCCATATTCCAGCCAATGCTTTTAGTAGAGTTGTTTTACCAGTACCAGACTCTCCTCTTATTAACCATCTTGATCCAGATTTTATTTCTAAATTATCAATTTCTGTTATCATTCTCCCTGTGTTTAATGATAATTGCAAATGATTAACTTTAAGATTTTGATCTTTGCTGTTTGTAAAGTTTATGTTATGAGATCTGTCCACATTAATGCAATAGTATAACTCGTTAAGACGAAGACATACTGAGCGAAGTGATGCTAAACGTTTGTATTGAAATATAAACCAAGCAAACCCGACGCGTACATTTGTAATACTCATAGTTAATTGCATAATAGAGCCAAGGGTAATTTCTTTTGCAAAATAACGAGGTATTATTAATAAATAAGCAATAAGAATACCAAATTCTGTGTATCCTTTTTCTATAATACTGATTCGTTTTGTATATTTTTTATAATATATCCAATTGGTTTCTATTTTTGAAAATAGACGTTTTAATAGTTTTTTTTCTAAGTATTCTCCTTTACTAATGGCTATTGCTGCACTATTTTCACGAATTCTCATCATTTGAAAGCGGAAGTCGGATTCTCTAAGTTGTTGTTCATATTCTATAGAAACCATATTTTGTCCTCTTTTTTCCATAAATAATGATGAACATAAAGCGTAAATTATAGAAACCCAAAGCATATATCCAGGAATATTAATTTGTAACACACCAATCATAAATGATAATGTTCCTGACGCATTCCATATTATTACAGAGAATGTAACAAGTTTTATAAGATTAGAAATAAAACCAAGGGATAGATGCAAGCTTATCTCTGTCATTTCTTTTAAATCTTCAGATATACGTTGGTCTGCATTGTCTATTTTTTTATCATTTTCAATGTGATAAAATTTAGAGTTATCAAGCCATTTTTTTAAATAAACGTTTGTAATCCATTTACGCCATCTCATTTGCAATGTTTGATAAAACCAAGTTCTCATGGCTTCTGATGATATACTGCAAACAGCAATGATTATGGCTTCAAGCATTAGTTTCCAAACAAGATTTAGATTGTAATCGGAAAAAGCGTTAAAGAAGTTTTTATTCCAATATGTCAGCCATGCTCCAATTGCCACAATTGCAATATCCAATAAAAATACAAGGAGAAACAGGCTGCGAGCAACCCATTTCTCCTCAGAAAACCACCATGGTTTTATTAGATTCCAACAATCTAAGAATTCAGTTTTAGATATTTTCTTATGGTTAAAATCTTTCATAATGTATCTATTATAGATAACATCTAATGCTCAATGTAAAGTTACGAGGGTCACCAAAGAAATCACCATTACCACCTAAACGAGAATAATAGATACAATCTGTTATGTTATTGCAATTTAAATATAAAGATATATTGTTGTTTATATTATATGATACATAACCGTTTATGAGAGAATATGGAGCTTGGTTACGTTCAGGTGTTAAAACAGATGCAAAACTTTCACTGTAAGCCATTATGTTGCCACCAATGGCCAATCCGTTTAATGCGCCTTTATTGAAACGATATGTAGCAAAGAATTTAAAGGAATGTTTTGGTTCAATAGGACTAAAAGCCAGACCTTCATCACCATCAGCTGATTTTGTTATTTTGGTATCTAAGTATGTATAGCTTGCAGACAACTCTATACCATTATAAGGAAATGAATTTAATTCTAGTTCAATACCTTTGTTTTCAACTTTTCCACCATTTATATATGCAGGTGCAGGACTTACTTTGTAAGCACGGCCGTCATCTTGTAAGTAGAATGCTGCGATATTTGCAGTTAGTTTATTATTAAAAAATTCAGTTTTAGTTCCAGCTTCTAATTGGTGCCCTGTTCTAGGTTCCAACATTGAACCATCCTCTCTACGTTCAGTCTGTGGGACAAATATGCTTGAATAACTTGCATATAATGTTAATACATCAATTGGGTCATATGTAATTCCTGCAAAAGGAGTTATTCTGTTTTTCTCTTCAATAGCAGAGGTCCAATCCAAATTGTTGAAATTATACAAACTTGCAAAAACAGAACTCATTCTTCCACCAATATTAACATTCAAATTTGATAGAATATTCAGACGTAATTGCATATATAATCCACCTTGGCGTACTCTCATTTTTGAATGATTGAGACTATTGTATGGAATTTCAAAATCAGGAACTAAGAATGGATTGCCAAACTTAGTTTTGTAATAAGCACTGATATATTGTTTGTCATCAATAAAGTTCTCAAAATTAGCACCAACATATAAGTTGTGAACTCTATTCAATAAAACAAACTTTCCTGAAAGATTTGCTGTTGCAACTATACGTGGCAATAATTGATAATTATATCCACGTAAATAATTAGATGAGGTGTCTGCTGCAGTTACGGTTCCAGCAAAACCATATTTATTTTCTTGATTTTGCCATTTGTAACCTACTTTTGCATTGAGGTTCCAGTTGTTGGATAGTTTTTGTTCTAAAGCTAGCATTATTTCATGAGTTTTCCATTTGGTATAATCCCAATCAGGTGTTGGATTAAAATGACGATCAACAGGTAGATGTTGGCGACTTGGGTCATCAGAACTAGATCTTAATGCAGGTAATCCATTATATAGAACATCACCTTTTGATTCTTGATATGCATATGAAAGAGATAATGATGTTGATTTTGTAGCATCCCATTCGATAATACCATATCCGCCATTTTTGTACATGCTGGAGCGTTCGTAGAAGAATTCTCTATTGTTTAAAAAGAATACAAAACGGCTTCTTAATTTTCCTGATTTAGATAGTGGTGCGTTGATGTCAAATTCTTGTCTGAAATTATTCCAAGAACCTATGCTGGACAATGTATTGACTGCAAAATCTTTTGAGGTCTTTTTCCTTACAAGATTTATAACACCACCTAGTGATTGCCCATCAGGAACACCTTGTAACATTCCTGATATTCCTCTTAATACTTCTATTTGTTCGAAAAACGACAAATCAAATTGTTGAGAAACAGATAATGAATTATATGCTGGTAAACCATCACTCATAATACTCATATTGTATCCTCTACTCTTATATTGACTTCGCATATTGTCATTAGCTATAGTTGTAACGCCTGTAACTTGGTGCATTGCTTGGTCTATAGTAGTTATGTTCATTTCTGTTATTCTTACGGGATTGATAACAGATACAGATTGTGGAATTCGTCGCATAGGTAGAGTTTGTCCTGCAACTGAAACTGGTGAGATGTATTTTGCAGAAACTTGGATCTCTTGTAAAAGGTATACTGAGTCTATCTGTGAAAGTAATTCCGCTTCTGTTTGTGAGAAAACTTTTGAAGATGCCACTAATGCAAAACATAATATCAATGTCTTCATTAATGTTTTAATGCTAAATGTTCTTTTTATCATAATATTTGTTTTTATGAGAAGTTAAATAATCTTATTTATAATGCAAGACGAAATCCTCGATTATTGCTTTTGGACCACCAATTTTCCAACAGTCTATATTCATAAGAAATTCTACAATTCTTATTATTAGAATTCCAGCCACCACCTCTTAAAGAGAGAGGTCCACCTAAATACCACCCATCGAAATCAAAACAACAACCTGTTTTGTATAGATCTTTACAAATTTCCCAAACATTACCACTCATGTCATATAATCCTAATTCGTTTGGTGATTTTGTCTTAACATCGTGAGTTTCTGAAGAACTATTATCAGCATACCATGCGACATTTTCTATATTGTTGCTTCCGCTAAATGAGCATAAAGCAGATTTCTTGCCTCCCATAGCAGCAAACTCCCATTCAGCTTCGGTAGGCAATCTAAAGTTCTTGCCTGTAAGCTGGTTCAGTTTTGTTATGAATGTCTGACAGTCGTTCAACGAAACACTCTCTACTGGTTTTTTGTTTCCTTTAAAATAGCTTGGATTTTCACCCATTACTGCTTTCCATAATTCTTGTGTTACTAATGTTTCACCAATATAAAAATCGTTAACACTTTCAGTGTACATTTTTTTTTCTTCAAATGTTCTATCATAAGCAGAAGTTATTCCCATTTCAAAACTAGATCCTTCAATATTAATCATTTTGAAGGTAATACCATTGATATTGAATGTTAATTCGTTCATAATTTGATATATTTAGTTATACTTACTCTTAAGACTTTTCGGATTCCGCCGTTTGTTATTATATTTTTTGTATGTATTTGCAACTTACATAACCATAAGAACTTTTATATTTTATTTTAGCAAAACCATTCGTAATACTATAAACTTCAATGATTTGATTATTACTAATTGTTCCCAAAACTTGTGAGTTTGCATTTGGTAATTTACGTACGTTCAAGCCGGAATTGGCTGTACATCTATAGCGGGTTGTTGTAGGTTTAGGAGTACTTGTTGTCTGAGTTTTAGCGGTTTGCTCTATCTTAGGACTGTATGTGTTATGAGAAGATGAATAACTATTGTTATCATAATTACAATATATTGTTATACCTAATGCTAATAGTATTGTTATTATTAGAGAATATGCGCTATGAAATATAATCCCCATTATGTATATTGGGATGTTTAATACTATCATCATTAATCCTGTTACTAACAAACCTCCATAATACATAACAAGAGCTGCGACAATAGCATATATAATAAATTCCACAAAACCATCATCAATCCATGTATAGATGGCTCCTATTATAATTGCTATACATGCAATAAAAAATCCTCCAATTGATATATTGTTAGCTAGAGCACTGCAATTGTCTCTTAACCATTGCCCGATATTACCTATGAAATCATTGAATCTTTGCCAACCAGATCTATTGTCATAGGTATGAACCGCAGTCGGTGTGAAGCTACTAAGGGGGCGGGATTGCCTTATAAGATTTCCATATTTGTCCATCTTTGCCATATGACGTTACTTTTTTCTATATGGAACAATAATGCTTGTTGTAACTTGTAATGGATATGTGAATATCTCGGCTTGCTCACCTCCTATCTTAGTATCATTGGTATTGCAAACAAGTGTATATTGCGTTAGATAAGGTATTAAGCGTTGGGTGTAGTTTGGTGTATTCCTATTGAGTAAATCTAATATTATTTTTACACCAATGATAACGACAAAATTAACATCAGCCGAAATGCCAGGTTCAAAACTTACTTTCTCGAGATCTTCTTCTGTTGTGTAGAACATACGGTTTTGTGTCACTCGTCCAGAAGTATAACCCATTGCTACGAGAAAATCCTCATAGTCAGGCATTCCATCGGGGAGGCAATAGAAAATCTCGCCAGCAAAAGCCCTTTCCCAGCATCCGATAGAAATGAATGGCATATTAGTTTTTTTAGCAATATCATTTGCATAAAGATCTCCTTCTCTATTGTCAGCACCACCTATGGCTATACAATCTTCATCACAGAATGACAATAGTTCATCTCTGTCAACCTCTTGAATTGTACAATTATATTTGTGAACTACAGCATATGGGTTAATCTGTAATATTCTGTCAGCCAATGCATCTGTTTTATAACGACCGACATCATAGATACCGCATTGATGTCTACATATATTATGATATCCAAATATATCGTTGTCAACTAACATGAAACTTCCCACACCAGCCTTTGCCAACTCAACGGCAACAAGACTTCCAACAGAACCACATCCAATAAACAGTGCTTTCTTTTTAAGCATAATCGATGATTCCAATATCCCTGTATTTCGCGAAAACACATCGAGTTTTAGTGCATATAATTCTTGCTTACATTCAATAAGAGAATCAAGCTGAATTATGTGCAGTTTATTATTCTCCCAATATCCTATGACATAATTATCATTCAATTTATATCCACTGAGGATTTCGAAAAAACAGTTCCAATAGTCTTCTGGCACTTCATCCCAAATTGATTGTAATTTTGCCTTGAATTCAGGTTTACTAAGAGATGGATCGGGATTCCAACTATTTGATTTATTTTCTCTGCTTTGTTTGAATCTTTCAGCCATCGTGAGATTTTGCTCTTTTTTAGCGTTGATATAATGAATCCTTTTATCAATATTGCTTCCCAAAAAGGAGAAAGGATTCTTACTGACAATATATCCCATTGTATTAAATACATCGCCAAATCTTTGATGATTTGTACAAACCGTCTCAGTATCACATGGCAGAATGTTGTAATAATGTGTATTTTCAACATAATATCCCATTAAGGGTCCTACATATTTTTTATGTGGAGATATTAGTGAATCAGGTAATGCAATTCTGACATTTGGAATATGTTTGATGTTAAGAGCCTTCATAGCAAATATTTATTTATCAGTTATCAATCGTCTAATAATTTGTTTCATATCATTGACAGCCATACGAATAGTATAAGGTTCTGACATTTGGTTAGCCTGTACATTATCAACAGATCTTTCAAAACCAATATTGTCTCTTGAATTGAAAGTAGGTAAATCTTCTTCTTTCGTATAATTCAAAGCAAGCAATTCCTCTGGGATAATTGTTCCATCATCCAAGTACCATTCAATGTTTTGGTAATGTCCTTTTTGGTCGACATGATACATAGTAATACGCATTGTGGGGTCGCAATTTACCAATCCAGAAATAGCACCCATTACGTTGTCTTTGGCGAATTTAAAATTTGTTTCATCATCAGTGGATGAGAATGTATCCATGCTACCAGGATGACGATGCCACAGGCCAAGTAACTGTATATTTCCCTTATATTGTTTGGCTATTACGTTTGACAGATAGTTTACAAATACTTCATTGTATTCGAAATATGCTGTTTTATGGATAGAACTATATCCAGGTGGAATAGATTCTAACACAACCCATGCTCCATTATTCAAGACATGACCAATCAATATTCCACCAGTTTCAACTGGATGTTTGTCGACTACTTCTGAAACAATGGCATTGAACGCACGTTGACTGAATATTACATAATTTTCTTGTGCCATGATATATTATATCCCATCAGGTTGATTAAACAATGCTGCATCTAACTCACCTTCCATAACAAGTTCAAATGCTGCAAGCCACTTTACCGCTAGTCCTAATACTGTAACAGCAGAAGATGACAAATTGGCATCGTTAGCTAAATCTCCAGCGCGAGTTGTGCACAAATACCAATCGCCATCCATATCACGCAACATATGATGAGGATGATAACCCAGAGCTGATACTATATCATTGTATGATGGCTCAATAGGATAGACGCGTAATGAACCGCCCATCGTAGGTGTGGGAAAGTTGTGGTTATATACAGCTATAACATGCCATTCTACACCATCACACAAACCTGGTTTTAAAATCCCTTCCCATGCTAACGATCCGTCATTTAACTCAATCAACTCAAAATTTCTAAACGCTGATTGTTTCATTAGATCTATCTCATCATTCAATCTTTGCTTGTCGTATTCCCACCATTGAGCAGCAAGCTTTCCGTGTTTAGTAAGCATTTCAGTTTGATTTTTGCCAGAAACATCACCACCATTGCCAATCTCTACAGGCTTGCCTTTTGCTAAAGCCTCAGCGACCTCAGACTTTTTTTTCTTGATCTTTGAAGGATCAAGAGCCAACTTTCCATGTTTAGTAAGCATTTCAGTTTGATTTTTGCCAGAAACATCACCACCATTGCCAATCTCTACAGGCTTGCCTTTTGCTAAAGCCTCAGCGACCTCAGACTTTTTTTTCTTAATCTTTGAAGGATCAAGGGCTAGTCCTCCCTTAGGGACATAGATTTCGTTTGTTTTAAACTCTTTCATTTTTCTCATTATTTTATGAACAATTTTATATATTTCTCTTCCCCTCTCTTTTTAAGAGAGTATAATAATCCTATCGTATTGAATGTAAGTAGTTTAATGCAGAAGTATGAATTGTTTAAAAAAAAATAGTAGATATGGTATTTCGTATTATTATTTTCCCTTTCTTTGTAAAAGAATTATACTCTCTTAAAAAGAGAAGCTATTTATAATAATTTTATAACAAACTCATAATCATTCTATTAGCCTTATCTATCTCTACATTATCTAATGTCGATAAATAGATTCGTGTCGTTAATTCTGAGTCATGGCCTAACCCATCGCTGATGACTGATAACGGGATATTCTTTTGTTTGGCAATACTTGCCCATGAGTGCCGTGCAACATACATGCTTAATGGTATCGATAATCCAATTCTTTCTCCTATTTTTTTCAAATACCTATTAATATTATGGGCGTAATAAATGTATTGTTTGCGTTGCGCTTCAACATTGCCAGTATTAATAATAGGTAGAAGATAAATTGAACTTTCGTTTTTATATTTATTGACAATTTCCTGCATACAGGCTTCCCATCTTATATGCAAAAGCTGCCCTGTCTTGCGTCGTCTGTATGTCAATATTCCATTTTTTAAATCATTTTTACGAAGATATGCCATGTCAACAAATGACATTCCTCTTGTATAAAAAGAGAACATAAACATATCTCTTGCAAAATCTAGTTGTTTTTCTGATGATAAGTCAAGGTTTTTGATATGTTTTATCGCTTTGATTGTAATTGCTCTTTTCTGTGTTTTATCAATGCCTGTATAAACATATTTAAATGGATATTTTTGTTGAGTAAGACCTTTATTCACAGCTCTGTTATATACTGCACGCAGAGTGCGCATGTAGAAAGAAGAAGTGTTTTTTGAAATGCCTTTTGCCTTTAAAAATGCTTCATATTCAATAATCAAATCGGATGTGATTTTACTTAAAGTCAAATCTTTTCCGTTGCGAAACTTTTTAAAACTACTTAAGGACGATTTGTAAGTTTCGAATGTTCTAATCTTTCCTATGGATTTTAGATTTAATGAAACCTCTTCCATAAACACAAATAATGTGCGTTCTTTTCTTTTGTTTTCTGACATATTCATATATTTTTTGTTATAATGAATTTTCAGAAAAATATTTTTTTCTATAACAAAAACTTTGTGTATAATTCTCTCATATTAGCACAAATTCGCAAATAAAATTTTTCGTGTCTTTTAGTGGATAAACTTTTCGTGCCAATTAGTGGACATAAAAAAAACTCCCGTGAATTTCTTCGCGGGAGTTTTTGTATTTAGTGGAGATTTTATCAATCTTCGTCTTTCTTGCTTTCTTCGTAAGCTTTCAAGAGTTTTGTTTGAACGTCAGTTGGAACTTGAGCGTATTCTGCGTATT
>JAZUCH010000063.1:0-2346 GCA_045639025.1 Bacteroidales bacterium
CATTATTCATTCTTGAGACGTGTCAATGTGTGTTTATTTTTATGGTTACATTGATGCGTCTCTACAAGCAATCCTAATTTCTAATTAATATCAATCCTTTCAATATACGACTCAAAATGATTCAAGGAGTTTCTTTTCTTCGTGACAGCATAAAGGCTTCCTTTATGAATGATTATCTTTTCTGACATAAAACTATTGATATTAATCAAAGGTTTTGTCTCGCCAGTCTTTATATCAATTTCGTTCAACTTCGTTCCAAAGATAGTATAAAATCTACCATAACCTGAGTCTTTGTAAATTTTATAACGCCAGAAGTCTTCTTCAACAGGATAAGTTATGTCACATTCATGCAACATTTTCATATCCTCATCGTAAGTGATGATTTTATTGTTAAGATGATCGAAATAATATAATGTATCATTCTGTTTGTCGAGATGCGAATCTTTTGTATGATACCACGCCAGTTTCACGAACTCTTCCCAATCGTCGTCCGAGGGGCTTCCCAAAGGCAATTTATATTTTGAATGAAACTGACGCTCTTCTTTAATCTTGCCATAAGATTCCATATCATTGCATACTATTATCGTCTCTTTCCGCTTCGACTCAAAACCTATTCTGTAAAAATTGGAAATATATCCATCCATCAGATTTTCTTTAAAGTAAACATATTTCCGTGTCATGAAAATGATTTTATCCATCACATTGAAATATTGGCATTTCTCCGTAGCATAATTGATTATGTAATTAATTCTATCGTCTTCCCTGACAATCTGATATATGGAATCACGGCCTAAAATCTGACAACAATCCAGACAGTCGAGAAACAATTTTTCAGGTTCAACATGTTTTGGAATATAAATAGTGTCAACAGCATCCAACCATAAATCCTGAACTAAGATACGACATTCTTTCAAAGTGTTACCTTTCCTTTGCAAAACGAAAATCTTATCATCAAAAATCTCGAAATCGAACATCACATAATTAGGTTCGCTTTTCATTATAATCTTGTCTGCGCTAACTCCTACAGCATCGAGCATATAATACATTTCTTTCAATTTGAAGTTAAGATTTATTGTATCTCGATTAGGAGTCACGCTCACCAAAGTATCTTCATAACCGATACAGGAAAACAACAGTCCTACTTTGTTTTCCATTTTAGGCAACATCATAATGAAATCGCCTTTATCATCGGAACTCACACCAAAGCTGGTATTGATAATAGAAATGTTTACATTCTTTTCTGCTACATTACCTTTGATTACAGAATAATCGCTTTGCGCAAAAGACATCATTCCGCAGAATAGAAGCGTGATTGTGAGTAGTAGTTTTTTCATAATTATATTTATTAAGTCAACAGACAACGGACAACAGACAACAGACTTTGGGTATGAATTTTTGCTGTGAGCTTTTTACGAATTGCTCGAGGCTCATGGCTCGTAGATCAATGCTTTCATTCAATAGCAACCTCATATAATCTCTTGTTATTGGTATAATCGTTAGCATATAGAAAATACGCTTTGCCGTTATATATTTTCAGTTTCTCGATGAAAGGAAATCCGCCGAAGACAGCGGAGTTGCTTACAGTTCCATGTGCTACGTCTATCTTCTTCAATGTAGTAACGCCTTGATTCAGGAACACTGCATAGAAGGCAGAATTATGTTCGTCCATCAGCACCTTCTTATTCCAGCCTTCCACAAGACGCACTTTGTTGTTCCAGCTATTATGTTTGTGAAATGTAAGAGGAAATGTGTTAAGTTTTTCAGCTCTGTTGTCGTAATGGTTGATGATATTATCTTCAAAATTAAAGACGAATATTTCATTATTCATATTAAAAACCGGATCATAAATAGGCTTCTCGAAAAGAGACTGAGCCTCGCCTCTCCATCCCATCGGACCAAATTTCCTTACGTTCTCCATCAACATGCAGCCTTCTTCCCATCTGATATGTTCAAGGATGGTGGTGTCAATCTTCTTTTCTTCATTTTCACCGATGTCGAAATAATAAAGCTCCTGACCTCTGTTCGTATATAAATGCGTGATAATGACTTGGTCGGTAGCAGCCGAGACATGAGCGTGGATGTACAAGAACTGTTCTATTCTGATTCCCATCGTGAGAACCATGCCAGCATATTCATCGCCACGTTTCATCGTGCCAACCCAGTAAGCAGAATCCTGACTCAAGACATGAATCTGGTCATAGACATCTTTATAAAAATGGTCGAACTTACGAGGAAGCTCTATCTCAGCCAAAGTGTCGAAATCATACGAAAGATGAAGAAGAGAATAATTTCGCATCCTGTGAGCGAGGAGATATATGCCTTGTTCATTCATCTCATAATCGGCGA
>JAZUCH010000064.1:0-63043 GCA_045639025.1 Bacteroidales bacterium
ATTGCAATAAGCCTGACAGACGCCTTTCCTTTTGTCGAAGCAATGGTCAGCATCGTATATTTCATATTCGGTGTCGTAACTGATATTGTCGCATATCCATTTGTAAATGGCGCATATTCTTTCGTAATCGCTGTTACATCCTCGGGTTATTGAAAGTGTGATATCGGAATAATCGTATTTTGATTTGATGATGTGCGGATTGTATGCGTAGTTCGGTTTTTTATATAATTCATTATGACCAAAATATAATTTTGTGGGAACATTGGGATTGTCGGCAAAAGCGTTGACGGAAAATAATATTGTAAAAATTATAAGAGTAATTTTCTTGGACATAATGTGAGGTTTTAATAAGAACAAAAATAGAAAAATAATTTGTTTTTGGGGAGTCGTGTTAAAATAATTTCTCTTTGCTTTATGCTTGATTGAAATTATTTGTAATTTTGTGAGTGATAGTTAGTTGCTTTTATTTTGCTTATTATCATTGTTTTGCAAATTGAATATTAACTTAAATTTTATAAAATGAAGAAATTTTTACTCGTTTTAGTTTTTGTTGCGTTAGGTTTGGTGTCTAACGCTCAGTTGTTTGTTGCAGGTTCTGTAAGTGCAAATCATTCTAGTAGTAAGAAAGTTTATGTTAATCACGAAACGGATTATAATCCTAGATATAATGGATTTTCCATCGCTCCTGCTGTTGGTTATATGATTCCTGGTAAGAGTTATGGTTTCGGTCTTGGTTTGGGTTATGCATATTCTTCAGAAAAAAAGGATTTGTCAAAAGATTTCACTAACACTTTTGATTTCGGACCATTCTTCCGTTATGCATACGCAAAATTTGACAAGATAACATTATATGTTGATGCAAAGATGCCAGTTAGCGTTGCGAAATCAAAAGAAAAATTGGGTAGTGTTACCTATGATGGCGATAAATCATTTTCTATTGGAGGTCGTTTGATTCCTGGCTTGACATATAAGTTTAACAATCATATTCTTTTTACTACAGAAATAGGATTGTTAAGTATAAATTATAATCACACAAAGACAACATCTACTAATGGTATAGTGACAAAATCGGATGATTTCAAACTCGGAGCTAACACTCGCCAAATTGCTTCATTCGGTTTTGTTTATCTTTTCTAATAAGATGGTAAATATAGTAATAAAAAAATCGACTCGAAATTGAGTCGATTTTTTTATTGCTTGGAATTTCTTATTCTTCACCGCAACCGCCGCCGCAGCTGTCGCAGCAGCTTTGATTGTGACAGTGACCACCGCCGCAACCGCCACCGAAGTCTGATTCGTTAACTTCGCGTACGTCTAAGATTTCACCTGTGAAATATAATGGAACACCTGCTAATTCTGGGTTGAAGTCAACTTTAACTGTTGTTTCGCCTATTTCCATGATTCTGCCTGGGAATGGTTGTCCGTGGTTGTCTGTGAACCATACTGTTGCACCGACTTGGCAGATTGTTTCGTTGAAAACGCCGTCTTGTACGAAGATTTCTTTGTTGACATCGAGGATGTTTTCGTCTTTACGTTCGCCGTAACCTTCTTGTGGAGTCAAAGCAAAACCGAATGTAGCGCCTGGTTCTAAACCGTCTAAGTTTTCTTCGAATTTTGGTAATAACATGCCAGCGCCGAAAATAGCTTGGAATGGTTGTTCTTTTGTTGTTTCTTGGATGATTTCACCGTCAGCTGTTTCACGGTGTAAAACGTATGTCATTGTGACAACTGTGTTTTTTGCAACTTTCATTTTCTTGATATTTATTTGTTAATAATAATTCTGTTTCTTCATTAGACGAATATTTTCCGGAGAATCCATTCAATCGAAATGAGCGATAAAATTACAAAAAATATCGATTTCATGTTAATTAAATCTTTATAATTTGTTTCTTCTCGCATTATTGATGTTATTCTTTCGTCGTTTTCGATGGCACCAGCTACATTGTATATTTCATTGACATCAAAGTTTTTGCCTTCAGTGAGCATTGCCAATAATTGCATTCTACGTGCATCCGCAACTAAATCTTGTGCCTCAGCTCCGATATTTGTTACTGAGAAATTGCCGTTTTCGACGTAAATCTTTCCTCCATGTTCGGCTTGTGCAGTGAAGTTGTAAATGCCTTCTGGTAAATTATTGATATTCAGATAATACGAATTGTCTTTCTTCATAAAGTTGTATTCGTAAATATCTTTTGTATGTCTGTTTATAATCTTAATGCCTAAATCTGGTTCGTTGGTCAGTTCCTGTGATGGGTTTCTTAAATCTGCTGTGAATATTATAGCTTCATTGTTGAGATAATTTTCTTTATGATTGATAATTAACTCTTTGTCCTTTTCTGTTAAAAGATATTTGACAGATTTGGTGAGTAATTCTTCAAAATTATCGTGATTCTTTTCTTTGTAATAATTATACAATTTCCATCTCCAGATGCCCGTGCCTAAAAGATATGCGTTCTTTCGTCCGTCATTGTCGGTGGTGAAACTCAATAAAGGCGCCTGCGTCAGGATGTCATTGATGCTCATCTGTAAAAGCATATCGTGATTTGAATTTAGCGAGAATTCTAAATGTGGCAATGAGAGCGGCGGATATGAATTAGTCGCTTCAACTACTTCATTGTCAATGTTGAAAAGACCGAAATTCTGATTGTAATGTGGTTTTATGTCGAGAATGCTGTTGACAGCGCCTTTGTTTATTTTCATTGATGTTTGAAAATCGTTGAATGCATCGAAATCGGTGCTTTCTCCAACAATGTAAAAAACAGGTATGTTCTTGTTGTCTTTTAGTTTGCTTTTTAAAATTTCGTAATTACTCATCCTGAAGTATGGAATCTGATGCAGGAAAAGAATATCGTATTCTTTTAAATCTGGAATTTCGTCATCAGAGAATATTGTGCTTACTTCAAAATGGTCGCCTAAAATATTTTTGATGCTGCCTAAGTCAGGATGCGCAGATTTAGCATAGAATAATGCTTTGTATTGTTTATCAATAACTTCAATGAAAAATCTTTTGTTGTTATTGTTTGTAATCAATTCGTTTTCAGTTGTATTAATCTGAATGTCGATTTGTTTGACTCCTTCGTCTTCTGAATTGATGTTGAAGTCGAAGGTCTTTGAAAAACGATTCGAATTTACTATAATGTCGCTCTCTTCAATGATTTCGTTATTGAGTAATACTTTGATTTTCATTTGTTTGTTGCGGCAGTTATTTGCGTTGGCAACAATTCTTACAGGCATTATAGAATTGGCTGGAGAAGTTTTGTTGTAAAAAATATCTTTAATATAAAAGTCGGGGTAAGTTGTTGTGTCTCCTAGTGTTACGGTGTAAAGCGGGAATGGATACGATTCGATGTTTTGTTCGGGAAGGTATGATTTGTTGCAGATACCGTCAGAGAGAAGTACTACCGCTCCGACATTTTTCTTATAATAATTTTTTCTGATATTTTCTAGAACTTCATGAAAATCAGTATAATAATCCTTATAATCTAACGAAGTGAACTCTTTTGTTTCGTTACCGAAAAGATATTTGTCGACAATGAATTTGTTTTCAAGCTCATTAATTAATGTGTCTAATTTAAGAGGAAATTGTTCTTTGTAAAATGTGGAGTCTTTTGTTAGAACCAATGAATTGGAGTTGTCTTGAGCTATTATGATTGTAGCAGGTTCAATTTTGTTGGTTTTCTTTTTAAAGAATGGATTGAAAAAGAGCAAAACTAACAAGCTAACGACTAACGTTCTCAGTATGAATAGTGTTGTTGTAAGTGCTTTGCCATAATGCTGGTTTTTATTGAAAAGATATAAAAGTGCAGCGTAGCAAAGTCCTGTTATTATGGCAGTTATAATAATCCACATATAAGATTGTCGTTTTTTCTAAATATTTGCAAAGGTAATAAAATAATGCTGCATTTTGTAGTATAAAATAGTTAAAAAAAATTAATATAATTTTACTTTTATATTTCTTAAAGAATTATTTTTGTTGCAACAAAAAATGATTGTTATGAACGAATTTGAGATAGAAGTAAACAAATGTTGTGAATTGCTTGAACAAGGCAAAGTTATTCTATATCCGACTGATACGATTTGGGGAATTGGTTGTGATGCTACTAATTCAAAGGCGGTGGAAAAGATTTTTGATATTAAGGAGCGTTCAAAAGGCAAGAGTTTGATAGTGCTGGTTGACAGCATAGAAATGTTAAAAAATTATGTGGAGAATTTTCCTCCAATCGCTCCAGATATTATCAGGGCTGCCAAAAATCCTTTGAGCGTCATTTATTCGGAGTCTAAAGGTCTGGCGAAAAATGTTTCAGCAGATAGTACGATATGTATCAGAGTGGTCGATAATGATTTCTGTAAAGCTTTGATTCATAAATTGGGACGTCCAATAACATCAACTTCAGCAAACCTCGCAGGAGATGCCGCACCCTCAATATTTGCGGAGATTACCGAACAAATTAAATCATCGGTAGATTATGTGGTGCAGCTTTACCATGATGTCTTGACAAAGCCAAAGGCATCGACTATAATCCGTTTGTATGAAGACAATAGTTTTGATATAATTCGTCAGTGATACAACATTTTTAAATTTGATTTGTTAGAAAAAGAAAAAGAAGTATGAGATTTTGTAAAATATTATTGGTTTTATTTTTAATAGTTTTTCAGGGTTCATTATATGCTCAGAATCAATCATCTGAAAGAAAAAGTAATCCTCAGGCAACCTTGCAGAAATTATCTACGATATATTATTTGATAGATAATTTTTATGTTGATACAGCGAATCTGGAAACTTTAACGGAAGAAGCAATCGTGGCAATTCTTAAGGAACTCGATCCTCATTCGGCGTATATTTCAAAGAAGGACGTTGAGAAAGCTAACGAACCTTTAGTGGGAAGTTTTGAAGGAATAGGTGTCACATTCCAGATTTTCCAAGATACTATTTTAGTTATCTCTCCTGTTTCTGGCGGACCTTCCGATAAAGTCGGAATCATGGCTGGAGATAAAATCGTTACTATCGATGGAGAAGATGCTGTAGGTAAGAAGGTTACAAATGAATATGTAGCTGAACATCTTCGTGGGAAAAAAGGTACTAAGGTTTTGCTCGGAATCAAACGCGGTAAGAGTGATGAATTGATTGAGTTTGAGGTTGTTAGAGATAAAATACCATTGAATAGCATCGATGCTGCTTTTATGCTTGATAAAAATATCGGTTATATCAAGTTGGACCGTTTTGCCCAGACTTCGATGACAGAATTTGAAGAGTCATTGGCAAAGCTTAAGGCACAAAAGATGAAATCTTTAGTTCTTGACTTGAGAGGAAATACAGGTGGTTATCTTAATATCGCCGTTGAGTTAAGCAATCAGTTCTTGAAAAATGACATGACTATCGTATATACAGAAGGCGATAAGAGTCCGAAACAAATCTTCAAGACAGATAGAAACGGAAAGTTTACCGATGGAAAACTAGTTGTCCTTATAGACGAAGGTTCTGCTTCAGCAAGTGAAATCGTTTCAGGTGCTATTCAAGACTGGGACAGAGGCGTTCTAATCGGAAGACGCTCTTTCGGCAAAGGATTGGTGCAGAGACCGTTCAACCTTCCTGATGGCTCAGTCGTACGTCTGACTACTGCTAGATATTATACTCCTACAGGCAGATGTATCCAACGTTCTTATGATAAAGGCTCGGAAGATTATTTTAACGAAATGACAAAAAGAATGGATCATGGCGAGTTCTATCATTCAGATAGTATTCAATTTCCTGATTCTCTGAAATATTCGACATTGTTGAGCGGAAGAACAGTGTATGGCGGAGGCGGTATTATGCCTGACATTTTCATGCCTGTCGATACAACTTTTGCAACGAAATTATATACCGACTTGATAAGAAAGAGTGTGTTTAATGCTTATACTGTTGATTATGTGTTGGAAAACAGAGAGCAGCTTTCAAAAGAATATGGTAGTTTTGAAAACTTCAATGCTAAATTCAATGTCACAGATTCTATGATTGACAATTTTAAGAAGCTGGCAGAAGAAAAAGGCGTTGAGTGGAATGATGAACAATATCTGCGTTCAGAGTCGATGATTAAATTGCAAATCAAGGCGTTAATAGCACGTAATGAGTGGGATATGGAAAAGTATTATCAGGTTGTTTTGAAGGAAGATAAAGTTATCAACAAGGCGATAGATGTGCTAAACGATAGCAAAGAGTATAGAAATATTTTGAAAAGATAGTTTATAATATTGATTTTTAATGATTTAGATAAGGGAAGATGTTCTAATGTCTTCCCTTTTCTTTTGTTGAAAAAAAATATGTATTTTTTGAAGTGTCTATGTCGAATCTTGGAGGGAAAATATTATATTTGCGAACTTATATTATTTAATAAATAAGAAGTAAATAAACCTATTGATAACTAAATCTACATTGGTATGAAAAAAATCAACTCTATTATCAAAAAACTTGCTTTAGCATGTTTGGTAATGTTTGCGGGTACACAGATGTATGCGCAAGAACGCATAGAACTTAATCCAAGTTCAAAAGGCGTGCAACTACAAGAATCTACATTCAAAGGATTCCAATCTACATTCTCTTTTAATGCAATTGAAAGCAATAATGTTAAAACAGAAGCTGGCGATTTCTCAGTTATTACCATCGATAAAACAGTTTTGGGTGGTGAAGTCGGCGGTCCATCATTGCCAATAGCACGTGAACTCGTTGCTGTTCCTTTCGGAGCAACACCTATCGTTAAAGTTGTTAGCTATACATCAACAGACTATAAACTCAGCGATTATGGTATCGAGAGAGTTCATCCACAACAACCATCTTACAGCAAAAGCGCTAAGGCTGAAGAAATCGTTTTCCAATACAACGAGAAAGCATATCAAACAAGAGCTTTGGATAACGCTCCAAAAGTTGACTTCGAAGTTCTTGGTACGATGCGTGGTGTTCAACTCGGTGCTTTGCAAATAGAACCAGTTAGCTACAATCCTGCTAACAATACAATCCGCGTTTTCAATGACGTTGAATTAGAAGTCGTTTTTGAAAATGCTGACATCGCTTTGACAGAAAATACATTGGTAGATTCATATAGCCCATATTTCGATGTCATTTACAAGCAATTATTCAATACAAATGTTATCAATGATGTTTACGACCAACATCCTGATCTCTTCGCAACACCAGTTAAGATGCTCGTAATCGCTAACCGTATGTTCGAAGATGCTATACAACCATGGATTGAATGGAAAACACAAAAAGGTTTTTATTTAGATGTTAAATATACAGACGAAATAGGTAATAGCTCAAACGACATCAAAGCTTGTATCCAAGAACAATATGAAAACAATAAGCCTTCATTCTTGGTAGTTGTTGGCGACGAAGCTCAAGTAGCTCCAAGTGTCAACTCAGCAGCAGAGACATCATGCGTATCTGACCTTTATTATGCAAGTGTTGATGGCGACATCTTCCCTGACATCTATCACAGCCGTATGACATGCGAGACAGTAGAACAAGTTGAAGCTGTTATTGAAAAAGTCCTTCAATATGAAAAATATACTATGCCAGACCCATCATACCTCAAAAACGTATTGTTGATTGCAGGTCACGATGATTATGGATGGACAGAAACAGTAGGTATCCCTTCTATCCAATATGCTACAACATATTACTATAACGAAGAACATGGTTATGAAGGCGTAAATGCATATTTAGGTCCTAACTATTCAGGTTGTTACAACCATCTCAGCACAGGTGTTGGTTTCGCCAACTATACAGCACACGGTGGCAAGACAAGCTGGTCAGACCCTTCATTCACAGTGTCTCAAGTTCATAACTTGACAAATACAGATAAATATTTCTGGGCTATGGGTAACTGCTGTATCGCAGCTGACTGGGGTTACAGCTCAGAATGTTTCGGTGAAGCAATGATTCGTTCAGAGAAAAAAGGTGCATGGGGTTATGTTGGTTCATGTCCTAACACATACTGGTGGGAAGACTATTACTTCGCTGTTGGTGCAACAACAGTAAGCGACAGAATGCCTACATACGAAGAAACAACAATGGGTAACTACGATGCTATGTGGATAGAAGACTCATATAATGCATTGGCATCAGTTCCTTTCGTTGGTAACTTGGCAGTTGTTTATGCTCACGCAGCTAACTATCCAAGTTCAAGTGCTGCAACAAACCAATACTATTGGGAAGCATATCACACATTAGGTGATGGTTCTGTTATGCCATATAAGGCACAACCAACAGAAAATAACGTAACACACCTTCCATCAGTTCCACTTGGCGTTGATAAATATAACATTACAGCTGCTCCATATTCATACGTAGGTGTCTCTCAAGGTGGTGTATTATATGGTGCTGGTATGATTGACGAAACAGGCTCTACAGACATTCAAATCGAACCTATCACAAATGGTGGTGATGTTACTATCGTTGTTACACATCCTAAATATGCCCCATATATTAAGACAATTCCTGCTGCATCATTGGATGGTACATATATGTCTGTCACTTCATACTCACCAAATCAAATTCCTGTTAACAAGGAAACATACGTTTCTGTAGTAGTTAAGAATGTTGGTACTGAAACTTCAACAGCATCAGCAACAATGACAATAAGCTGTGACGAAGATTTCGTAACAATAACAGATGCAACAGCAACAGTCAACACTCTTGCTCCAGATGCAGAAACAGCATTGGATAATGCATTTGCATTGAAAGTTACAGAAGCAATAGAAGACGGTACAATGTTCAAAGTCAACTACGTTATTACAGTTGGCAATGAATCATGGGAAGGTCAAATGACAATGAAAGTCGTTGCTCCAGAAATTCAATTCAGTGAATTCATGTGCGCAGGCGGTTATGTCCCAGGTGAAACATATACAGTAGCAGCTAAATTCGAAAACAAAGGTTCATTCAAAGCTGAAAACGTAAAAGTTGCAGCATCATCAACAAGTCAATACATTACATTCGCAGAAACAGAATTCACAATCGGTACAATTGATGTTGACGGTATGGGTATAGCAACATTTGACGTTACAATTGATGCTTCATCACCTGCTACAGAAGCACATCAAATCAACTTCGCTTTGACAGCTGACAATGATGTTACAGCAGAAGGTACAGGCGTTATCAGAAATGCTTGTGAAGTACAATTTATTTTGAGCGATAGCTACGGTGACGGTTGGGGCGAATCATCACTCACAGTAACATTCGATGATGGTACACCAGACGAAGAAATAGTAATGGGTGGCGGTTATTCATATACTCACGTATTGACAATAGGTTCAGGTGTTCACGTAAAAGTTTACTTCAACGGCAACGACTATTGGAACTATGAATGTTCATACAAGATTCAATATGCTGACGGTACATTAATCTATGACTCAAATGGCGAACCTAACTACGGATTGAATGTTGAATTTGACGTAGAATGCGGTGCTGGCGAAGTCGTAGAATTGAACCCAGTTCAAAACCTCAGCGCTGAAGTCAATATGAACCAAGTTACATTGACATGGGATGCTCCACGTGGCTTCGAAAATTATGTAGTATTACGTAACGGTGTTCAAATTGCTGAAACAGAAGAAACAACATACGTAGATTCAGAAGTTGCTAACGGTACATATACATATAGCGTAGTAGCAGTTTATGAAGAAGGCGAATCATTGCCAGCATCAGTAGTTGCTATTGTAGGTGAGTCAATCGTAGAAAACGAAGTGATGTTCGCTATCTATCCAAATCCAGCAAAAGACTTCGTAAAGATCAATTCAAATGCAGCAGCATACGAATATCAATTGATAAACAACTTAGGTCAAGTCGTTGTCAGCGGTTCAGCAACAGGTGAACATCAAATCGATGTCGCTAATATTAATAAAGGTGTTTACTTCTTGAAAGTAGTCGCCGATGGTGAAACAGCAATCAATAAATTATTAATCCAATAAATGAAAGTGTTAGGGTGAGACATACGTGTCTTGCCCTAATATTGTAAATTAAAATCACATCAAATGAAAAAAGTCTATTTATTATTAGCTTTGTTTTTGTTTGCATCTGTAACAGGATTCTCACAAAAATGGTATGGTGTAGGCAAAAATACACCTGTTAAAATTCAAGAGACATTAGTTTCATCATCAGAAGATGAAATTATTGTCGATGTTAAAGTTGGCGGTTTCTTCGCAGAAACAGTCAAGACTCCACAAGGTGAACAAATGGTCATCAGCGGTGAAGACATGGCAGCAATGCTTACCAAAGGCGCTCCATCTCTCCCAATGTATCCAATCTCAATGATTATCGGCGACAGAGCAGAAATGGAAGTTTCTGTTGTTAAATCAAATTATGTTGATTTCGAAAACATCGAAGTAGCTCCTTCAAAAGGTAACTTCAGCCGTCAAATCAATCCTGCTGACGTAGAATACGTTTACGGCGATATGTATCAACAAGATGCTTTCTATCCAGCAACTCAAGCTGTATTAGACGCTCCTTACGTATTACGCGACTTCCGCGGTCAAAACCTTATGGTTTACCCATACGCTTACAACCCTGTAACAAAGACATTGCGCGTTTATACAGAATTACGCTTCGCTGTTAAGAAAGTTAGCGACAATGGCGAAAATCAAAAAGTTAATCGCACAAGCAAAAACATCACTTTAGATTCAGAAAGAAAAAATTCATACGAACGTCGTTTCATCAACTTCGAAAAAACATCAGCAAAATATGACTTCATAGTTGACGAAGGTGAAATGCTCGTAGTTTGCGTTGACGAATATATGGACGCTCTCCAAGAGTTCGTTGACTGGAAAAACATCTCAGGCCGTCCAACAACAATGGTTGGCGTTTCTGAAACAGGTACTTTAGAGTCACTCAAGGCTTACGTACAAAATTATTACAACGAAAATCCTAACTTCGCATACTTGCTCTTGGTAGGTGAACATAGTAATCTCCCAGCAATGCCAGGTTACACTGTTACTTACGGTGGTAGATCAGATAACTTTTACGGTATGTTGGACGGTGATGACTATTATGAAGAAATTTTCGTTGGACGTCTTTCAGTGAACTCTGTTGAAGACGCTCAACATCAAGTAGGAAAAATCGTTTACTACGAACGCGACATCGACGAAACAGCAACATGGATTACAAGAGCTGTAGGTATCGCTGCTAACGAAGGCTCAGGCCACTATGGCGAACCTGACTATGTTCACATGAATTATATCCGCGACACCCTCTTACATTATACATATACAGAAATGTCACAACACTATGCATACGTTAACAACCCAACAGCTGCTAATATGCAGGCTGACTTCAATAAAGGTGCAGGTATAACAAACTACTGTAACCACGGTTCTCCAGACAGTTGGGGCGTTTGTGACTTCAGCAATGTTCACATACATCAATTGACAAACGACAATATGTTGCCATTCATCTGGTCAGTAGCATGTAACAACGGTGAATTCTCATACGACGAATGTTTCGGTGAAGCATGGATGCGTGCTAAGAACCCAGCTACAAACCAACCAACAGGTGCTATCGGCGGTATGTTCTCATGGATTTCACAACCATGGTTGCCTCCAATGTACGGTCAAGATGAAATGAATGCTATCTTGACAGAATGGCGTCCTGGCTACAAACACACTCTCGGTGGTGCTTCTGTCAACGGTAACCAATATGTTCTCGATATGAACCCAGGCGATTACGGCGACACTCATAACTCATGGATTCTCTTCGGTGACCCATCAATGATGATTAGAACAGCAACTCCTCAGTCAATGGGCGTTAACGTTCCTACAACACTCGTTGTAGGTATGACAGAAATTAAGGTTCAAGCTGATGCTGAATATGCTATCGCAACATTGTCAAAAGACAATCAAATCTTAGCTACATCACATATCGTTGATGGTGAAGCAACTCTCGAATTCCCACAATTGACAACTGTAGGTAAACTTCAACTCGTTGTTATGGGTTACAATAAAGTTACTGAAGTTATCGACATTGATGTTATCCCAGCAGGTGGCGCATTCGTAATCTTCGATTCATACGAAATCAACCAAGAAGACGGTCAAATTGATTATAACGAAACAATAGAACTCAGCTTGGATCTTAAGAACGTTGGTACAGACCCAGCAAACAATGTAACAGTAAAAGTTTCAACAGAATCAGAATATGTTACATTTAATGATGATACAGAAACAATCGCTACAATAGATGGCAACGCTGTTGCTTCTCTCGAAAAAGCATTCAGTTTCTATGTCGCTCCAAGCATCCCTAATGGAACAAAGATTGATTTCGTTGTAGAATGTTCAGACGGAACAGACACATGGTCATCATCATTCAAAGCTACAGCATACGCTCCTGTATTTGACATCGTTAAGGTTGAATGTGACGATACAAGCATCCTTCCAGGAGAAACAGCAACATTAACATTCATATTCAACAATATTGGTAATAGCACTGCATACGATATCCTTACAGAAGTTTGGGGAAATGCTCCAGATATCACATTCTCTGAAAATGTAATGGAAACAGAAGAAGTAGCAGCAGGCGAAAACTTCATGGTATCAACACAGGTGACAGTTGCTGAAAACGTTGAAAATGGTTCAGTTTACGAAATAGCTTATGCTGTATCAGCCGACTACAACGTATTCAGTTCAAAATATACATTCGATGTTGGAAACATCTTTGAAGACTTTGAAACAGGCGACTTCACAGCTTACGATTGGACATTGCCAAGCAGCATTAACTGGCAAATAGATTCTAATGAGTCTTATGAAGGCACATACAGCGCAAGATCAGGTGCTATCGGAGAAAGTTCATCAACAAGCTTGAAATTACAAGTTGAAGTCCTCTCAGCTGGTGAGTTGAGCTTCTATAAGAAAGTATCTACAGAAGAAGATTATGACGTATTCACATTCTTTATCGACAATGTTGCTGTTGGTGAATGGTCAGGTATTAGTGATTGGTCAAAATCTTCATTCGAAGTCTCACAAGGAACACACATTCTTGAATGGAGATTTGCTAAAGACTATTCAATGAGTGGTGGCAGTGACTGCTGCTGGATTGACTATATCTCATTCCCTCCAGTAAAAAGCGTTAACGTCCTCGACGCTGTTCAAAATCTTGAAACAGAAGTTGAAGGTCAAAACGTAACATTGACATGGGACGCATTGTCAGGTGCTGACGAATATATCATCAGACGTGACGGCGTTGAAATCGCAGCACAAGAAGGTACATCATATACAGAAACTTTAGCTAACGGTGTTTATACTTACAATGTTGTAGCAAGAAACGGCAACAAATATTCAATGCCAGCTTTCGCAGTAGCAATCGTTGGTACAGTTGATATCGTTGAAGTTGAAACAGCAAAAGTATCTGTTTATCCTAACCCAACTTCAGGCGTTTTGAATGTTCAAATCGACGGTAGCTTCAATGCTACAGTTTACAACTACCAAGGTCAAGTTGTTATGAGAAACACTGTAAACAATGGACAAATTGATATGTCAGGCCTTGCTTCAGGTGTTTACTTCGTTGAAATCAGAACAAACGATAACGTTTCAGTTGAAAAAGTAATCGTAAAATAATGACAGACGACTAAGGTCTAAAGTCTAAAGATAAGGAGGCAGCTATTTCAAAATGGCTGCCTCTTTTTTTTGATTAATACCAATAATAATATTGAATAATAATTGTATCTTTGCACCTTAAAATTTAAAAATTCCTTATCAACAAAATCAATCCTTTAGCAGAGGATTTTAATTTTTTTAAAATGAAAAAATTATCTTTATTCTTAATGATGTTCTTTTTGACATCAGTGATGGGATTCTCCCAAACAAAAGTTCAAAAATCATTGGTAAAATCTTCAGAAAGTGAAATCGTGGTCGATGTCAAAGTCGGTGATTTCTCTATGGAAGAAGTGGAAACTCCAAATGGAAGACAAGTAATCATCAATGCGGATGATATGGCGTCGATGCTTGTAAAAGGCGCTCCTGACATCCCGATGTTTCCAATCTCTTTAATAATCGACGATAAAGCTGAGATGGCTGTCTCTGTAGTGAAGTCAAACTACACCGATTACGAAAACGTTGAGGTGGCTCCTTCAAAAGGTAACTTCAGCCGCCAAATCAATCCTGATGATGTTGAATACGTTTATGGCGAGATGTATCAACAAGACGCTTTTTATCCAGCATGTCAGGCTTCTTTAGAGACACCTTATATTATACGCGACTTCCGCGCACAGAACCTCATGGTTTATCCTTATGCTTATAATCCTGTCACAAAGACTTTGCGCGTCTATAATGAATTGCGCATCGCAGTGAAAAAGGTGAGCGACAATGGCGTCAACCAAAAGATGAATCGCCGCGACAACAGCATCATCGCCAATAGCGAAATGATCGCTTCTTATCAAGAACGTTTCATCAACTTCGAAAACACATCAGCGAAATATGACTTCATCGAAGACGAAGGCGAAATGCTCGTCATCTGCATCGATGAATATATGGATGCTTTGCAACCACTCGTCACTTGGAAAAATATCTCCGGACGTCCAACAGTGATGAAACCTGTATCAGAGACAGGAACTCTTGATGGTTTGAAGAGTTATATTTCAAATTATTACTCAAGCCATCCAAATCTCACTTCAGTGCTTTTGGTAGGTGAATACAACAACCTTCCTCCTTATCCGGTAACAGTTTCAGAAGGCCTTATGAGTGCGAGATCCGACAACTATTATGGTATGTTGGAAGGCAACGACTATTATGAAGAAGTGTTCATCGGACGTCTTTCTGTAGCAAGCGCTACTGATGCGGCAAACCAAGTTGACAAGATAATTTATTATGAACGCGATATTAACGAGAATGCCACATGGCTCTCAAAAGGTCTTGGTATCGGTTCTACAGAAGGTAACGGTCACTTCGGCGAAAGAGATTACCAACACATCGACTTCATCCGCGACACTCTCATGAGTTATACTTACACCAATATCAATAAGATATATGATGGTGTTGATGGTTATGCAGCAAATGCTTCTGACATTTCTTTTGTTATCAACGATGGCGTCGGTATCACCAACTATTGCAACCACGGAACACAGACAAGTTGGGTCATAGCAGGCTTTAATACAGATGATGTTAACAACTTGACTAACGATAATATGCTTCCTTTCATCTGGTCATCGGCATGTTACAACGGACAATTTGATACTTACGAATGTTTCGGCGAGTCATGGCTGCGTTCTATGAATGAGACAACAGGTGCTCCTACAGGTGCTGTCGGCGGTATGTTCTCATGGATTTCCCAACCTTGGATTCCTCCAATGTACGGACAAGATGAGATGGTTAGAATCTTGACAGAATGGCACAGCGGTTACAAACACACTCTCGGAGGCGCATCTTTAAATGGTAATATGTATATCCTCGATATGTGCCCTGAAGACAATGGCGACACTCATAACACATGGATTCTCTTCGGCGACCCTTCTCTTATGCTTAGAACAAAGTCCCCTGAAAAAATGAATGTGGTATGCGACAATACTTTATACGTCGGAATGACACAGATGACAGTTCAAGCAAATGCTGAAAACGCAATAGCTACATTGTCTGTAAACGGCGAAGTGATAGCTACATCTAAGGTTGAGAACGGCTCGGCAAAACTTAATTTCCCAGCATTGACAAACAATTACGATAAAGCAAAATTGGTCGTGATAGGATATAACAAGGTCACTGAAGTGAAAGAAATAGATGTCTTGGAAATGGACGGCGCTTACGTGGTTTGTGAGACAATCGACTTAAACCAAAATGACGGACAAGCTGATTATGGCGAGACAATAGATGTAACTTTAAATCTTAAGAATATTGGCAATGAATCAGCAAGCAATATCAATGTTGAAGTTATCTCCAAGTCGGGATATGCAGTGATGTTGAACAGCAATGCAACAATCTCTTCATTGCAAGCATCAGAATCAGCATCTATAGAGAATGTAATCCAGTTGTTTGTCGCTAACAATGTTCCAGACCAGACAGATATGGAATTTATGGTGAAATGTTCTGACGCTTCAAACACATGGACAAGTTATTTCTATATCAATGCCAACGCTCCTGTTATTGAAATTAAGAACTTTGAGATTGAAAGCGACGCATTATTGGCTCCAGGCGATGACGCAAAATTGAAGATAGAAATAGCAAATAGTGGTAACAGCGATGTTTATAATGTCATGACAGAAATGTTCAGCGCATCATCAGATATCGTCTTTGATATGCAGACAATTGAAACAGAAAAGATTGAAGTAGGTCAGATAGTTACTATAACATCAGATTTCAATATCTCATCATCAGCAGTCAATGGCGCAATATATGAAGTCTATTTCTCAGTATCTTCAGGACATTATGTAGAGACATCAAACTGCTTTATAACAATAGGTACTGCAGAAGAAGATTTTGAGTCAGGTAATTTCAATAACAAACCATGGCAGTTTGATGGCGATGCTGATTGGGTTATTTGCAATGATGCTTACGAAGGTTCATATTGCGCAATGTCGGGCGACATCAACGACGGACAAAAATCAATAATGAAGATGGTTGTTGAATTCCCTTACCAAGATGTTGTAAGCTTCTACAGAAAATTACACTGCGACTATTACGACAAATTGTATTTCCTTGTCGATGGCGAAGAATATGAAGTGTGGAGAGGCGGCAACAGCACAGTCGTAGATTGGGAGCAATTCTCATATACAATTCCACAAGGAACACACACATTGGAATGGAGATATGTTAAAGACAATTCAGACAGTTTCGGTTCCGATTGCGTATATATCGACAAAATAGAACTTCCTTCCGGAAATATCGTCTCATCATCTGCAGCAGTTGAAAATCTTAAGGCAGAAGTTCAAGATAAAAACGTAACTCTTTCATGGAGCGGCAATGGCGCTGACGAATATATTATCAAGCGTGATGGTGTAGAAGTAGCAACAGTTACTGAAGCAAGTTTCTCAGAGACATTGGAAAACGGAGTATATACTTATAATGTTGTCTCAAGAAAAGGCGATGTTTATTCAATGCCTGCTTTCAAGACAGTGGAAGTCGGTGGTTTAGTAGATGTCGTCGAAATTGAATATGAGACAGTTGAGTTATATCCAAATCCTACATCAGGAATACTTTATGTCAATATTGATAATAATTTCGATGCTGTTGTATATAATTATCAAGGTCAAGTCGTCAAGAAACTTTATAATATAAATTCACAAATAGACATGACTGGACTTTCATACGGAGTGTATTTCGTTGAAATAAGAACAGTTGACAAAGTGCTTGTAGAGAAAATTATTGTCAGATAACTTGATTGTTTTTTGAAAATAATTTACATTTGCTAAGTTATAGAGAATAGAAATGATATAAAATATTAAATTATGAAAAAAAGGTTTATGTTATTAAGAACTATGAGCGTAGCTCTGGTCTTATGTCTGTTCTTTTCATGTAATCAGGATGTTAAGAGAATAAAAGTTGACAATCAGATTGCTTTGTCGTTGTTCTCCGACACCGTTAGAGTTGGTGATTTGATAGATGGAATGGGAGAGACTGCATCGCAGTATATAAGAGTTTCGGAAGATGGACGCATCTATGCGTATTTTGCAGATTCTGTTAACAATGCTGTTGTGGCATCTGATATTCTGAGTGGCATTCAAGATGTGAATTTCGAGACGGGCACTAGTTTTGAAGTGCCAACCGTTCCACCTTCACCGGTGCCTGTGCCTGTAGAATTGCCTTTTGAAAATCTCTTTTCTATACCTTTTGAGTATGAAGGATATGAGATTAACAAAGTGGAGTTGAAAAGCGGTAGATTGTATTTTGAATTATCTACAAATTTTGATTTGATAGATAACATTAAGTTAACCACAAATAATATCAAATTGGCAGACAACAGCAGCCTTGAGTTGGATATTGATTTTAATGGAAATAGCATGCATGTCATTGATATAGATCTTGCAAACTGCAAGATGGAACCTGTTGATGGCAACATATATTTCTCTGCATTATTGGCAGCTACTATATCAGACCAAGGCATTGGCGGCTCATATAACATCTCATTGGTCGGCAGCGTGTCTGATATCAAATTCAAATCAATAGATGGTGCGATACACGATAGCAGAATTGATTTTGTTGGCAGTCATGAACTCAATATAGCTTTCCCTAATTTATATGGCGATTTGAAAATAGCAACACCAGAATTCAGTATAAAATATATTAATACATTCGGTTTTGAAGCTGACGGTTTCATTGATTCATTATACCTCACAGATGCATCGGGCGACTATACTTCATTGATAAAAGAATGGAATGATGTTGAGTTGGCGTTGTTGCCTACAGGAGAAAGCTATGACTCTATTACATATCTCGACGATGAAATTATTGACGAGATAAATATTTTGGAAGATTATAAAAGAATCACTTTCAATGGTAATATCGTTGTTGGTTGTGATGAAGTGGCAGCAGATATGATTAATGAAGATTCTCATATCGATATCATCGCCGACCTCGCGCTTCCATTGGAATTCAATATAGATAACCTTAGATTTATCGACACCATTCCTTTCAATCTTTCACTTAATTCAAATTCAGATGCAGAAGGCGGCCTTGATGATTCGGAGTCAATTGAAGTGGATAACTTCTTCGATGAGATTGAGTTTAAGTTCGTGTTTGAAAATGCCATCCCTATTCAGATAAAACCTCAGATGTATATGCTCGAAAACGGAATCGTTATCGACTCTTTGTTTGACGGAACATCAATGATTCATGGCAATTTTGATGGAACACTTGTGGAAGATGTCATCGTCATCACTGCAGCTGATGATAAGTTGCATAATATTCAATGTGCCGACAACTTGATTTTGAATATAGCTCTGTCATCTCACGGCAATAATGTGGTAATAAAAGCAAGTGATTTCTTCAATCTGAAAATAGGTATGAAGACAAAGACCACAGAGATTAACATGGAAGATATTAACAATTAAATGAAATGATATGAAAAAGATATACAGATTATTTATAATAATGATGCTGGTGTTGATGGCAAGCACATCTAAAGCACAAAACGATGGTATTTCATTGACATTGTTGCCACATTTTTCATACAACAATTTCTATAATCCAGCAATCCCTGTAGAGTCTAATTTCGTTGTTGGTGTAGGTGTGTCAAATATAGGATTATCGGTGTTTAACTCTAGCATCAGATACGACAACTTGTATAGTGTTGTTGATGGCGTTTCTTATTTTGATGCCAACAAATTCATCAATAGCCTTGAAGAACACGACAATTTCATCAATAGCAACTTCTCTATGGATATATTCCGTATCGGAGGTAGAATCGGTAAACTTTTCATCGATTTAGATTGGCGCATGAAGTATAATGGAGAGTTCCATTACTCAAAAGATTTCTTGGGATTCTTCATCAATGGCAATGGTAATTATTTGGGACATGATAATCCAGCCGACTTCAGCATTGGCGCAGATGTGAATTTTTATTCAGAAGTGGCATTGGGCTTCCAATATAAAATTAATGATAAGCTGTCGGTAGGTATAAGACCAAAGCTTTTGTTAGGTATAGCAAACCTCTCTGTCAATGATGACGGAACAAAAATTTACACCGATGAAAATACTTATGAAATGACAGCAGATGTCAACATAAACATTGAGGCTTCAACAATGTTAAATATGAACGATTTGCTTCGTCTTAGTGAATTCACTACTTATTTCGATAGCAATGCTCCACTTGTTTTGAATGAGGTTGTCGATTTTAAAGAAAATATAGGTTTTGGCATCGACTTCGGTGCTTCTTATACTTTCAACGAACATTTCGGTGTGGCTGCTGGTGTTTATGACCTCGGTTATATTAAATGGAAAGATGCGAAAGTAAAACACAACCACAAAGATAATGTCGTTGTTAATGAAGCTCTGATAGACGAATTCAGCAATCTGCTAGATATGAATTTAGAATTCACCGACTTGTATGAAGATTTGATTGAAGATGTTTGGGATAATGACTCAATATATGGCGGTAATGTGTACAATACGTCATTGAAGACTAGAATCATGCTTCAAGGTTATTATGAATTTTGTCCGCTTGCTAGATTTACGGCTATCAGCCAGTTGTATTACATAAAAGAACAATTCCGCCCATCATTGACACTCGCATATAGCGGCTCATTCTGGAGATTTTTGAACTTTACAGCAAGTTATACAATGTCAAAATATTCAGGCAATAGTATAGGCGCTGGTATAGGCATCAATCTCGGACCTCTCAATATTTATGCGGTTACTGACAATATTATGATTGTGTCGAAACTTAATGCTTCCAAGATGGAAATGTTCACCTCCTATGAAGCTACAAATTTCAGAATGGGATTGGTGTTTACATTCGGAAACAAACGTAAATGATAAAAAATGATTTTTCTATAAATAGAGAAAGAGTGACAATATGAAATGTCACTCTTTTTTTTATATTTGCAAAAAAAAATATCAAAACATGAGAAAAGTATTTTTAACAATTATCGGACTATTTCTATTGCAGACTGCAATTGCCCAGGAGTGGCATTCTCTCAATTCCAAAACTAATGAAAGCTATACGACAACGCTTTTGAAATCGACAGATAAATCTGTTGTCGTTGACCTCGTGCTCAACGGTTTTTATACCAATGAAGTCATGACCTCAAGAGGTACATCTGTGGAATTATCTAACGATGACATGGCGACACTTGTGGAAGCAGGTCAGCCTAATCTCATTTCTTTGTCATTACCTTTAATTATTAATGACTATTCTAACATGGATGTTCGCATCCTCGACGTTAGTTATGTTGAATATCCTAATGTTGAGATTGCACCTTTCAGAGGCGACTTCTCTCGTTCTGTTAATCCTGAAGACGTACCTTACACATACGGCGACGTCTATCAAAATGATGCGTTCTTCCCAGCATCACAAGTGAAACTCAACGACCCTTACATCCTTCGCGACTTCCGCGGACAAAATGTTATAGTGACTCCTTTCGCTTATAACCCAGTAAGCAAAGTATTAAGAGTTTATAACAAGATGAAGATTGAAGTATTTGAAACAGAAGGTGAAGCAAAAAACGTTTTGAACAGACGTTCTAGCACTATCAAGATGGATTCTGAATTCAAGAACATATATTCAAGTCGTTTCATCAATTATGACGAAGCCGGAGCAAAATATACCGTTGTTGAAGAAGAAGGCGATTTGCTTATTATTTGCTACAGCGACTTCATCGATGCGATGCAGCCTTTCGTGGATTGGAAGAACTCTATCGGACGTAAGACTACTATTGTAAGCATGGATGAGACTGGCAACTCAGCAGACCCTGTCAAGTCATATATCACAACACAATATAATAACAACCCTAATCTCACACACGTTATCATCGTTGGTGACTACGCACACCTTCTCGGTAAGTATCTCCAGGCAGGTAATTATTACGAAGACTATTCTGGATATTCTGACTGGTGGTTCGGTCAGATTGAGGGTAACGATTCATACAACGAACTTATCATAGGACGTTTCTCAGTAGAGTCTGTCGCTGACGTAAATACTCATGTCGAAAAAGTCATTCATTATGAAAGAGACATAAACGCCAACGACACTTGGCTCACAGTGGGACAAGGCGTATCTCATAGAGAAGGCAAAACTGGTCATAATGGCGAAGATGATTATCAGCATATTGATAATATTAGAGAGGACTTGTTGGATTATAATTTTACTTCAGTTCACCGCGATTATTCTAATGTGTCGGGTGTTACCTCTTCTGCTGCAATAATAAGCGATCATATCAACGCAGGCGTAAGCTTAATCAATTATTGCAACCACGGCTATCCAACAGGATGGGGTGTTTACAATTACAGCAACTCACATGTCAACGCTTTGACTAACGACAATAAATTGCCATTCATTATCTCAGTGGCATGTAACAATGGTGAATATACATATTATCAGCCTTGTTTCGCTGAGGCATGGATGCGTGCGACAAACAACACTACTGGCGAGCCTACCGGTGCTATCGGCGGTATGTTCTCATGGATATCACAGCCATGGATACCACCAATGTATGGACAGGATGAGATGATTGATATTTTAGTAGAATCAAAAACAAATAATATCAAACGTACTGCTGGTGGCGTATGTCTTAATGGCAATATGAAGATTTTGGATTTGGGTTCTAACAACGACGCATATAAGGCTACTTATAACACATGGATTCTCTTCGGCGACCCAACTCTTACATTGCGTAATGCTGTCCCTGCCAATATGGGTGTAACTCACAACTCAGAAATGTCAAAGCAATCGACACAATTCAGAGTCAATGCTACTAACGCATCAGACGCTCTTGCAACATTGACAAGAAACGGTGAGATAATGGGTACTGCTACCTTCGTTAATGGTTTGGCAAAGATTCAATATGAAGCACCGATGGAACTCGGAGAAGCAACATTGACAGTGTTCGGATATAACAAGGTAACATATCAGACAACAATCAATATCGTTGAAAATGCTAACGAAACTCTTGAGGTTGGTGTAACAGCAACACCTGATATAATCGGAGCAGGAGAGAGCTCAACTTTGAATGCAGACGCTTTCGGAGGTTCATATAATTACACATATTCATGGACACCAGCAACAGGCTTGAATAATGCCAACGTTCAAAGTCCAGTAGCTACACCATCTGCTACAACAACTTATACTTGTACCGTTAATGACGGCAATGCAACAGCAACAGCTTCTGTGACAGTCACAGTGGTGACACCTCCAACAGATGTCAATGCTACTGTTAATGACACCGACGTTACTTTGACATGGACACCAACAGTGACTGGAGCTACTTATAACGTATATCGTGGCAACACTAAAATCGCTTCTGGTTTGTCAGCGACAACATATACCGACAATGACTTAAGCCAGAACTTATACAGCTATTCTGTTACATCAGTATATCAAGGCATTGAATCACCAAAGAGCGAAACAGTAAGTATCAATGTCAAGATACTTAAAGTGACAGCATACGCTAATCCTGGATTCATCGTTGAAGGTGAGACGGCAACGCTCATAGCAACAGCAACAGATTCATATAATGATAATATAATATACAGCTGGGAACCTGCTGAGTTTTTGGATGACGCTAGCGCAAGTACAACACATGCAACTTTGAACGAGACAACAACATTTACAGTAACTGTTACATGCGCATCTCAAACAGCAACAGCAACCGTGACTGTTGAAGTTCTCTCACATCCTGAAAATCTCACTGCAACAGCAGAAGGTAATGTCGTGACATTGGAATGGGATGCTGTTGAGACAGCTGAATATTACAGAATATTACGTGGCGATGTGGTGCTTTCTTCATATTTTGAATCGACAACATTCATTGATGAAAATGTTCCAGACGGCAACCATTGTTATACAGTGAAGTCTGTCAAGTCAGCTCTTGTGTCAAATCCTTCAAACGAAGCATGTGTAGAGATAAATGAATGTGTCCCTCCAACAAATATCACAGCAGAATATTACTGGTATGACGGCGAGTTCGGCGCAGTGATTGAATGGGACAGAATGGAGACAAGCTTGTCGCTTACAGAATATAAAGTATATAGAAGCAAAGATAATGTCAACTATGAGTTCATTGGAAATTTGGTCGATGTTCCAAGTATGAACCACTTCCAATATTCAGATATGAATAACAAAGTTGGAACAGCATATTATAAGGTAACGGCATATTACGCTGATGAAGACTGCGAATCGGAATATGGACTCGCTGCTGATTCAACAGACGACTTCGTTATGGTTGATATCACTTCAATAAATGAAAATAATTCAGATAAGGTTGCGGTTTATCCAAACCCATTGAAAGATAAAGTCAATGTCAAGGCTGAACAAATGAAATCGTTGACAGTCGTTAATATGACAGGACAGGTCGTTATGAGACAAGATGTCGATACTGACGAAACAACTCTCGACCTCAGCGAATTGAACTCAGGACTTTATATCTTGAATATCGAGACTGAGTCAGGAATGATGACAAGACAAATTAACATTATTAAGTAATAACTAAGGCATCTGCATTTTATGTGGATGCCTTTTAAATTTTAATGATATGGAAATTAAATTTATCGGAGCAGCAAGAGAGGTGACAGGTAGCAAACACCTCATCACCACACGTCATGGAAAGAAGATACTCCTCGATTGTGGCATGTTTCAGGGCAAGGGCCTTGAAACGGATTCTTTAAACAGAAACACTATGGTTGACCCTGCCGAGATTGACCATATCATCTTGACACACGCCCATGTTGACCATTCTGGATTGATACCATATTTCTATAAGAGAGGTTTCCGCGGTTCTGTGATATGTACCGCCGCTACACGTAATCTATGTTCAATCATGTTGCCTGACAGCGGTTTCATTCAGGAAAACGATACGATATGGTTTAACAAGAAGAGAGCACGTCAGGGATTGAAACCTGTCGATCCTATTTATACAGAGAAAGAGGCACGCGAATGTCTGGACCTCTTCATCAGTGTTCCTCTCAACCGTCAGTTCCATATCGACAATAATATAAAGGTGAAGTTCACTAATACAGGACACCTTCTTGGCAGTGCAGCAGCCACTATAGAGATTGACGAGTTCGGTGAGGTGACACGTATCGGTTACACTGGCGATATAGGACGTAATAACAACTATCTTCTTCGTGCTCCCGACGCCTTCCCTCAGTGCGACTATCTCATCGTAGAGAGTACGTATGGCGACAGACTACATCAGAACAAGCAGCTTTCGGAAGAAGAGCTGTTAAGAATTATTAAGCATACATGCGTGGAGAAGAAAGGCAAGCTTATTATACCGTCGTTTGCTATCGGCAGGACACAGGAGATTGTATATATACTTAACAATTTCTATAACGAGAAGAAACTTCCATTCATCCCGGTATATGTCGATAGCCCTTTGGCTGTCAACGCTACCAACATTTTCCGTCTGCATCTCGACCTGTTTAACAAAGATGTGGCAGAAGTGCTGGAATATGATGAAGACCCATTCGGTTTCGGAACGTTGAAATATATCACTAATGTAAATCATTCGAAGGCCTTGAATAGGAGAGAAGAGGCTTGTATCATCATCTCTGCCTCTGGCATGATGGAGGCAGGCAGAGTGAAGCATCATATTGCCAACAACATCGACAACCCGAAGAACTCAATCCTCGCCATTGGATATTGCGCACCGACGACATTAGGAGCTCGTATCTTGAACGGAGAGAAGGAGATTTCTATCTTTGGCATGCCTCATGCTGTGAAAGCTGAAATATTCAGCATCGATGCCTTCAGCGGTCATGCCGACTATAAAGAGATGGAAGAATATCTCAGATGCCAGAATCCAGAGAAGGTCAAGAAGGTATTCATCGTACACGGCGACTATAAGGCGCAGGTTCCATATAGCGAGGTGCTGAAGAAAGCAGGATTCAAAGATATCGTGATACCAGAACCGGGAGAGGTTTTTAGAATTTAAGAATCTTAGAACTTTAGAATTTTGGAATAAAAAAGTTAATTTTTTATCACAGAATAACCCTGTAGAGACGTCACCCCTGTGGCGTCTCCCGATGTGAATGGAATGTAGAGACGTCACCCCTGTGGCGTCTCTGTTTATTATTCAAGACGCCACGGGGTGAGATGGTCTTACGAAGAAGATTCTTTAAAATAACAATTTGTACTATTCATAATATTTTCAAGACGCCACGGGGTGACGTCTCTACAAGGATGATGGTAGTCAGAAATCATCGTCTTTCCATTTTGAGATATTGTTATTGATATAATGTTCTGTGACAATATAATCTGCATAATCTCTTATGATTCTGTCGTAGAAACGAGTCTGCCATTTAAAAGGGATGTCGTTATCCTTGGCATATTTCGTTATGAATGATTTAAATCTTGATATAATGTGCGACATCCTGCCACATTGATTGGCGATATATTGCATTTCTTCATTAATATCCTCATTGATTTTTTTGTCACTTTTGTGGGGAGAAGTTTTCTCAACGGCAATAATCATGTGAATATGATTCGGCATTACTACGTATGACAAGACTGCAGCGTCATTATATATTAGATGTAATTCATTCAAAAATGAATCTGTGAATTTTCCTATTTGAGATAAATGCATTTGCTTATTTGTTATCTCTCCAAAATAATGCACCCGTTTGTCGGTACATATTGTGATGTAGTACCAACCGATGTTGTATCTGTGCCAATCGGCGCGTGCAGAAGGAATTCTGTACTTGTTTTTAAAAAGATCATTTGACATAAAGCATGGTTTTTAGTTAATGCAAAGATACAATGTAATTCAGGAATAAAAAAGTTAATTTTTTATCACAGAATAACCCTGTAGAGACGTCACCCCTGTGGCGTCTCCCGATGTGAATGGAATGTAGAGACGTCACCCCTGTGGCGTCTCCCAATGTGAATGGAATGTAGAGACGTCACCCCTGTGGCGTCTCCCGATGTGAATGGAATGTAGAGACGTCACCCCTGTGGCGTCTCCCAATGTGAATGGAATGTAGAGACGTCACCCCTGTGGCGTCTCCCAATGTGAATGGAATGTAGAGACGTCACACCAATGGCGTCTCTGTTTATTTTTCAAGACGCCACGGGGTGACGTCTCTACTTTTTTAAAATTCTAAAGTTCTAAGGTTCGAAAGTTCGTCCTGCGTTAGGGATTGGAGCGGCATCCTTTTGAAGCGAAGCGGAAAAAGATATAGCGGAAAGCCCGACGGCAGAGCCGGAACGCCCAAAGAAAAAGACTACAAGACAACAAGTCAACAAGACAACAAGTTGTTGGGGTGATGTAGTAATGTGGTTTTTTACCGAAAAAACGATTTCGTGAAGATTCGTGTGGTTTCGTGGATTTTTCTTTCGTGATTAGGATAAAAAATTGAGGCGCCATATTCCCATGACGCCTCTACTTGTTGTCTTGTTGTCTTGTAGACTTGTAGTCTTATTATATAGCAGATGAAATCAAGAATGTTGCTGCAACTGCGATGATAGCGTACAATTCTGGGAAAGCAGCTAAGATCAAAGTCTTACCGAAAACATCGTGACCGTTTCCGATAGCTGTGATGCCGTTAGCGCAAAGCTGACCTTGACGGATAGCTGATACTAAACCAACAACGCCGAGGAATAAACCGCAGCTGAATACTGCTAAAGCTTGGTTCATAGCGATGTCTGGTGACAAAACACCTTGTAACAAGAAGAATCCTAAGAAGCCGTACAAACCTTGTGTACCAGGCATAGCGCTTAATACTAAATAGTTACCGAAAGCTTCGTCATTCTTTTTCATTGCGCCTACTGTTGCGTTACCACCGTATGTTACGCCGAGTGCACTACCGATACCGCATAAACCAATCATAAGAGCGATACCTACATAAGCTAAAATTAATGCTGTTGTCATAATGTTAATTTTTTTATTTGTTAATTTTTAATTTAATTTTCTAATTTTCAAATTTCAGTTTTAAGTTTTCAATTTTTCTTAAATGGTTCATATTGTTTTGCTCCACCGACGAATCCTGAGTTTTTGTAGAACTCGACGAATGTCAGACGCATTGGGTGAACGAAAGCACTTAATGCTGACAATGCGATGTTCATTGTGTGACCGAAAA
Organism: Bacteroidales bacterium; assembly: GCA_045639025.1. GTDB lineage: Bacteria > Bacteroidota > Bacteroidia > Bacteroidales > F082 > Limimorpha. The sequence goes on from JAZUCH010000064.1 coordinate 27,667, forward strand.
CTAATATCAAGAGCATTACTATTGTTCCGACTACAGGGATGTCTGGTTTCATATTCATGGCTAGGTCGTTAAATACCAATCCTAAGATTGAACCTGACAGACCTAAGGCGAATAATCTGATGTATGAAAGAACGTCGCCTAAGAGACCAGTAGCCATGTTGTATGTGTCCCATAAACCAGAACCGATGTTCTTGAATGGTGCTGCGAACGAGTTGATAGGTCCGTTGAGTAGATATACCAACACGGCGCCAACGATGAGGCATGCATAGAATGGAATTCCGATGCCGTCAATCAAGAATGTGACGATGCCGCCTAAGAGCATGACGACCCATCCTATGGTCGATACTGCCGCGCCGAAACCATATAACTTAGTCATGTTTATAATCTTGAGACACATGCCGAACAAGATTTGGAACACACCTATTATCAATGATACATAGAATGCTGAATAGATGCCATCAGGTTGGAACATGATGGTTTTGAGTTTGTCTAGGACTGGTATGCCTTCAACGTCTAACAATGGCACGCCGAAGAAGGTGCCGCTGATAGTTCCCATGATTACGGTGCCGAATCCTAGGAAGAAACCGAGCCATAAGATGTCGTTCATGCCTTTAAGTTTCTTGCTTAATATCAATGCTAATGTTATGAGGCAAATCAATGCTCCGTAACCGAGGTCGCCCATACAGAAACCGAAGAACATCACGAAGAAAGGAGCGAAGAATGGTGTCATGTCCAATTCCCAATAAGTAGGGATGGAATACATATTGCCAATCATCTCGAATAATCTTGCGAAACGTCTGTTCTTAAGTTTGATAGGAGGGTTGTCGACATTTTTCTCTGGCTCTGTAGCTTCGAAATATATTTCTCTTTCGCTGAGCCATGAGATGGTGTCTTTCTCAATCTCAGTAGGAACCCAACCTTCCAACAACATGATTTTGTCATCGGCTAATTTGTTGGCTGCTTCACTTACTTTATAGAAGTCAGCATCATCCTGAACAAATATTTTATATTCGTTGAGTTTAGCTATGGCGTCTTCTGATACTTCGTTGAGATATTGTCGTATCTCTTCCAATTTTGCCTTCAACTCATCAATCTGAGCTGTTATCTCTGACTTCGACATTGAAGGGAAGTGATATTTCTCAGCATCGATGTTGACTTCTTTGCCTTTTGCTGTGAGAGTGGTGAAATATTTGAAACCGGATATTTCGTTAATCACGAAGGCGTTGAATTCTTGTTCCCACTTCTCATCATATTTGTTTTGAGGCACGCTGAAGAATCTCAAGTCCCAATTTCTGTCTTGGATTTTCTTGATGTCCTCTTCAGGGAAGTTGCCCCAGATATTATACACGCTGTCGTCTTTTTGCAAAGAAGCAATCTGTTGCTGGATGGAATCAATCTCTGCGAACTTGCTGTCGATGAAAGAAATTAGTTCAGCATTTCTAAATTCTGTTGTTAAAGTCTGTTGTCCGTTGTCTGTTGACTGTTGACCATTGATTTTCTCTAACAATTTAATGGTATTAGAGATATGCTTCATCTCAGCCATCTTGGCTTTCATGTTCTCGTCTTGCAAAGTTTGTTTCTTGGCATGAACGTGAACGACGCCATGTTCGCGGAGTTCGTTGAGAAATTGTTTGTAGTCGCGATGATAAATTAACATCGTCAATTTTGTCATAGGTGTAATCATGATTCTACCTCCTTCTCTTGACGCATTTTAACTATCTTTTGAGCTGCTTTAGCGAGGTTTTCTTCGTCTTCCATAACACGTTTGATTTTACGGATGGCGTTTTCGAAACCAGGTATCTGCACCTTTTCGTAGAGGTTTACCTTTTGAGTGGTTTTCTTTCTTGCCTTGCTGAGCAGTTCCATTTTACGAACCCAGAATTCGCGTTCCAATGTGATGTCTATTAACGACTTCATATATTCGATGCCGTCCAATATCCATGCTGGCATATTGAAAACGCTGAATTCCTTTACTTTATATGTCGCTCCTTCATATACTGGAGTGTTGACGCCTGCGATTTTCTTGGTGCTGAATTTCACATCTTCCACGCTGATGAGGTCGGGTTTGAACTCGCCCCATAAGCGTAAGATATCGCCGGACTGTTGCAAGATATTCTCGAGTTTTTCGTCAAACTCCTCGACTTTTTCTTTCGAGCGTTTCACCTCGAGACGCAGTGCCGACTCCTTACTCTTGATGGTAGGGAGGGTACGCACGCGTATCTTCAACTGTTTCTCCAGTTGTTGAAGCGATGTCTTGTTATATTGAAATTTTATTGCCATAATCTCATGATTTTAATTTATTGGCAATCAATCTTCTTTACCAATCCAATATTGATCCATGAATTCTTTCTTGATAGATACCTCTGATTTGTGGAAGTATTTACCAAAGAGGTTCCATGCTGTATCGAGCATTTGTTCAATCTTGAGGTCAACGTCGATAGCGAGCAAGTCGTTAGAATATTCTTTAGCAAACTCAAGTACGCGTTCGTCGTAGTTTGTCAAGTCGAAACCGTTTTCAAGTTTGGTTCGAGCGTTGGCAGCGTCGGCGTACAGACGGATACAAGCGTTCATTACCTGAGGGTGGTCGGCACGTGTCTTCTTTCCGATAACGAGCTGTTTTAAACGTGACAAGCTGCGGAATGGGTCAACGATAACCTTGCCGATTTCAGTGTCTTTACGTAAGAAGAGCTGACCTTCTGTGATGTAACCTGTGTTATCTGGGATAGCATGTGTGATGTCGCCGCCAGACAATGTTGTAACAGCGATGATTGTGATTGAGCCGCCGCTTGGGAATTGTACCGCTTTTTCATATATCTTAGCCAAGTCGGAATAGAGAGAACCTGGCATAGAGTCTTTAGATGGGATTTGGTCCATACGGTTGGAGACGATACTCAAGGCGTCGGCATATAATGTCATGTCGGTCAAGAGAACCAATACCTTTTCGTTTTTGTCTACAGCGAAATATTCAGCTGCTGTAAGAGCCATGTCTGGAACGAGGAGACGTTCAACAGGAGGCGCTTCTGTTGTGTTGACGAATGAAACGATATGGTCTAAGATACCGGCATTCTCGAATAAGTTCTTGAAATATAAATAGTCGTCGTTGGTGAGACCCATACCGCCGAGGATGATACGGTCGGCTTGAGCCTTCATCGCAACATTAGCCATCACTTGGTTGAATGGTTGGTCAGGGTCGGCAAAGAATGGAATCTTCTGTCCTGAAACCAAGGTGTTGTTCAAGTCGATACCAGCGATACCGGTAGCGATGAGTTCTGATGGCTGCTTACGTTGTACAGGGTTAACTGAAGGTCCGCCAATCTCGCGTTCTTCGCCGTCAACTTCTGGACCGCCGTCGATAGGCTGACCGAAAGCGTTGAAGAAACGTCCGCATAATTCGTCGCTGACTTTGAGGGTAGGAGCCTTGCCTAAGAAAATGACTTCAGCATTTGTTGGGATACCTTCTGTTCCTGAGAAAACCTGTAAAGTGATTTCGTCGCCCCAGATTTTAACGACCTGTGCCAAACGTCCGTGTATATATGCGAGTTCATCGAAACCGACACCAGTAGCCTTCAAGCTACATGTTGCCTTCGTGACCTGACTGATCTTTGTATAAACTTTTTGAAATGCACTCATGATATATGTTATTTTTTGTTTTCAATTATTTGATAATTCTTTCTTCAAGAATAGCATCGGCTTCTTTTTCAGTGCTGTAGAACTCTTCTGACTTGTAGATTGTGTAGTTGAGCTGTCTGAAAGTATTGATGAGTCTCTTGAAATAGATACCTACTTCTTCGAAGCTTTCAAAGTTGAATTCTGAACGTGTTACGCCGATGATTTTCTTCAACATATATTCCTGACGTTCCAATGATGTTGAAGAGTCAATCTTGTCGAATGCATCTTGTTGGAGGATGACGAAGTCGATGAGCTCGGCTTTCCATAATGTGATATGGTAGTCGATTGGCACACTGTCGTCACCGAGGATGTTGATTTGTTCTTCTGTTTCTTTACCACGAATCAAGATGTTACGTGCTTCGCTAACTATCTCAACCCAGTTCTCATCGAGTTTCTCTTTTGAATATTCGATGAACTCAGGATATTCGAGGTATTTAGAATATGAGTCGATGGTGTCGATAGCAGGATAACGTTTGGAGTCGGCACGGTTCTGTGACAATGCGTAGAAACAACGTGCTGCTTTCTTTGTTGACTCTGTTACAGGTTCTTTCAAGTTACCGCCAGCAGGTGAAACAGTACCGATGAATGTTACTGAACCGGTAGCGCCGTTGTTGAGATAAACGATACCTGCGCGAGCGTAGAAACCAGCGATGATGGCTGACAAGTCCATAGGGAAGGCGTCTTGTCCTGGGAGCTCTTCCAGACGGTTAGACATCTCACGGAGAGCCTGTGCCCAACGTGATGTGGAGTCGGCCAACAAGAACACTTTCAATCCCATTGCACGGTAATATTCACCGATTGTCATAGCTGTGTAAACTGAAGCTTCACGAGCTGCAACAGGCATGTTTGATGTGTTAGCGATGATTGTTGTTCTTTCGTATAATGAACGTCCTGTGCGAGGGTCTTCGAGGTGAGGGAACTCAGCGAAGATTTCCACAACTTCATTAGCACGTTCACCGCAGGCTGCCATGATGATGATGTCGGCATCAGCGTATTTTGCCAAGGAGTGTTGAAGAACGGTCTTGCCTGTACCGAATGGTCCAGGGATGAAACCGGTACCGCCTTCGAGGATAGGGTTCATAGTGTCGATGACACGAACACCTGTCTCTAACAAACGGAATGGACGTGGTTTGCTCTTATATGCTTTAACGGCAAGCTTGACAGGCCACTTCTGTACCATGGTGACGTTGTGAATCTCGCCTTCTTTGTCTTTCAATGTAGCAACGACATCGTTGATAGTATATTGGCCTTCTTTAGCTACAGATGCTACTGTGTATTCGCCTTCAAATTTGAAAGGTACCATAATCTTATGGTCGAGCCAGTTTTCTTTGACATTGCCTAACCAATCGCCAGCTACAACGCGGTCGCCCACTTTTGCCAATGGAGTGAAAGCCCATTTCTTGTCATCTTCGAGAGCTGGTGTGTAAAGACCTCTCTTCAAGAAGACGCCCTCCATCTTGTCAAGGTCGTTCTGAAGTCCGTCGAAGTTCTTTGAGAGCAAGCCAGGACCGAGTTCAACTTCCAACATGTGTCCTTCAAACTCAACTTTTGAACCTGGTTTAAGTCCGCGTGTGCTTTCGAAAACCTGTACGTATGCTATGTCGCCAATAATCTTAATAACTTCAGCCATCAACTTCTCTTCACCTAAATAGATGAAACAAATCTCGTTTTGGAAGACATCGCCTTCGATGCGGACCAAAACCAAGTTGGAGATGATGCTTACTACTTTACCTATTGTCTTATTCATGTTATATGGTTTTATTATTATATATCAAATTCTTTAGCAAACTGGAATTCTGTCTTGAAACGGTCTAACAACTCACGGAAGATGAGTTTTCCTTGTTCTGTTGTCATCTTGCTCCAACGTTCCAAAATCATCAGTTTGAGCATAAATGCTAATACGTTGTCGAATGTAAAATATTTATGACCTGTCATTTCGTCGAGAAATTCCCAGTAGAGCATGTCAATTTTATATTCTCTTTCAGCTGTGCTGTCTTTTTCGAATAGAGCCAGCACACTGTCAACGTATGGATAATCGTCGGCCAATTCAAAATCCTTGGCGCGTGACGTCTTGAGCTGATTTGCGAAATATGAATCGCCAATGACTTCTTTCTCAATGTCGATATGATACTTGCGGCAGTTGAGCGCAGTGATGAGGTTCTTTATGTTCAATGAGAATTCTGCATATTTCTTGACGAGTCTTTCTTTTTGTGAAAGCATGAATTTCCAATATCTTTCGCTCAATTCCACTTCAGGAAGACGCTTGCTTGCTTCTTTGTCTTCTTTCTGTAAGTCGAGAAGATACTCCTTAATATAAGAAGGTACGAACATTGGGTCGTTTATCTCGTCTTCTAACTGTGAGGCTGTAAACACCGTCTGAAGTGTAGGATCGGCTTCTTGCTTGTCTAAAAGACGCAGAATCTGTGCATTATCGTTAGGATAGAAGAAAAGATTGACGATGTCTATTTCATCTTTCGTGAGATAATCGTTCAGATAGATGCGTAAATCTTGCACTGAGAGACTTAACTTCTTGTCGTCGGGACTGATTTCCGGAAGTCCCGCTATCAGGCAATAATAATTTCCTCCTGCAATGTTCATATTGTTGATGTAATGATTTGACAAAAAATAAAAAAGATATATCCTTTTATGGATATACCTAATAATTATGAGAATAACAATTTCTTTGAATATTCTTTGATATATGCATTGAAGAATTCTTCAAAGACTTTTTCAGAGAATGTTATTTTGTAGCTTCCGTCTTTAGGCTGAATCACGAATCCTTCTTTTTGACCTGCGTTAGTCACAAGAGTGAGGTTGCCGTTCATCAAGCTCTTATGTTTTGCAAGAAGATATTTTTCAAATGCTTCTTTTTCTTTGTCATTCATCATCACATTAAGACTTGCGTTGCCTTCAGCGTTCCATTTCTCTATGATTTTGCTCATGAGTTCGCGGACGAATTCGTCATCCTTGAATGCTGCTGTTGTCATATCAACGGCAATCTTATTAGAGATGAGGTTTGTTAATTGTTGTTTCAAAGATGCTACAGTCTGCTTTACGCTCATTCCTAATTCAGCTTCTGTCTTTTGTTTGAGGCTTGCTGAGTCGGTGTTGGCTTTTGCTATGATGCTGTTAGCTTTTGCTTCAGCTTCTTTGATGATATTTTCGGCATCTTTTTTAGCTTTTTCAAGGATATCGTTAGCGTCGTGTTGTGCCTTTTCGATACCTTCTTCGTAGATTTTTTTTGTTAAGATGTCTAGTTTGTTGTCGTTGTTTTCCATAACGTTTGTTTTTATTTTGTTAGTGGTAACATTTTTTATTCTATTTAATTATTTTATTAGAACCATTCTTTTAGTATCAAAGATTTGATTATCTATTAATAAGGAATATAGATTTGCAGATTAAATGCACAAGAATTATATGTAGGAACAATAACTTTTAATGCACTATGCCAATCATTGGTATTTGCCGTAATTGTCAACATCCCTCTGCTATTTAAATCCAATTGAGCATTAACATTTGTATAAATGCAACATAAGATTAATATTATTATAATTTTCTTCATTTTGATATATAGTCTTATTTATTTTTATAACCATTTATAATATGTGTTGTATTACCACCAATGCCTCCCCATCTTAGATATAAAAATATTTCACTATCATTTTCAAATTTGCCATTACAATACACAGTAGGGAATCCATATAATGCTCCATGTTCATCAGTATTTAGTGATATAAAATATTCTTCAGTATATTGGATTACTATCTCATTGTCACAATTCCCATTAATTATTTTACCATCATACAATACTGTATCTTGCCAAAAATGTCCTATACTATCTATGTTTAATTTCGTCATTTCAACTGAAAAATGCCAATCACCTATATATTTACTACGAATATCGCTTTTGCAACATGCAAAAGAAAAAATAAAAATTGATAATATTAACAATTTCAATATTCTTTTCATATAACTTAATGACATGGATTAACATCAATAAAAAGACTTGAACCAATCGGAACGGAAAAATCTCCTTCTATTTCAACACTATTTGTAGCTCTTAAATATACATTTTTACCTACTGGTATCGAATTGGAATAATTTTGACCTCCTAATTGTACATTCTTAGATGCTTGTGTCTCTACCCAACCAGATGTATAGGAGTACCATTCTTTATTGCATGCCAATTTGCTTAACTCTGAACAATGATATTCCTCTTTTTGTACTTTTAATACTAAATTGCCATTTGATACAAATACATTATTACTTCTATTAGTATACACTTGTTGTTCACCATAATGATCAAAATTATTTGCAACTTTCCATGTAGACAAATCCAAGTAATCAAAATTATCCTCCCAAACTAATTCCCAATGAGAATCGTTTAGGATAGTTTGTCCAAAACAATTGTTAGAAGTTATGGATAACAATACTATTATAACAGACATCATTTTAACATATAAACTACGATGTGACGTAAGTGCCTTCTCGATACCTTCTTCGTAGATTTTCTTTGTTAAGATGTCTAGTTTGTTGTCGTTGTTTTCCATAACTGTAATATTTTATTTGTTATGCGTCAATATTGGCGTATGTCGCATTTTGTTCGATGAATTCGCGGCGTGGTCCTACTTCGTCTCCCATAAGCATTGAGAAGATGTAGTCGGCTTCAGCTCCGTTTTCGATAGTGATGCGGCGTAATGTTCTGTTTTCTGGATTCATTGTTGTGTCCCAAAGTTGCTCTGGGTTCATTTCACCAAGACCTTTGTAACGTTGGATGTGCAATCCTTTGTCTGTGCCGTCTGCCGACAGCTCTCTTGTTATCTGAGCGCGTTCTTCTTCGGTCCAGCAGTAGCGTTCTGTCTTTCCTTTTCTTATTAAATATAAAGGTGGTGTTGCGATATAAACATAACCTTTATTAATAAGTTCTGGCATATAGCGGAAGAAGAATGTCAAGATCAATGTTGAGATGTGGCTACCGTCCACGTCGGCATCGGTCATGATGATAATCTTGTGATATCTTAATTTTTCAATGTTAAGTGCTTTGCTGTCGTCTTCTGTACCTATAGTAACACCCAAAGCGGTATAAATGTTTTTAATTTCATCGCTTTCGAATATTCTATGAGGCATGGCTTTTTCCACGTTGAGGATTTTACCTCTCAAAGGAAGGATAGCTTGGAATGAACGGTCGCGGCCTTGTTTTGCTGAACCGCCCGCTGAGTCACCCTCAACGAGATAGAGTTCTGCTTTTTCTGGGTCTCTGTCGGAACAGTCGGCTAATTTGCCTGGGAGTCCTGAGCCTGACAAGGCGCCTTTGCGTTGTACGAGCTCTCTTGCCTTACGGGCAGCGTGACGTGCTGTGGCTGCAAGAACGACTTTGTCGACAATCATCTTGGCTTCTTTTGGATGTTCTTCCAAATAGTTGTTGAGGCGGTCGCTGACAATCTTATCGACGATACCCATCACTTCACTGTTGCCGAGTTTTGTCTTTGTCTGTCCTTCGAATTGTGGCTCTGGAACCTTTACAGAGATGATGGCTGTCAAGCCTTCGCGGAAGTCGTCGCCGTTGATTTCAAATTTCAACTTGGCGAACATGCCTTGTTTCTCGGCGTATGACTTGAGAGTACGTGTCAAGCCACGACGGAAACCTGAGAGGTGGCTACCACCTTCGTGTGTGTTGATGTTATTTACGTATGAATGTAAGTTTTCTGAGAAGGAGGTGTTATATTCCAAAGCGATTTCAACAGGTACGTTGTCGCTTTCACCTGCTATGGTAATTGGCTCTGGTGTGAGTTTCTCACGGTTTTTGTCGAGATAATCGATGAAGTCGGCGAGACCGTTTTCTGAATGGAATGTCTCACTCTTAGGAGCGATGTTCATGTCTTCGTTGACTTCGCGTTCGTCTGTCAATGTGATAGATATACCTCTGTTGAGATATGTCAATTCACGCATACGTTTAGCCAATGTCTCGTAGTCATAGATATGAGTGAGGAAGATTGAGTCGTCTGGAGTGAAAGTGATGATGGTTCCTGTGTCGGATGCTTCACCCACGACTTCTACTTGTGTCATTGGTTTGCCATATTCATATTCTTGTCTGAATATCTTTCCTTCGCGGTGAATCTCAGCGATGAGTTTCTTTGACAATGCGTTGACGCAGCTGACACCGACGCCGTGCAAACCGCCTGACACTTTATATGAGCCTTTGTCGAATTTACCTCCGGCGTGCAAGACGGTGAGAACTACTTCCAATGCAGAGCGTTGTTCTTTCTCGTGCCATCCTGTTGGGATACCACGTCCGTTGTCGGCAACGCGGATTGAGTTGTCTGCTAAAATCTTAATATCAATAGTGTTGCAATAACCAGCCATCGCTTCGTCGATGGAGTTGTCAACAACTTCATATACTAAATGATGTAAACCTCTGACGTTGACGTCGCCAATATACATAGCTGGACGCTTACGTACAGCTTCTAAACCTTCTAAAACCTGAATGTTGCTAGCACCATAATTGCTTTCTGCAGCATTTTTAATTTCTTCTGCCATTTTATTCTTCTAATAAAAGATTCTTTTCTTATTAATATGTATGCGCAAAGATAATAAAAAAAATCGTGTATTATTTACAATACACGATAAAAAATATTGAAAAAAATATCTTTATTTTCTTCTACAAAAACCTATACTTGAATCCTAAAAACATCTGGAATCCGTATGATGGATAATCGTAGTACATCTGATATTTGTTGTGTGCCAAATTTTTGATTTCAGCGTAGAATGTGATGTCTTCGTTGAAGTTGTAGTCGCATCCTAACTGTATGTCGGCAAAAGGCTTGAGCTCTTTTATTCCTGTATAATCGTATTCATTGTAGTATTGTGTAGTGTTTGTCAAAGCATAACGCTTGCCTTCAAAATATGTTGCTATGTTGAAATTCCAGTTGTTGTTGTATTTGTAAACTCCTCTTAAAGTGAACTCTACTTTTGGCTTATACCATGCGTATGCTCTTGTAACAGGAGCGTCATCGGTGTTGTATGCTTTAATGAAATCGTAATTGTTGTATGCAAAGTCGCCGACTACTTTTATTTTATCATTGATTTTTACATGTAAATCAGCATTAAAATTGAATACATAGCAATTGTTTAAAATGATGTCGAAGACGTTAGGCTGTGTTAATGAGCTTACATAAAACACTTTGTTTTCAATTGCTCTATATCTTACGCCTATATGTCCGTTTATCATATTCAATGCCTTGAATTTCAGTCCGCCTTGGAATGCTATGCGTGTTTTTTCGTAATCAAATTCTCCTAATTTTGTCAGATTGCTTGCTATAAATGGATTTTCTGCGAGAATGTCTTTCAATGTGTTGATTTTTGTTCCTCCACCAAGGCCTGCGTAAAACTCCAGATTTCTTTCGAATAGATACAGGCTTCCTTTGATGTCGGGGTAGATGCCTCCCATGCTTGTCGAGTTTGTTTTAACATCGGCTCTGAAACCTAGGTGTAAGTTGTAATAATCGCCATCGAAGGCAAGATATGGGTTGGCTGAAATCAAGAATTGCGAATGTTCAATGACATTCATGTCAGCATTGATGTTGATGGCTAATGTCTGTATGTCTTTGCTTTTTCTAAACCATGAATTGGAATGTTCTATATGTGCCTTGAATTTGGCAAGGTTTTCATGAACGCCGCCTTGTATCCCTGTATATGCGTAGTCTAACAAAAACTCGTCATAGATGGATTTGTATCCTGTTTGGTTGTTGTTGGCCATTAACTTGACATTGAATGAATGAATGTTTCTCTTGTCAGAATTGTTGTCGCTATTCAAGAAATACATATCGTAGTCATAGTCGATGTATGAGTGTAATTGAATCCTTGATAAACGGTTATTCATTGATACACTGAAGTTGTTGTTCATGTATTTGGTGTTAGGATGGTCTTTCATTCCCAGCCATGTCGATTTGTGTTCTACGCCTATGCCGAGACTCATGTTTTTTGATATGTCGGAATAATGACGGAATAGTAATTCTGGCGAAATTCTTGTTCCGAAACCTGCCTTGACGAAGTTGTTGGTTATGTTTGTTATTTCTTTATTTGTGTATTGGGCAGGGCTGATGGGTTCTAAATCAACTTTGTAGTTGTAGAAGAAATCCTCAGTGTTGACTTCGTATTTAGGAATGCTGAATTCTAGTTTCGGCATTTCCGGTGTTTTTATCAAACGCTCCGATTTTTTAATTTGAGGAGTGTATGAACCTTCAATTGTCACTTCTTCGTTGTGTGATTGTGCATTTAACAATGTGCTTGCGAAAAGCATTATAATAACCACGATATATAATTTACTTCTCATTATATCTCCTCCTTTATTCGTTTGATTCTTTGTTGATTGAGTTTAGTTTATCTTGAGCCTCTTTGATGATTTCATTGTAGCTGTCTTCGTCTTGAGGGTAGTTTTCAATGACGCTCTTTAATGTTTCTTTTGCTTGGAATGTATTGTCTTTTGCTACATAAACATCGCTGAGTGTTATGAATGAGCGTGCTGTCCAATAAATGTATGAATTGTAATTGTCAGATACTTCAAAGACTTTTTCTTCTGCCTTGTCGAATTTGTTTAAATTATAGAGGCAAACGGCTGAGTAGTAGCCGCATTCTGCACCTGTTTCTGATTTGTCTATGCTTGTGCATATCTCGAAATATTTCAAGGCCTCGTTGTAGTCTTTTTTATCGAAATAAGATTTTCCGAGTATGTAATTAGCCTGATTCTTTTGATTGTCTGATATTTCTGGCATTGCAATGAGCAGGTTCGCGTTTGCTATGGCTTTGTCGTATTGTCCGTCGAAATAGTAGCTCTTCATGCATCCTTCTGTAGCTTCGGTCATGATTTGTTGGTTTTCTGTTATTTTGATAAGTCTTTCGTAATGAGCTGCTGAAGAAGAATAATCGGAATTGTCGTAGTCCATTCTTGCGATAAGAAGAAGAGCGTTATCAGTGTAGTCGTTGTCTGGTTGGTTTATGATATATTCGATGTGTGTTCTTAAACCTTCTTTGTTGTCGCTGTTTTCCATCGATTTCATGGCGTAGTAATGGACTTTCAACAGATATGCTCCATTAGGATAGTTTTCTAAATATTGTTTGGCGCCCTTTATTGTTTCAACGTGGTTTCTCTTTGAATAGAATTCTTCTATTGTCTTGAACGACAGTGAATCTTGTTTGTCGATGCTTATTGTTTCAAGATTATTGTTTTCCAAATAACTGAAATATGCCTGGATATTGTTTTCGTCGCGGTATATATTGCTGATGATGTTAAGAGCCTCTCTCGATTCATCGGTGTTAGGATATTGAGCAACGACGCTCTTGAGCCTTTCAAGGGCTTTTTCGTTTTCGTTGTTGTTATAATAAATCATACCTGTTTTCATGAGGGCTTTTCTTGCGTATGATGAACGTGGTTTCTCATTGACAATCTTATCGAAAGATGCTATTGCAGAGCGGTTGTCGTTTGTCATGAGATAAGCCATTCCTATTTCATACAATGCTTTGTCGTATATATTTGATTTCTGATGACGGCTTGTGATGATGTTCAGGCAATTGATTTTTTCGTTAGTCTTACCTAATGCACCATAACCCATTGCTTGTTGATAATAAGCATAGTCGGCATTTTTGTTGCTTAATTTCATGGCATTGCTGTATGAAGTAATCGCATTGCTATATTGACGTTGTATGAAATAGCAGTCGCCAATTCTTAGCCAAGAATCGCATTGTAATGATTTGTCTCCCGATTTGTCGATGTTGAGGAATTCCTTGAATCTTACTGATGCGTTTGCAAAGTCGCCATTGTTGAGAAGTATATAACCTAAGTTGTAATAAGCGAGAGCGTAAACGTCTGTGCTGCTTGACATAGGTTCGTTGAGGAATGTGATGTATGCCTTGTATGCGTTGTTTTCTTCTTTGTTTCTGTAATATGAATCTGCCATCCAGAATAGAGCTTCAGCCTTTATGCTAGACTTTGCGTTTTTGTTTTCAGCAGCTCTCTTGAAATAATTGATGGCTTCTTTGTAGTTGCCTTCTTCGTAATATTGAAAGCCTACATTATATGTGAGCTGTGATTGTATGTTTTCTAGTTCTGGACTTATTTTTTTGTAACCTTCAATTGTCTTTAATGCCTTGCTGTAATCGTTGGAATTAAGGAGAAGGTGTATTACTATGTCTTGCAGTTCGCTGACATTGCTAGAGTTTTGGTTGTTGTTTATATATTCGTTGAGCACGTTGACGGTCTCATTGAAAGGGTCGATGCCAGGGATGAAGCTGAGCGCTGCGTAATTGAAGAGGGCGTTTTCGCTCAGTGTGTCGTTGAAGTTCATCTTATAAGCCTTGAAGAATGTGTTTCTTGCAAACTTGTCTTGTTCTGTAAAAGTGTAGCATTGAGCCATATAATATGAGCCGTATTGTCCGAGTTCGTCGTTTTTGTCGGTCACTTTTGCGAAATGCTTGATTGCGCCTTCGTAATCGGCGGTCTTCATTTTGCAGAATCCTATTTTAAACTCTATTTCCCTTGGAAGTTTGCGGTTGGAGTTTTCGAGCGCTATGTTGTAGTATTCGAGACTCTTTGCATAATCGCCTAGTTGGTTCCACGATTCAGCTAGCATCAAAGCTATGTCGGCTTTGCGCTTTTTCTTTGATTTGTTTAAGATGTCGTTGCCGTTTTGTGAAACTTCTGAATAATTGCTTTTGTCGAAGTTGATTTGAAGTACATAAGCGCTGGCAATGTCTTTATATTTGTCGTTTTGACATAAGTCGTTAAATAGTCTTAAGGCTTCGTCTTGTTCGTTGTTGATATATAGAATGTGTGCGTAATAATAGCGTGCGTCGTCGCGGAATTGGTTCTCGCTTTTTGTCAGCTCTTTGAAAAGAGGTGTGGCTTTCGTTACCTCATTGGTTTGGTATAGACAATAAGCTTCTTTGAATTTGCATTCGTTTTGTTCATCATTGTCGAGATTGTGTTTGTTGATGCTTTTGTATATCTTCAAAGCGTCACGATATTTCTTTTCCTTAAATAAAGTGTTGGCGTAAAGGAAACTGGCGTGGTCTGCCATAAGACTTGTAGGGTTGTCTTTTACGAAGGCGATAATTTTTGTTTCGCCTTTGCTGTTGCCTAAAAGTAATGAAGAGACGGCTTCGTAATATTTAGCCACTACTACGTTCTGTTCGTTGTCATCGTCAATAGCTGCAATATAGTTTTCGAAGCATTCTAGAGCAGAGGCATAGTGTTTGTTCTCGAATAGCATAAGGCCTCTTTCAAAAGTGGCTTCGGGTTCGTATTGGTTTATATTCTTCTGCGCTGATGCAGAATGACTTGTCAATATAAATAATGATGCAATGATGAAATTTTTCAGGATGTATTTCATGTTTTCGTAATAAAAAATTAATAATAATTTATTAAACGACAAAGATACAAAAATAGTGTGTGAAAAATATTAAAAGCCGCCAAAATTTTGACGGCTTTTAATATGGTGAAAAGCATAAGCGGGATTCTGTTCCTTGTTGCCAAGGTGATTGTCATTTCTCTAGGACTGACGTTGCCGGCAGTCTCAAGCGACCTACCCTCCCGACTCGGACGAGCAGCCCTCAATCGTCGGTATATTTGGTTTTGCAGCCCGTAAGGTTTACCCCGAAACCATGTCACCACGATTTCGCGTGAGCTCTTACCTCACATTTTCACCCTTACTCCGAAGAGCGGTAATTTTCTGTGGCACTTGCTGTTATCTTATTAGATACCTTCCTGTTAAGAAGTACGGCGCTCTGTGCTGTCCCGACTTTCCTCTCGCAGATATGACTCTGCCAGCGACAATCGCTTTTCGAGCGGCAAAGATACGAAAAAATGACTAAAGGCTAAAGACAAATGACAAAAGTTTTTTTAAATAATATTTGATTTATAAAAATGATTTGATAACTTTGTAAAGTTTAATAAAAAAATAAAGCTATGAGTAAAGTTTATTACGATGAAACATTGAAATCAGGTGAAAGAGTAGTAGTTACAGATTCATACGTTAGATATAGTATGGAAAGATTTGGTAGGAAAATATTTGAACAAGTTGTTCCTATCAAGTCAATTACAAGTGTTAATATTGGAGCATACACGGAATATAGTATGTTGAAAGCTGTATGCTTTGTTTTCACAATGTTGCTTTTTGCTGGTTCGTGGTTTGATATTTGGGCAGGTCATAAATATATTGTTGTTTTGTTTTTTGCTCTTCTTTCG
This sequence comes from Bacteroidales bacterium, assembly GCA_045639025.1. GTDB lineage: Bacteria > Bacteroidota > Bacteroidia > Bacteroidales > F082 > Limimorpha. The sequence goes on from JAZUCH010000064.1 coordinate 43,574, forward strand.
GTATGGACGGTATGCTTGTTTATCCCATCTAAGGCGGTATATGTTTGCGTTGGTTCTAAATATGAGATGGGAGTTTCTTTGAAGAAATTTAAATATAAAGATCCTCAACATTTGTTTGATGCAATAACAAAGGCAATGGAGGAAAATAAGTTATGAAACAATATTTCAGCATCGCTCGTGTTTTTGAATCAAGGGATATGAGCATTGGCAACAGAGATACGACTTGTAATTATTTGCATGAAGATAAAATTCATGAAGGCGACGAACATGTCTTCTTCGACCATAAGTTAAAAGTCGTTTCAATAGATGATAATGAAATGGTTTTCATTTTTAGGGGCACGACATATAAGATTAATAGGGAGTGGCAAGTCATGGGAACTCCTTGGTATGGTATTTCTAATATGTATGTCAGTATGTCGGAACGTTATGTGTTCTTTTTCTCGGCGCCTTCCGGCGAGTGGGAGTGGGATGACGAATATGCTGAGATGGAGAATATGATTGATGAGATGTGCGACAATGCCGACAATGGCGATGTGTGGAAAAATATCCCTCTCGCAAAAAGGATGATGCATATCATGAAAGATTTGTCTCCAATGAGAGATGAAGGGATTAACCCGGCATTGAGAGCATTTGCCATTGAGGTGCTCTTGAAGAGAGATACCATTTCTGTCACAGATATGCCTCGTATATATCAGTCTTTCTGCGAATATTACAGACTGTGCCGACATTGGGAGATGAAATCGGATTATAATCCTGAACTTGAGAGGGATATGGATAAATATTACTTCCGTACGGTTGATGAATACATCTATAAACTTGCATGGATCGTTGATGGTAAGTTGAGCGGACATGCTTTGGATGAGTGAAATTATCTCAGCCCAAACGCTATGAATCCAAGAGTGATGTTTGATTAATTATGAATTATGAATTATGAATTATGAATTGAATGTATAAATAAGGAGCGCTTTTTTAATAAGAGCGCTCCTCACTTGTAGTCTTGTGGTCTTGTAGTCTTCAAAGCTCTCTCTTTCCCTCTGAAATCTTTGAAAATCTCGATATCTGAAAAATCATATACTTTGCATAAGTCGGTCATTTCTTTTCCTAGATATTCGTTGATTTCAAACCATATTTCGCCATCTTGATTTAAGTTGTTTTTGGCGAATTCTAATATGTTCCTATAAAAAATCAGTGGGTCGTTGTCGCTGACAAACAAAGCGTTATGTGGTTCCCAGTTTAAAACGTTGTCACGCATCTCTGCTTTCTCTAACTCTCTGACGTATGGGGGATTACTTACGATAATGTCGAATTTTGTTTCTATCTTATTGTTCAAAGACAAAATGTCATCGTGGATGAAAGCGACTTCTGCATCATTATTAATGGCATTTTCTTTTGCGACTTCCAATGCTTTCTCTGAAATGTCAAGAGCATAGACTTTGCTGTTGGGGATTTGTTTCGCCAGACTGATGGCGATGCATCCGCTTCCTGTTCCGATGTCAATTATTGAACGAAGTCTGTTGTCTGTTGTCTGTTGTCTGTTGACTATTTTATAAATCATTTCTGAGGTCTCCGGACGTGGAATCAAGACGTTTTCATTGACCTTGAATTTAAGGTCGCAGAATTCTGTCTCACCTATAATATATTGTATCGGTTTATTCTTCAATAAATCTTTCACGGCGAAATGGAAAGTCAGCATCTCCGATTCGCTGAGGCGCATATCAGGTTCCAGCGCCATTTTTACGCGAGTGATTTTGAAATAATGTTCTAACAATATGAGAATCATTGTCGTTGCTTCGTCGTTGTCGTAAACTGAACAAAGTTGCTCGCAATAATATTTCCTTATGTCTCTGACTAAATTTGATGGTACTTTCATGCTTGCAAAAATATTGAAATTATTTTATCTTTGCACCTAATTATTTGGCTAAAGTCTCTAGGGACTTCAGACACACCTTATATTCCGTTTCGTTTAATTCAGGAAATGTTTTCTTGATAAAGGTATATACCTGTTTTATGACACCTAATCTTTCAATCAGACACTGGACGAATATTTCTGCCCAGCCAACGTTCTTCCTTAATATCGAAGTTGCCATACCAGACATCATTGATATTATGTGTAGAAATACAATATGCTGTATATTGATAATAGGGTCTACTGGAAGGTGTAGATGTCCAGCAAGTAGCATAAAGTACATCTAATATCTCGTAAAAAATTCCTGCAGGTAAAAAAATATAATTACCGTTGGGTCCGGTTATCATCAACCACTCATCACCATTATAGACCACCCATCTTAATGTGCAGTATTCTTCAAGTTCTTTCGCTTCATCTATGGTGGGCATTCTCCATGTGCTGCTCCACTTTGCTCTTGCCGCATCATAACGGGCATCTCCGGATATGTCTTCGGCAAGGCCGTACGAACTGCAGTTTTCTGGAGTGTATGATGATTTTGTCTCTATCTCACCCCAAGCGTATAATTCGCCGCAATCTGTGGTGGAAGATGCTCCCACATTATACATCGCCCATTTCAAACCCGACGGCAGTCCGAGATCTACGTATGGATATCCGTTGATATAGCCCGTAGGCTCCTGTTCTTCTGGTACGGTGATAAGACTTTCCTCTTCTGAATAAGCTGTTCCTAATTCATTGGTGGCGTATGCTCTAACATAATATTTTGTGTTGGGAACCAATCCCGTCATTTCTATTGAGAACTCTCCTATGCCACCGCCGTCGCTGCTATGATGGTCTTCTGTCGTAGGATTTGGATTGACGCTCCAGCATAAGCCTCTTGCCGTAACCTCTGTTCCGCCTTCGTAGGTTACGTATGCCAACATCGTTGCGGAAGTCCTTGTCAAGTCAGATATGTTCACTATGCTGACCATCGGAAGTCCTATAGTGGTGAATTTGATGTTGTCGCCGTATATTATACCTGCCGCATTGGTGGCGTATGCTCTTACATAATATTCTGTATTAGGTCTCATTCCGCTCATCTCGCTTGTGAACTCTCCCGTACCTGTTCCGTCGTTTGTATGCGGACTGCTCAACGTGGGGAACTTGGACGTGCCCCAACACACGCCTCTCGCCGTTATCTCTGAGCCTCCATCGTTTGTGACAATGCCGCCGCATCTCGCAGTAGAATCCATTATTTCGCTTACATCCGATGTGATGACGGTCGGCAATCCGACTTCTGTCGTGAAGCACTTCTCTTCTCCGTAAGCTGTTCCCGCTTCGTTGGCGGCATACGCTCTTACATAATATTTCGTATTGGAAGAAAGCTTTGTTATTTCACTTGCGAATTCTCCCGTGCCGTCGCCGTCAGTAGTATGACGGTCGTCTGTCGTCGGGTTCTGATTATGACTCCAGCATATTCCTCGTGATGTCACCATCGCTCCGCCATCATCGGTTACGATGCCGCCACCTTTTGCCGCATCTGTACCAATGTCGAATATCTCGTTAGTTATGACCGTAGGTCTGCCTGCAAGCGTCATGAAAGATTTTGTAGCTGTCTTTATGGAACTGTGTGACGCGATGCATTCAAAGCAGTAATGGTAATTGGTCTTGCTCTCAAGTCCGTCAATTACGACCTTGAACTCATCACCGTTAATATCAACTTCAGAAGCTAGAGCGTTAGAAAGGTCATCATCCATTCCGTATAATATCTTCATTTCATTAGGAATGCTGTTGAAGATGTATGAGCCCTTTATCTCAGCTCCTGTTGATGAAGCCGTCGTCTCGACTTCTGTGATTTTGAAAACATCAGGCTTGGGGTCTTTTCTGCATGCAGATAAAAAGACACATGTCACAAGTATTGCAAATAACAAATCGTCTTTCATATTCTTATTTGTTTTTGTTAATGCCAAAACCTATTTTAAACTCTAATGTTTTCAGACTGTTACTTACACAGTCGAAAGAAATATTAATGTTGTCAATGAAGAACTGAAGACCGGCGTTCAGCTCAAATCCTTCATATCCGTACGAGTCATTCCTTATCCATCTGCCATCGCCAGTCTCCCATGCGAGTGCTCTTGTTCCATAGCCTATTCCTGTTTTCAAAGCTAATTGTTCCGACAATCTGAACATGATACCGCATATCAGCGATAGTCTGGCGTTGCTGCTTTTGCCTGAAAAATACTGCATCTCTCCGTCGATAAATCCGTTGGCGTCGCATTCCATATCAGTGCTTAAGGCGACGACTCTGCACCAGGACATGGCGCTTACATAATACCCGAAACGTTTGACACGACCGATAGTTATTCCTATTGAATATTGGGGATGCAGCGAATAAGCAACGTTTATATCTGCAAAAGACTTCGTTTTTGGCGGGTAACGAAAAACACATCCCGTCTGCGTGGAAAGCATCTTGGGAGGCTTTTTGCCTCTGACCTGCGCATTAAGGCTTAATGATATGAAAATGAATGTCGATATCAGCAGAAGTCTTTTCATAATTGTCAGGTTTTGCAGTTGGCTCTCAAAGGTACAACAAAGAAGTGACTTTGTCAAGAGAAAATCAATTGATAACCTCAAAACTTCAGAACCTCAAAATCTCAAAATATTCTGAAGTTCTGAGATTCTGAGGTTCTGAGTTTTTTAAAAATCTTATCTTACAACAAGCTTGCTGATTGTTCCATCTACGTCAATGAAATACATTCCGCTCTTATAATCCGAAATGTTGATTTCAATCTCCTCGGAATTCATTTCAATTTCTTCAACCAACATTCCTAATGTATTGTAAACTCTGACTGTTGACTGTTGTCCGTTGACTGTTGACACTCTCACAAAGTCGCTCGCCGGATTAGGATAAATCTCTACATATACTTCTGCTATGGTTTCATCTACGCCTATAGTTCCGTTGATGTCTAAAGCAGGAATCTTTTCTGAATCAAAAACAGGATATCCGTCGTTGACGAATGGCTCTACATCTTTCTTGTAATAGTTGTCATACTTGTTGAGCATCTCGACAAATTCATCGCTCTTCATGAAGTCGTCTGAAACAGCTTCGCCGTATCCGTTGTTTTCGTTACTGTCGGTCATGAAACAGTTGTCGGCCACGAATATGTTTTCGTTTTCGACCAAGGCTACAAGTCCCGATGATGATTCGCCTTTGACGTTACCGACATTATAGCATGAAAGCAACGCTCCGTTTCCGCCGCCATATCCGATGATGCCTCCAGTGATGGATGTACCGTCGTTATATACTGTTGTCTCGACATTTCCTGTGTTGTAGCAGTTCTTGACAGCCTTGCTTGCTATTCCTGCGATGCCGCCTACCTTCACATTATTGATGAAAGACGATTCCACCTTGATGTCGCCGGTGTTATAGCAGAATGAGGTGCTGAAGACCCGACCACCGATGCCGCCCACTATAGGATAAGAACCTTCATCCTGATTGACGTTAATATTGCCGTGGTTGGAGCAGTTATAGATATAGGTGTTGTCTTCGCATTCACCCACAATGCCGCCGATAGCGAAGTTGTATCCGTCTTTCACTGTGATGTTGGCGTAGCTGTGGCAGTTTTCTATAACGAGCACATCGTCATTGGAAGCGCCGAATGTGACGGAACCGAAAGGATAATCAGCGGCGTCTTCAAACACGAAATCGGTATCTGTTATTGTGAGATTCTTGATGTAACCTTGTGCGTAGCTGAACAAAGCGAACTCTAATTTACTGATGCTATGGTTGCCGCCGTCGAAATAGCCGTAGAAAGTGCTGTTTCCCAGCAGACCTATTGCTGTCCAAGGAAGATAGTTAAGGTCGATGTCGGTTGTTAGTTTGTAATACTTTTTATTGTTTGCACTATAAGGCTTTTGCGACATGAAAGCCAGCTGAGCTGCGTTTTCAATGAGGATAGGGTTGTCTTCGGTGAGACCTTTTCCGTTAGAAGCGTCGAACTCTTCGTAACTTCCATCCCATACGGATACCTGAGCCGTCAAGGATGTCGCCATGACTAAGATGGCTAAAGAAAGGATAAGTTTTTTCATGTTGATGATGTTTTTTAATTGTTTAATAATTAATAATTTAATTCAACAATATGATTTTTAGTTCTATGATTGTCTCTCTTTCTAGAGAGAGGTCGCCTAATGAATTTATTATTGCCATTAGTAAAGATGTGCATAATTCTTATCATATTGCTCATATCTTTTCCCATTTTCGTTTTACAAATTTAATGTCATCAAATGCACTAAGTCAAGAAAAAAATCTATGCATTTTTATGCAGTAATTCATTTATCTAATTGACTTGCAACTAATTTTCAGTTTTCAATTTCAAAGACACACGTCCGTGTGCCTCTACGAGAGATATCCAATAATTCTCAGATTCTCAGGTTTTCAGATTCTCAGATTTGTTAATATATGTCCCGTAATGTCTGCGGAGATGGATTCGGAACGGAATTTGGAACCGTTGTAAGTGTTGGAGTGAGTTGAATAAACATCAACACCCTCTTCCACATTTTTCTGTTTTGCCTCTGCGCAAAAAAACTACTTGCGAAAGCATAATCAATAGAATTAACCTTTTCATATCTGAATTTTTTTGAATACAAATATAAAGAGGCTATTCTACATTTTTAAGGAAAAAATAGTGAAAAAAAGTAATATAAAACAGATAACAATTTGATTATATGAATATTATCAATTACAAATATTCATTAAGAAAGATTGTAATTCGTCGTTTTTGATTCCTAATATTGAACAGAGGTTTTTTTTCCGTATTCTTATGCTATTATAGGTCACACCTAACAATGAAGAAATCTGCTTGTCCTTTAAACCTATTAACGCAAGACTGAGATAATATAAGTCTTCCTTTTTCAGTTTGCTATATTTACAGGCAATGCCGTTTGTGAAATTATTCACATAAAAACTTGCTGAATTTAATAACATAACTAATTCTTCTTGTTTTAGAGGTGTGAGGATGTTGGCGTCTCTGTTTCTTGCGGACAGTTCGTTTATCTCGTTGAGTATTTTTGAACAAACCTTCGATTGGAGATACAAATCCATACCTATTTTGGGAGTGTAGGCGTTATCGTTATTATCAGAACTGATTATTTCAAGTTTGTTTTTATATTCAGATAATTCAAGTTTATATCTATTTATTTCTTCTTCTTTCTTCTGTAGTTCTGTATTTTTGCTATTGATTTTACCTTCAATCAAGGAACTTCTGAATCTTATATCACGAAGATTGTTTCTTGTCTCATCTATCTCTGTCTTCAATTTTTCAATTTCTTCAATATATGCGATCATCAGTTCTTCGTTGGTTTTATGATTCTCCGACAGTCTGTCAATCAAAATACTATTTTCATGAACATTTTTCTGAAGTTTTTCCAGTTCTATCTCTTTTGCCGACAAATCGTTTTCCATCTTCCTGATGTCAGTTTCTTTACATGATATTTCATGTTCTTTTATCGATAGTTCATTTTTCAGAGAATTGATATCCGACTTGTGGCCATCTATTATTTCAACAAGATTCTTTATTTCAGATTCTTTCTGTTTTACTTCTTCGTTTGTTTTACTGATGATTTCTTCTTTATTTGCTATATATCTATCTTTCTCATTCAGTGATTCTTGATGTAGTATGTCTTTTCTTTTGGATTTGTGCCATATTAGAATCGTAAAAACAATTGTTAGAGATATAAGTCCTATAAGTACAGATACAATAAGATTTGTTTTCTTCTTATTTTCTAATTTTTCCTTTTCAACTTTCCTTTCTTTGTATTTGTCATATACATCCTGAAGTTGGTTGTTCTTTACAGACCTTTTAATTCCTTTCACGGACAAATCTGAAATGATATTGTCGTAATATGCTTTCTTTTCGTAATCGCCTAATGAATCATATATGGCAGATAGTCTTATTGATGATGCAATCCTAACATAGTTATTAGTACTTTCACTGCATTTTCCCAAATAGTATATTGCCGAATCATATTCTTCATCTTCATGATAAAAAAATCCTAAAATACCATAATATGAATCTATTGGTCTGTAATTATCCAATTTCTCAAGATTACTTTTAATCATAATATAAGCACTATCTTTCTCTCCTTTATCAAATAATATCTGGGCTATGTTCTTTTCAAGGTCTAACTTATTTGTCAAATCAGGATTCGCTTTCAGTGAGCTATTATAATAATATAAAGCACTGTCAGATTCTCCATTAAGCTGATAAACATTCCCTAATTCTTTAAGGATATTTGCTTTATATTCGTTATTCCCCAAATATTCAATGTATTCCAACGCCTTCCTATATTTCAGAATCGCCAAGTCACAATAGTTTTCATTATAGAACAACCTTCCGAGACGGGTGTAGGTCAATGCTATAAACCTTATTTTTTCGTAATCCTCGTCGGAGTCGCAAAGTCGCAGAGTCACAGAGTCGCAGAGTGTTTTTTCATCGTTTCTTTGTTTCTTCAAAACTTTGCGTCTTTGTGTCTTTGCGTCTTTGTGTCTTTTAATAAGGTCATCTTCCTCCATAATCTCCAAAGCTATGAGATAATGCTCGCAAGCACCAACGATGTCATCGCGTTCGGTTAGACCTACGGCATGATAGTAGTGCGCTTTGGCGCAGATAAAGTCAACGGACAACGGACAACGGTCAACAGTCCGTGGGTATGCGGTCGCTGATCTTGTCGAAGCGCCGGATATTGTGCCTTCGACAGGCTCAGGCACCGTGCAGATTGTTCTTTGTCTTTTGTTTGGAAAAATTCTGTGCACAAAGTCTGTTGTCCGTTGACTGTTGTCTGTTGTCCACCAGTGAACAAAGTCTGTTGTCCGTTGACTGTTGTCTGTTGTCTTTGATAGCCGAAGGCTATCAAAAAACTCCATCGCGGCTTTCACTTCATCGAAATTATATTGAGGGAGATAGTTCTTATATAAAGAGTCTGCAATATGAATCTGTTTTTCATAATAGTCAACAGACAACGGACAACAGTCAACAGTCCTTGGGTATGCGGTCGCTGAGCTTGTCGAAGCGCCGGAAGCAGTGCCTTCGACAGGCTCAGGCACCGTACACAAAGTCTGTTGTCCGTTGACTGTTGTCCGTTGACATCCGAAGGCTACTAATAATATGAAAAACATGAGATGCTTCATGTGAGCAAAGATAGCAAAAAAGTTTTATTTTTGCAGAAGTTTCTATGAATAAAATCCAAAGGTAAAAGAACAAGGGATTTCTATAAATTGCTTTTTAAAAATATTGTTGTCTGTTGACGTGAAGAAATGTTCGAAGATACATATAAAATATTAGTTGAAGAAGGAGACGGATTGTACAAGGAGAAGGGCAGTAAATTTATTGCCAAGGCTTTTGCTGTGCATTCCGAGGAAGAGGTGAAGGCGCGAGTTGCGGAGTTTAAGAAGCAATATTTTGATGCGCGTCATCATTGTTATGCCTTCATCATGAATCCCGATAAGTCGTGCTATCGTTCCGCTGACGACGGAGAACCTTCTGGCACAGCGGGCAAACCAATCTTAAACCAAATACTTTCTAAAGACGTGACTAATGTCTGTGTCGTTGTGGTGCGATATTTTGGCGGAATAAAATTAGGTGTTCCAGGACTTATCAATGCTTATAAGACGGCGGCGCGAGAGGCTCTCGACAATGCAACAATCATCGAGAAAACTATTGATGAGGTTTATTCCGTAGTCTTCGATTATCCTCTTATGAATGAGGTGATGCGAGTGCTTAAAGACGAAGGTATTGAGCAGCAGAATCCTAGGTTTGAATTGAATTGTTATCTTGAAATTTCGGTGCGTAAAAAAGATGCCGATAGAGTGGTGGAGAAGCTGAAGAGATTGTACGGCGTTACTGTTGAATATCTGCGAACTGTTTAATAATCTGACGATTACAATGTTCGTTTTGAGAAATCTTGTTTTCCTCGTAATTTATAGGAAAGAATATTAATAATCAAGATAATTTTTGTTTTTTTATTAACTTTTTTATGCTCATTTTTGTTGAAAATTTTGGAAACAAAATTGAAATCTTTAATCTTTTGATTCTTAAAACTTTGTAATTTTTCAACTGGTAAAATGAGCAGACATTGTGTCGAAATATGGAATGATTGTCTCAAAATGATACGAGAGAATACCCAGCCTAGTAGCTACAAGACTTGGTTTGAACCGATCAAGCCTGTGGCATACGAAGGTAATATTTTGACGATACAAGTGCCTAGCCATTTCTTCTATGAGTATCTCGAAGAGCATTATTTCAGTTTGCTAAAGCTAGCTATCAGCAGAGTTTTAGGAGCAGGAGGAGGTTTGAACTATAGCATTGTTATGGATGACTATGGCACAGACAAGCCTTATGGAGTTAATATGCCGACAACGGACAAGACAAACACCATAAATCCGTCTGTCCGTGTTCCTATTAATATAGAGGAAGAGTCGGAGAAGAAGTTTGTGAATCCTTTTGTGCTTCCTGGAATCAATAAGATTAAAGTAGAGTCTCAGCTTAACGAAAATTATTCTTTCGACAATTATATAGAAGGTGACTGCAACCGTCTGGCACGTTCTGCTGGTATGGCGGTGGCAGCTCAACCAGGAAAAACTGCTTTCAATCCATTGATTCTTTTTAGTCCTACAGGTATGGGAAAGACACACCTTAGCCATGCTATTGGGCTGGAGACAAAGAAACACCATCCTAATCTTATCGTTCTTTATGTGAATTCAGAACAGTTTATACAACAGTTTATGAGTTCATGCAAGAACAATACAAGAAACGATTTCGTTCATTTCTATCAGATGATAGATGTTCTTATTGTTGATGACATTCAGTTCTTGTCGGGAAAAGCAAAAACACAGGAAGTGTTCTATCATATATTCAATCATTTGCAACAGAGTGGAAAGCAGCTTATCTTCACAAGCGATAAGTTCCCTGGTGAGATTCCTGATATTGAGCCACGTCTGCTTTCTCGTTTCAAATGGGGATTGCAGGCAGAATTGCAGGCTCCAGATGTTGAAACACGTATAAAGATATTGAAACGTAAGGCATATAATGACGGTATCGAACTTCCTGATGATGTGGTTGATTATGTGGCTTCTCGCGTGAAGACTAATATTCGTGAGATGGAAGGCCTTTTCATTTCATTGATAGCTCAGTCGTCGTTGAACAAGAAAGCCATCACTATGGATTTGGCTCGTCAGCTTATTGAACGTTTCGTAAGTAACACAACACAAGAAGTTTCTGTTGAATATATCGTCAATGTAGTATGTAACAATATGAATATAACAACAGAAGATTTCTATTCTAAATCGAAAAAGAGAGAGATGGTACAGGCTCGTCAGCTTGCGATGTACTTTTCAAAAAAGTACACTAAGTTGTCGCTGGCAATGATTGGACAGCAATGTGGCGGTAGAGACCATGCCACTGTGATACACGCGCTTAAGACCGTTTCTAATCTCTTGGATACTGACAAGAAATTTAGAGCATTAGCTTCTGAAATAGAGAAAAATATCTGCTGATGAATCGTCAATTCGGAACACTTTATCTTATACCTACATTGCTTGGCACAACAACTGCCGAACAAGTAATTCCTCAAGGAACATTAGAGACTGTTAGAAAGATTCGCTTCTTCGTCGTGGAGAACGTACGCACCGCACGTCGTATGCTTTCTAAAATGAATATGCCTTGTCCTATCGATGAACTGACTTTCGTGGAACTAGACAAGCATGACAAGAATCATAATCCGGATTTGATGACATTTCTCGGAGCTGCGCTCGATGGCCATGACGTAGGTCTTATGTCGGAGGCTGGGACACCTTGCGTTGCCGACCCAGGTTCACTCATAGTGGAACTTGCACACCAAGCTGGAATAAAAGTGGTGCCACTCACAGGACCTAACGCTATGATACTGGCATTGATGGCATCTGGATTCAACGGTCAGGCATTCTGTTTCCATGGATACCTTCCTATAAAATCTCCAGAAAGAAGCAATGCTATAAAAAATCTCGAACGTCGTTCTGCAACTAATAACGAGACACAGATGTTCATCGAAACGCCTTTCCGTAACAATGCAATGATTGAAGAACTTACCAAGACTCTTCATCCTAATACAATGTTATGCGTTGCATGTAACATTAGTATGCCAGACGAGGAAATAGTAAGCAAACCAATATCAGAATGGAAAAGAATCAAGAAAGACTGGAACAAACGACCAGCAGTATTCTTGATATATAAATCTAAATATTAATGTGGACGAAGACTGTTGTCGGTTGTCCGTTGTCTGTTGTCTATGAATAGGGAAGAATATCTGATATATTGTCTGCTTTACGCAATTGACGCTGCTAATGTCAAGAAGCAGAATCTTGTGCAGATGTCGTTGAAAGTTGATACAACCAACTTTGTCAAGGTATATAACATCATCCAACAGCAAGATGAAGCGATAAGAAAAAACGTTATAGCGAAACATGCCGACTTATATGACAAAAACGAAATGATGGAAGAGATAAGGAATACATTCTTATCAGAACTAGATCCATCAATACAAGAAAGTGTTTGTAAATACTTGTAATCATCACTTCATAAGTAAAAAAAAGACGCCAAGTCAATAATTACTTAGCGCCCTTATTTAAATCTCAGAAATTCAGAATTTCAGAACCTCAGAAGAACTAAGGCTTTTGAACTTTGAGCTTTGAGCTTTGAACTTTGGCTTTTGAACTTTTTTTAGTAATGGAGTGATGAAGTGATGTGAAAAACCCCTCTAGTCCCTCTGCACCTCTAATTCCAAAATTCCTAAACTCCTCCATCCACGAAACCACACGAAACTACACGAAATGTTTTTTCTGTGAAAAAAACTCTATTCTCCAATTTAAAAGACGCCACAGGGGTGACGTCTCTACATGCGCTCTTGTCACCTCGAAATCAACCTCTAATCCCTCTGTCTCTCTAAACCCAAAATTCTTGAATTCCTACAAAAGTTCTGAGATTTTGAGTTTCTGAGATTCTGAGATTCTAAAATAGTGCCTTCGACAGGCTCAGGTACCGTGCACAAAGTCTGTTGTCCGTTGACTGTTGTCTGTTGACCCTAGACTAAGGTCGCTGAGCTTGTCGAAGCGCCGGTTCTGGAGATTACACGAAACCACACGAAACCACACGAAATGTTTTTTCTGTGAAAAAACTCTATTCCCCAATTTAAAAGACGCCACAGGGGTGACGTCTCTACATGCGCTCTTGTCACCTCGAAATCAACCTCTAATCCCTCTGTCTCTCTAAACCCCAAATTCTTGAATTCCTACAAAAGTTCTGAGATTTTGAGTTTCTGAGATTCTGAATTTCTTTCCTTGGGCGTTCCGTCTCCGCTTCGCTCCGCCGTCGGGCTTTCCGCTATATCTTTTTCCGCTGCGCTCCAAAAGGATGCCGCTCCAATCCCTAACGCACTGGAGAATTCTAGAACTCTAGAACTCTAGAACCTTAGAAATTTCTAGAGTTCTAAAATTCTAAAGTTCTAAAGTTCTAAAATGTGGCGTCTTTAAAGAAAAGAATTCCTGCAAAACAATATTTAAAAAAATCAAAGCGCCGAAGGTACGACAGAATCATATTTGATTTCTCTGTCGCACCTTCGGCGCTCTTATTAATATTCGGTCTTTATCGCAGGCATTCCGAGCTGCGCTCTTCATAAACTATTGTCGAAAAATAAACGACAAAAGATAAAAGATTTTTTTATCAACAAGTTACCAAAAGCAGAGATACGACAATTACACCAATTAAAATTAACTATATGTAATTGACACGTTTTGTCATGAGTTGTTATGGAGTTTTTTATGTTATCTTTTTATTTCTATTTTTTCACAATCTTCTTTATCAAACAAGTTTCTTCAGTCTTAATCATTACTATGTATATTCTACTTTGCAAATCGGAAATGTCAACGTTTACATAATCGCCTGATATAGATATTTTTCTAATTATTTTACCATCCATTGATAAAATTTCTATCGACTTCATATTTTTACAATTAATATTTATAAAGTCTGATGAAGGATTAGGGAAAACGGAAATGTTATCACTGAAATTCTCGTTGATTAACTCACCGCTCTCAACGATATTGACGAATTCCTTCCAGATATTTGCATTCTCATATACCGACCTGCATCCTATTGGGACAAATAACGTCGCTTGTTCATACGTATTTTGATCGAAATTTATTTCGCCGCATGTAGGTGGAGTTACAGCTCCTATAGTGACAGAGGTTAAATTATTACCTGCAAAAGCGACATCGCCTATTAACTGCAATGTTTCTGGAAGACAAACACTTGTCAAAGAACAAGCTTGAAAAGCGGCTGCACCGAGTGAAACCAATGAATTTCCAAAGTCAACGGATTTAAGGTTTTTACAATTATAGAATGCCCCTACATGTATGGTTTTTAAGGAATTAGAAATCACTACATGTTTCAGAAAATGATTTTCCGAAAATGCAAATTCACCTATCGATGAAACGGAATTGCCTAATGTCAATAATTCTATTTTAGTTGAGCTAAACGTAGATTTACCTATAGTTGTTACAGAGTTTGGAATTTCTATGGAATGCAAATTAACGCATAGATTAAAAGCATAATCTCCTATTGATATAAGTGTATTGGGCAGTGAAACATCCCGTAAGTATATGTGCATCTCGAAGGCCGATGTTCCAATTGATGTGACACCTTCTTCTATAACCAAGTGTTTCAGTAACGTATGACTCGTGTGTACATGATGACCCAAAATAAAACTTGGATTATTCCACATGTCACCAGTTCCAGTAATTGTCAAAGTACTATCATTAATATTCCAATACCAAGTAAGATTATCACCGCATTGTCCGCTTTCCTGGGCTTTCATCAAGAAAGTCATCATCATGACTACAATTGTCAGAAGTAAAGATTTTTTTCATGTTTTGGTTATTTTAATTATTTATTTTGTTATAACTAATTTTTCACTAATACTATGTCCTTCGCATTTAATTGTCAATATATATATTCCAACAGGTATTTGCTGTAACTCAATTACATTCACTCCATATTCCCCTTGCACATTTTGGGTGTGAACCTCAACGCTATCAAAAAACTCCATCGCTGCTTTTACTTCTTCGAAATTCGATTGTGGAAGGTAGTTTTTATAAATAGAATCTGCCATGCGAATTTGGGATTCGTAAAAGTCAACGGACAACGGACAACAGTCAACAGCCCTTGTATATGCGGTCGCTGAGCTTGTCGAAGCGCCGAGAGTTGTGCCTTCGACAGGCTCAGGCACCGTACACAAAATCTGTTGTCCGTTGACTGTTGTCTGTTGTCTTTGATAGCCGAAGGCTAATAATATAAAAATCACAAGTATTCTCATTACAGGGCTTTGATATAATCTAATATCTGTTCTGCGTGAATCTTTGTCTTGATTTCTTTCGGAGTGAAGATTTTCTCAATGATACCATCTTCATTTACTAAATATGTCGTTCTGAGAATTCCTATTGTTCTGCGTCCACAGGCGACTTTCTCGCCCCAGCATCCTAAGTCTTGAAGTAAAGTCGTTTCTGTGTCGGCGATGAGTGGAAACTCAAGTCCTTGTGCATCGGCGAATTTTTTCTGAAGTTCTTTCTTGTCTTTGCTAACTCCAATTATTGAGTAACCTGCTGCTTCCAGTTCTGCCTTGTGTGCTTGTAATGAGCAAGCCTCTGCGGTGCATCCGCTTGTGTTAGCTTTGGGATAACTGTAAAGCACGAGTTTCTTGCCTTTGAAATCGCTGCTTTTAATTTGGTTGCCGTCTTGGTCTATGCCTAATATTTCTGGTATTCTATCTCCGATATTCATGTTTTCTTTTTTTTTAAATGTTATTTTATTACTTTGTAAACTTGATTGTTAATCTTGACGAAATATATTCCTGGAGTCCAGTCTGATGTTTTTATTGTTGTGCTGTTTTCACTTTCTTCAGAATATATTTTCTGACCTAATGAGTTATAAATGTCTATTGTTAAATTATTTTCACCAATAATATTGATGTAATCTTTTGCTGGGTTAGGATATATTAATAAGGTGTTGTCTTTTGTCTCAATGATACTTGCGCCAGTTTGATTCTCGTATGCTCCAATATCAACCTGACCTTTCACGATTCTTATATCATTGTTGATGTCTTTCTCAGAAACGTTGTCGTAAGACTTATCGCCGGCGTTGATTAAGACGGAACCATCCAAGATGTAATAGTCGTTGCTGTCAGGATTTCTGAACAAAGGATAATTTTGGTTATCATTGCCGCTGTTGTTGGCTGAGAGTTTGATGATGTTAGTACCTTCATAATCTCCTTCAACGGCGCAGTTGAATAATTGTGACTCGCCTTCAATCTGGTTAGCTTCTCCATTGGCAGTGTTGTTCCAGAAGACAGAGTTGTAGAACTTGCTGTATTTGCTTTCGTTGTAGAGTCCGCCAATGTTGTTTTGTGCTTCGTTTCTAACTATGTTGCAATTGGTCATTGTCATCTGTCCTCTATTATAGATAGCTCCTCCGTCGGTGGCGTTATTCATGGCGAAGACGCAATTTATAAGTTTTGGTTTTTTGTTGGAGAAGACGTAGTAAGCGCCTCCTTTTGTCGTTGCTGTGTTGTTGAAGAATCTGCATCCTGAGAGTGTTAATCCGTTGATGTCGAAAATAGCACCACCCATAGAAGCTGAGTTGTTTTCGAATATGCAGTTGCCGAAGATGTTTAGAGTGTTGTTGTTTAAAGGCGATGTCGTGTAAACAGCTCCGCCTTGTCCGTTAGTGCTGTTGTTGATGAATTTGCAATTATAGAAACGGCTGTTAGAGCTGAGCAATAATCCGCCGCCAGAGCCTGAGTTGCCATTTTGAATAGTGAATCCGTCGATGACAGAATATGTTGATGTCGAGAAATGGTCGTATTGATATAATACGCGTCTTTGGTTCTCGCCATCGAGAAATGTCGGATTAGCTTCAAAATCTCTTTGATTTATATCGAAGTCAGCAGTTTCGTTTCCGCTGAATCCTCCGTATATTCTGTTTCTTTGATAAAAACAGAAAGCGCCGTTAGCATCTGTTGTGTCACCGTAGTATGTGCCTGATTTTACCCAGACTTGTGTAATGCCGTCTGATGCTATTGCAGTGGCGTATTCTAGTTTTGAGGTGGCGTTCTCCCATGAAGAGCCGTCGCCTTCGCCGTCTGCTGCGACATAAATTATGTTGTTTTCGTCGGCGTTTATTGGTAATGGAAAGATGTTCATGACGATGGCTTGGTTCTTATAAAAACCGCCTGCGTAATCTATGCTATAGAAACCGTCGCTCATTCCGCTCCAGCCCATATTGAAATGGAAGTAATTGTTGTTGTCGTAGCCGTCGCAGACTATCGCGTGACCTCCAGGTTCTCCCGTGCCAGAGAAATACATCGGCTGCTCTTTGTCAAGTTCACTCTTCAATAGTGCAATCCAATCTTCGTCTTGGTAATTGGTGCGTTCTATATACTTGGCAGCAGAGTATCCGAAATATGAGCGCATTGCTGTCTCGACATCTTTTGATTGTGCGCCGCTTCCTTCAGGACCGAAATTCATGTTTACACTGACGCCGCAATGGTACATTAAAGTTGCAATGGCGTCATTGTCACTCCATATCTGATTAGGCATTTCGCCCCATTTATATGTAGTGCTTCCGAAATCTGCTGACAAATTGCCATATTTGGCATGTGTGTAATTATGTGTGCCTTTGCCTGTCTCTGGGTAATTCCAGTATTTCATGACTTGCGACATGGCGCATGCAACGCAGCCGGCGTACGTTCTGTTGCATGGACCGTAAACGTCTAGAGGAGCATATTCGTTGTAATAACAATCCTGATTCCATTGAGTCTGAATTAATGGTGACACCACATCTCTGGTCTTGCTTCTGATGTCGTTTGATTCTAATTCATCCCACAACTTTAGACACGATTCATCAATGTCGTTCTCGTTTTCCTTCAGATAATTGATTGTGTTGTTGTAGTTATTGATAAAATATGAGGCAGTTGCTGGGATCTCCTCTCCGAAATTGTTTTTGAAAGAGTAGGCAAGGATAGGATTCGTTTCCTTCAAAGCTGAGACAATCACGAAACCACCGCCTTCGATATTGAATATGTATAGGTTCGCTTGATTGTCTATACCTATTCCAGTATGTGTTAATTTAAGAGTAGGGCTTGTTCTGTTGCTGTTGTGTGAAATGAAATTTGTTCCTATTTTTCTTGCAATGCTTTCATTGACAATGTTTTGTGATTTTACACTGCTTAGAGTGAGCGCTATAAGTAAAACCGATAATATGAATCTGACCTTGTTTTTCATTAGTTTATAATTTACTCGCAAATGTAATAATTTTCCCCAAACAATTTTTGTTACAAACTTAAAATATCCCATATATTAATTAACAAGGTAATAAGGTGTAAAACAAGACCGCGCCTATCGGTGAAAATTCATTCGTGCGGATTGGTGTGATTTCGTGGACAAACCATTTCGTGCCAGATTCGTGTCCTTTCGTGGACAAACCATTTCGTGTCCGATTCGTGTGATTTCGTGGACAAGCCTTTCGTGTCAGATTCGTGTCCTTTCGTGGACAAAAGTTTCGTGCCAAATTCGTGTGATTTCGTGGACAAACCATTTCGTGTCCGATTCGTGTCCTTTCGTGGACAAAAGTTTCGTGCCAGATTCGTGTGATTTCGTGGATAAACTATTTCGTGTCCGATTCGTGTGATTTCGTGGACAGACTGTTTCGTGCCAGATTCGTGTCATTTCGTGGACAAACCATTTCGTGCGGATTGGTGTGATTTCGTGGACAAGCCTTTTCGCGTATATCTCCCAGTCTTTCTGAGTTTCTGAATTTCTGAGTATTTCTTTTGCGTTCCGGCTATGCCGTCGGGCTTTCCGCTGTATCTTTGCCGTCTACGTCACCGCCTTCGCCGTCAAAGGATGCCGCTCCAATCCCTAACGCTGCAGGCGCTCCTGGCACAATGCTTCCAATATTAATTAATAAGGTGTAGAAATTTCCGTTTGCCAAACATGCCTTTCGTGCCGGATTCGCTCCCTTTCGTGGACGGAGGACTATAGGAGCAGAGGTGCAGAGGGAATAGAGGTGCAGAGGGACTCGGCTCGGAGGAGCGAGATACGCGGACAAACCATTTCGTGCCAGATTCGTGTGCTTTCGTGGACAAGCCTTTTCGTGCTGGATTAGTGTCATTTTGCGGACAAGGCTTTTCGTGTCGGATTCGTGTGATTTCGTGGATAAACCTTTTCGTGTCGGATTCGTGTGATTTCGTGGACAAGCCTTTTCGTGCCGTATTGGATGCTGTTCGCTGGAGAAGTCCCGTCATGAAGCTTCGGTTTTACAGGAAAAATGCCGGATTTGTGATATTTTTCTTCTAAACAATCGCCCAAAACTCGCCGAAAACGTCGAAAAGCAGGCGGAATTCTCAAATAAAAACGAAAGAATCAATCGTCAAGTCTGATGTAAAGCATTAAGGTTCAGCGTATAAAGAAAAAGTTAAAAATAAATTAAAAATATTTTTCGAAAGTG
>JAZUCH010000065.1:0-8532 GCA_045639025.1 Bacteroidales bacterium
AGTGCAAAAAGAGAATTGTCAAAGATAAACTACCACATTCATACCGATGCCATAAAAAACAATCTGATTCCAAAAGAAATTACGTCCGCAGAAGCGAATGTAATATATGCCAATGAAGCAGATGTTCTCAATGTGGCATTGTTCGGTAAAACTGCAAAAATGTGGAAGGATGAAAATCCTGATTTAAAAGGCAACGTCAGAGATTACGCTTCTATAGAACAATTGATAGTGCTAATCAATTTAGAAAGCATGAATTCTGAATTGATAAAAACAGGTAAATCTCAATCGGAGAGAGCTCTATACTTGAATAAAATGGCAATCGAACAATTGACGGTATTATATAAATACGATAATAAATTATTAAACGAATTTAATTCTGATGAATAAGCACTGAGCTAATAATTTCAGTTTTTTATTAACCAAAAAAAAGAATTAGTATGATTACGAAAAATCAGAAAGTAAAGGGTTCGGTAATCAAGGTATTACTGACTCTTCCGGTATTTGCATTGTTGATTTTGCTTAACACACAATGTGATAACACAAAACCTAATGATGAGAAACAACAGCCTGCTGTTACTGAAACAGAGACTATCCTTGAACAACCTGTTTATGATAAAGAAGCATTGAATCTCCAAGACTCTATTTACAGAGTCACTGAAGTGATGCCACAATATCCAGGCGGACCAAATGAGATGATGAGATACATTCAAGAAAACATCAAATATCCTCAATCAGCAAAAGACAACAAAATCGAAGGAAGAGTGTTTGTTTCGTTTGTCGTTGAGAAAGACGGCAGTATCACCAATGCTACAGTTTTGAGAGGCATTGATAAAGAATGTGATGCAGAAGCATTAAGAGTCGTTTCCTCAATGCCAAAATGGAATCCAGGACAACAAGACGGTAAAAATGTAAGAACACAATTCACAATTCCTATTTATTATAAGTTTAATTAAAGGAAAGGCTACTTTCGGGTAGCCTTTTTTACGTCTAAAGGCGAATGGCAAATGACTAAAGTTGTGATTTTTAGCCATGTAAAATAACCCAAGGTCTGTTGACTGTTGTCCGTTGTCTGTTGACCTTAAAAAATAACCCACTATGAAAAAGTTATTGATATTATTAGCTTTTATGTCAATCATGACAAATGTTAACGCTCAATGGTGGAAGCCGCAGCATCATTATTATGACACGGTGGAATATGTTGTGATGTATGAATTGACTTTTAGAGAAGATACAGCGCATCTCAATCATTATCGTACAGAAAACCACATGCTTTCTATTGGTAAAAAACGTGATGTGAGTTCTTTTAGAGCATACAGCACCTACAGACGTCACATGGAATTGAAGAAAGCAGGAGATTCTGGAATTACAGATGAATTGATAAAAACAGGACGAATCGGGGAAGTATTCAGGAACATCCAGTCCTCTGCAATCAAATGCTCCATATTCAAGAATATGACAACAAAAACCATTTCCACTGTAGATCATATATATATGCAAGGCATGTATGAATACGAGGAATCTTTCGACAGTTTTAATTGGCAGATAACTACCGAAACAGATACGATTCATAATTATGTATGCCAGAAAGCGATATGCGATTTCGGAGGACGTACTTGGGAAGCCTGGTTTACACTGGAACTTCCTTTCTGCGACGGACCTTATAAATTCTGCGGTCTGCCAGGTCTCATCTTAAATATTGCAGATACAGAAAATCATTATTCATGGAAATTCCTTTCAATAGAAAAACCTTCAGAAGTGATGATGGTTTATGACAGAATTGAAGAAAGGACACATACCACAAAAAATGATTTTTTCAAATTGCAAGATAGAAATAAAATATCACATAATATAAGCGACATGTCATCCGATAACAAAGCTGTCCAAAAAGTTATTGAATATGAAAGATCCAAGAATAATCCTATAGAACGTTTTTAGTTAGGAGTTAGGAATTAGGAGTTAGGAGTTGACATTGCGTCTTTGTGAGAGAAAAAATGTATACCCAAATGGCGGTTTGATTTTTAACAATTTATATATCAACCAATCACCCCCAGAAAATTTAAAAAATCACTTGCTTTTTTGAAATAAAATTATAAAATTTGTAACGCATAATAAAGCTCTTAAATTTGAGAAACTCTTTCTTCCAAATTCTTCTTATATAATAAACTTCCCACTTGTAAAAATTGTTGCCGACACGGTTTATAACGAACTGTTTCCATACGGACGCGGCGTGCTGCCTGATTATCCCGTAAGAATTTCATTAGAAGAAATAGAATGCAGAAATGGTGATAAAGTTCTCAATTATACATTACAATTAATTAAAGAAAACAAATATATCGAACGTCCGAAAATTGAAACAGTTGTAGAACAAGAACTTGATGTTGAAGATAAAGATAATGACATAATCAGAATATGGATTTGGATTATAGCAGCAGGCTTACTTTTGTTTGGAATTGTGAAATTAGTGAGGAACAAAAAATGAATGTAGAGATGCGTCAATCACATAAAAATAGACAATAATGAATGTGATTGGCACGTCTAAATTAGTGAGGAATAATATCTTTCCAGCACATATTCTGATATTGTTGATTTCTTGTCATTAATCCGCATTTTCTTTCTAATGCTTGACCGTGTTTTTCTGATATAATCTGAACCAAGTCCTATGATGATGGCAATATCATCTGTGGTGAAAGGTACAACGGACAAAAGACAGACCTTATATTCCGTCTCGTTCAAATCTGGATATGTGTCTTTTATGAAAGTGCTTATGTTGCTGTATGATGATTCTATGACATCAACGCTTGCTTCAAAAGCGGTCTTGTTAGAATCACCGTAAGCATATTTTTTGATATCATTGACTATTTTGTTATCCTTGTTTTTAATCTCAAAAATATTCGCTTTCCTTATTATATCTATACGTTCTTTAAGATTATTGTTGAATAATACCATTATTTCCTGCTTAGATTTCTCCAGATCATCTTTCTGACTATTAAGATTCTTGAGGTGATTCGACAAAGTCTTTTCCTTACGTTTCGAATTGGCTATTATTATGAAGGATATAACAGAAACCAACAATAATACTATCAATATACATATTATCAAAAGCAGTCTCTTGTTTAGTTTTGTCTGATATATGTTTTTCTGTAATTCATAATCGTATCTCTTTTGTATTTCATATATATTATTATCAATAATTTGCTTGTAGATTTCTTGAACTAAATACGTTGCTTTTTTCTGATAATATAAGGTACTGTCATATATATTGATTTTATGGTAATAATCAGATAAAGCATCACAGATACTTGTTTTCATATGACAAGTTCCCATTGTCTTAAATTCATTTCTTAATTTGTTCGCATATATTCTTGCTGAATCCAAATCACCTTCTTCCAAGAAAAGAGACAAAAAATTAAGATTATATAAATTATCCCAATATGAATCTATATTTGGATTACACATAACCGATAAATTCAAATATTTACCTGCGAGTCCAATCTCCTTGAATTCTTTATAAAACACGTATGCACTTTGATATACCGATGATAAAGTTTTATTATCATTTGTTTGTTCTGCTAAATCAACAGCTTGATTTATATAGAATTTACAACTATCGGCATTATTGATCATATAATACATTCTAGCTATATTATCCAAACTATTTGCTTTATCGGCATAACTATTAGCCAAACTAACAGACTTTTTGTATATCATCAATGCCTCATTCCAATATGTCTGATTAACGAATAGTTCTGCTATGTAATTATTTATTCTACGCATATAAAGCGAATCCTGCATTTTTTCCGCCAATGTAAATGCAGTATTATAATCTCTCATGGCGTTTTCGTATTCTTCTCTTTCGTCATATACGCATCCGCTGTATAGATAAGCATACATCTGGTATTTTAAACTTTGGCTGTTGGCTATTGACTTTTGAACTTTTTTATCGAAATAAGATTTTGTTATGAAGATGTTTGTGTCGTCTTTTATAACGTCATAATTTTTGTACTTCGCTTGTACGTTGGTTACGAGATATTCCATGTATTTGTCTTTCTTCAGAAATTTCTCTGGCATTAAGATAGAATCAAGATACATTGTGGCGCTATCCGGAGATGTTTCAATTATAGATTGAGCTTTGTTAAGGAAAAATACAGCTTCATTATAATGCGAAGAACATGATAACAACAGAATAAAAAATGATAATATGCATAATGCTCTTTTCATGTGTAGATTTATTTATGACATTTTGAGGTTTGTTTTACAAAAATACCTAATTATTCACGATATATCTTCAAAGCATATACTTTTGCACATCTTTTTTATGTTTTAAAAAAACATTCTTCTGTAAATCAGTTAGTTGAAAATCACTAATTACACATGAAACCCACACTACTTACTTCTTTGTCTATGCTATAAAAGACTGAATTTTCACCCCAAATATCCAACTTTCATCCCTCAGTCAAAAATAAAAGTGTAAACGTTAAAATGTAATTGTTTGATAGTTAGAGTTTATGATAAAAACTAAGATAATATATAAGGAAACGCATAAAAACGCATAAGTAAAATATTGACTATAGTAAATTGATATTTTAAATTTGTGAGAAGATAATTAGGAGTGTGTTACCTTAAAAACAAACACATATTGAAGCATCTGGATTATGACCTTAGGTAATTTATTTAAAATTTTAATGATATGAAGAAAAAGACACATTTATTAAGTTTATTGTTACTGTTTATTTTATCTAACATTTCATTTGCCCAAAATGAATTAAAACATCCACATCCAATTGCGAAAGAAGATGGATTTAGTTATCGTTCTTTGATGAAACTTCTTGATATGGATAGTTTGTATATTGGTTCAAAATATGAGAACAGCTATCATGACATGTTAAGTGTTTTATATTCACGAGTAGGACGTTATAAGGAAGCGATGCGTCATGCTGAAAAAGGTTATTTGTTTAGAAATACCATGAGTTCTGCAAAATATTATAAAAATGTAATACCAGTACCTTTGTCTGGACTAATGGATAGCATTATAGAAAACAATCGTGTGATAATGTTCAATGAAATGCATTTTAATCCTCGTCATAGAGCATTCGTCGTTAGTTGGTTAAAAAAATGTTACGATAATGGTTACAGATATCTGGCGGCAGAAACTATATCTGCAAAGGATACTTTATTGAATGAACGTCGCACTGTTTTGTTAGGTACGAGTGGCTTTTATAGTGACGAACCCGTCTTTGGCGATTTTTTAAGAACTGCACAAAACATCGGATACGATTTGGTTCCTTACGAAAGAACAGATATGAATAAAGAAAGAGAAAAAGCTCAAGCCGAGAATCTTATTAAGAACATACTTGAAAAAGATCCAGATGCGAAATTTATTCTCTTAGGTGGTATGGGACATATTTCAGACCAAGATGGTTGGCCTTCTATGGGTCGCTATTTTAGAGAAGAATCTGGAATAGATCCGTTTACATTAGATTGTGGCGTTATGTTTTTTGGAGAACAATATGAAGGTATGGATTCCTTACGTGAAGCGTTTTTTACACATATAGATAATATGCAAGAAAAAGAACCTATCCTAGTTTATGATACTATAAAAAACAAATATATTAGTTTTGCAGGAATGGATGCCACATCTTGTTTGCCTCGTACTAATTTTATAGAGGATAATATTCCCGATTGGAAAGTATACAATGGCAAAGTGTTGTTTTCAGTCAATCGTCGTTTTTTGAAGAAATATGGTTTCGAAGAAGGTTGCGTTAGCGCATTCCTTAAATCTGAAGGAACTGAATGCGTGCCAGTTGACCAATATATGTATTTTACAGATGAAGAAGAGTTTAAACTTGCTCTTTACAAAGGAGAATATATTCTTCGCTTTGATAACGGAGAATCATATAAATATAAGGAAATAAAAGTCAGATAAACTTGATAAAAAATAAACCACTATGAAAAAGCTACTTCTTATAACATTGCTTCTCTTATATTGTGTAATGACGTCTTTCGCACAGAAGGATTATTCCGTCGTTAAAGGAAACGTCGGGGAAAAGAATGTCAACATTTCTATTATCAATACCGACTTTGGACTTAGTTCTGATAATAATGGCGACTTTATTATGATGTTGCCAAGAACTGATAAGAAAGTCGGATTGTTGTTCTCCTGTATCGGTTATGAAGATACTTTGGTGAGCGTGATTCCTAATCGTGATACTATAGAGATTAACTTCAAGATGAAGCAAATCTCATATATGCTTGACGCAGTAGGAGTGGGCGCAGACAAGATAAGACATTACAGCGAACCAAGTTATGTTATATGTGACTTTGAAATTTATGACGATAAGGTCTTTATATTACAGAGAAAATGGAACACTTTGAAAGAATGCAGGATTTTGGTTCAGGATTTATGGCTTGATCCTATCGACACTATCAATATTCCACAACATATTGAATCTGAAAAGATAATAACTGACTGCACTGAAATTTGCCAGCTGATAGGGAAAGATTCTGTTTATCAGATTGTGAGAACAGATGATTCATACAAACTGATGTTTCCTACGGAAAAGGAACGCTATAACAAGGTATTGAATAATATTATTTTCTTGACTGATAAATACATTTATTTCAATGAATTGCTGATGGATGGATATATCTCCAATTTCTTCAGGATTAAAAAAGAATCCAAAGAAAAGGAAATGTTGTTTGTCTGTAACGACATGAAATCGTACAGAGATATCAAAGTTGAGAGGCAATGGCATATTGATCATCCTCTTGGCGGTGGTCCTAGTGCTGATGATTGGGAACGCTTTGTTCAGTTTGCATGGTATCATACAAAAGACAATCATCTTGATATATTCGACAAAACCTTATATTATTTTGACCATTTCAATAGTAAGATTCTGACATACGACGAAAATATGAAACTTCTCAACGAATGTGAGATTACCTATCCAACCGAAGAAGACTTCTGGCGTTATAAGATATATAAAGACAAAGCCTTTGGAAAATTCTATACCATATTCGGCACCACTGTGAATGAGATTGATGTCATGACAGGAAAGACGACAGCAATAACTAATGCTGACAGCTGGCTTACAGAAAAGATAATCATCTACAAAGAAACACTATATTCGGTAACGAAGAATAGTAACACCTTGAAAGAGTTTAAATCGTATATTGAAAGAATTGAATTATAAGCATTGAACTACGAGCCATGAGCCTCGAGCAATTCGAAAAAAGCTCACAGCTCATAGCTCACAGCAAAAAAATAAAACCATGAAAAAACTACTACTCACAATCACGCTTATCCTCTGCGGAATGATGTCTTTCGCGCAAAGCGATTATTCTGTAATCAAAGGTAATGTGGCTGAAAAGAATGTCAACATTTCTATTATCAATACCGACTTTGGACTTAGTTCTGATAATAATGGCGACTTTATTATGATGTTACCAAGAACTGATAAGAAAGTCGGACTGTTGTTTTCGTGTATCGGTTATGAAGATACCTTAGTAAGCGTGATTCCGAATCGCGATACGATAAATCTTAACTTCAAATTGAAGGAAACTTCATATATGCTTGACGCAGTAGGCATAAATGCAGACAAGATTATAATGAAAAGCGAACTTAATTATGTGATGTTCGATTTCGAGATTTTCGATGATAAGGTTTTCGTTCTTCAAAGAAAAGGTAACAGCATAAAAGAATGCAGGATTTTAGTTCAAGATTTATGGCTCGATCCAATTGATACAATCAGTATTCCTAATCATATAAAACCGGAAGAAATCATTGTCGATTGCACGGAAAGTTGTCAGCTGATAGGAGCAGATTCTGTTTATCAAGTGGTGAAAATGAATTCTTCACACGAACTTATGTTCCCAGCGGAGAAAGAACGTTATAATAAGGTGTTGAAAGATATTATTTTCTTTACTGATAAATATATTTATTTCAATAAGTTGAAGATTGACGGATATTATTCTGAATTCTTCAGGATTGGAAAAGAAACCAAGGAAAAAGAGATGATGTTTATATGCAACGATATAGAATCTTATCATAATATCAAAAAGGAAGAAAAATGGCATCAAGCTTATATTGAGCAACTTCCTAAAAGTTGGTGCGGTGGTGGATTCCCGTCAGCGGAAGAATGGGGTGTGTTTGTGAAACATACATGGTATCATACCAAGGATAATCATCTAGATGTGATTGATGACACCTTATATTATTTCGACCATTTCAATAGTAAGATTCTGACATACGACGAAAATATGAACCTTCTCAACGAATGTGAAATTACCTATCCGACTGAAGAAGACTTCTGGCAGCATAAGATTTATAAAGATAAAGCCTTCGGAAAATTCTATACGATATTTGGTTCTGCGGTAAACGAGATTGATGTCAACACAGGAAAGACAAGTGCAGTGGCAAATGCAAACCAATGGATGACAGAAAAGATAATCATTTATAAAGGAAACTTATATGCCGTTACGAAGAAGAGAAACGCTCTGAATGATATTGAATCATATATTGAAAAGATTGAGATT
>JAZUCH010000066.1:0-43166 GCA_045639025.1 Bacteroidales bacterium
TTTTGCTTCACCATCGATGTAGAATGTTGCGTAGTCATAAACTGCTTCGCATGATATTCTGTAGTTGAAGCCTACAACGCCGTTCATTGGAACGTCAACTGTCAATTCGATTGCTGATACGCCGTAGTCGTTGCCTTCGCATGTTGACTTCATTGCGTAGTCACCTTCGAATGCGTCTGTTGTGATTGCGAATGGGAAGTCGCTAACTTCGTTGTTCCATGGATATAATGAGAAGTCGCCTGTTTCGAAGTCTTCGAAGTCACTGCCGTATCTTTGCATGCCCCATACTACTTCAACTGCGTCACCATCTTCATTTCTGTTGCCTGTTGCTGGTTCGAGTGTCCATGTTTCGATTGTACCATTTGAACCGTCGCAGTCGCCGAAGATATAGCTTGCATAACCTGCGTCAACATATTCAACTTTGAAGTACTTGTTGTTATCTGTATTCTTAATTTGGAATGTGCCTTCGCCAACAAATTCTAAAGCTGTCTTGTCTGTTGTGCTGTAAGCGTCAACATTCCAATTCCAGCATTTAATGTAGTTACCATTTGCTGAACGTAAATATACTTGTGAACCATTTTCTTCGATTGCGAAGAGTTGGTCATTGCTTTCTGAATATCCAGCTACACCAACACCACCGAATGCACCTGATTCATGCATTGCTGTATTGAATACGTGGAGATACTCGTTTGTTGATAAAGACTTAACACGGTATAATGTTACTTCTGGGTCGTTGTTGTCGTCGCCATTGTCGTCACCATTGTCGTCGCCATTGTCATCACCGTTATCATCACCATTGTCTGTAGTGTCGATAAGTTTTGCTGTAACATACATAACTGGGTTGTAAACTTCATACATTAATACGTTAAGAACTGATGTTTGACCATATTGAGCCAATACTTCAATCTTTGTATCTTGGTAGTTTTCTACAGAAGCAACAGCTACATATTCACCTGCTAAGATTTCGCCTGAGAAAGCGCCTGTTTCGTCAGCTACGAATGTGTATGATTGTTCATTGCCTAATTCGTCTGTACCGCTGAGAACGATAACGCCGCCGAGAACTGGAGTTGTGCCATCTTGTTCGAAGAAGTTACCAGCTACTTCTGTTTCGCCTGTTACTTTTACATAAACAGCTTCACTCATTGCTGATTCGCCTTCATCGTAGAATGCAGTAACTTTAACTTCATTACCTGGGTTCATGTTGTATGAAAGGCCTTCCAAAACGTATGATGTTTCTGTGATAACTTCATCGTTAACTTTTTCACCATTTACAAAAACATTGTAGCCACGGTATGAACGGTCGCTAACAGCATTCCATGAAAGAGTTGTTGTTTCGCCTTCGTAGATTGATTCTGCTGACAAAGCTAATTCTTGTGGTACGTTGAATGTTGTTGTGAATGACCAGATGTCACCGTATGTTGTACCGCTGGTGTTACGTGTGTTAACTTGCCAGAAGTAGTTTTTGTTGTTGAATAAGTCGAGTAATTGGTGACCGATTTCGAGGTTGTTAGTCCAGTCGATGATAACATCTTTTGGAGGATATGAAGTACCTAATACAACTTGGTATTCAACTGTGTAAGCACCGAATTCCCATGATAATGTTGGGAATTGTACGTTTTGTGCGAAGTTAGCTGGAACTGGTTGAGTTGGTTTTTCTGGAGCAGGGATTACTTCAGCGTTAGCATTAACTGTGAATTCGCCTGTTGAAGAAGCTGCGAAGTAGTATTTACCTGCAGGGAGAACCATAGCATTGATGCCATTACCTCTTCTAGCTGGACGGTTTGTCAATTGAACATCGTCAACGAAGAGCATGTCTTGGTTTTCACAATTGAAGTGACGGATAGCGATGTATAATTCTTGATTTGCATATTCGCCGAGAGCGATTGTCTTCTTAATCCATTGAGCCATGTCACGGTTTCCTGAACGTGTGCCGTTTGACTTTGCTTCATCGAATGATTCTTCGAAGATTGTTGTGAAGTTTTCGCCGTCTGTTGAGATAGCTACACCATAGTGTTCACCTGGGAAATATTCATTGTATGAAACATAGAATGAAAGTTCTGAAGATGATGTGATAGAATATTTTTCTTTTGTTACTAAATAGTTGTCTGGTGTTAAACCTTCATCCCAGTATGCGTGGTATGATTGAGAAACAGCGCTGAACAAGCTATTGTGACCGAATGTGTCGTAGTAACCTAAAACGTCGATTGAGTTTTCCCAGTGGCAGTTGTCACCGTCAGCGTCGATTGATCTGAAGAGACCTAAGTTGCCATAGTCTTCAAAGTCGCAGAAGAAATAAGGGAGTCCTTTTTCTGGAGCCATGTTAACAACTGGACCATTGTAGTCGTTGTCAGCCATAGGACCTTCAGCGCCAGCGAAGTCAGCTGTATAAACAGCTACTTTACCGTTTTCACCTTCTACGTTAGCTGTGAAGAGCATATCTTTATCGAAGTTCAATTCATAAACAACGTCAGCACCGTCTGTTTCGCTACCTGGCAACAAGTAGTTGTCGTATGTTGTAGCTAAGTCAGGTGTTGATGTGAATGGGAATGAAAGGACTTCAGCTGTTTCGAATACGTCGTTAGCAACTGGAGTATAAGCTGTTGCTGTCATGTCGATGAGTTGGATTGATCTTGCGTTGTCGTAAGATACTGCCAATTGACCGTTGATTTGGCCTTCACCTTCACCATGTTTAATATCAAGAACGATAGGTTCTTTTTTAGTTACTGTAGCTGGCATGTCAACTTTTTCAACATCGAAATATTTGTTTGTTGTTTCGATAGCTGCAACGTTGACGTTGCCACCTCTTGAACCGAGTGTTATTTCAGCTGGACGCATCCAAGCACCATTTGGACGTGCGCCGAGATCTACTGAACCTGGTTTTATAACCAATGCGTCAAATTCACCTTCAATTGAAATAGTGAACACGACTTGGTTGTTTTGATAGTTCAAAACATCATCTACATAAGATGACAAATAGTATCCGTATGTAGGCATATTAGCTGGTGAGTAAACTGTACCATAGTCAGCTGCTCTATACATAGCTCTTGGTGATGCACCTGTTCCGTATGTGTAGAATGGAACTGCAGAATTCCATGCCATTGTTTGGTCATACACTGTGAGAACAATATTGCCACCTGTGTATTCAAATGGAGTTGCAAACTCAATGTTTACTAATCCATCTTGAGCATCTGCATAATTTACATTGCCTGAGAAAACGAGGTCGCTTTCTGCTACAGGAACAAAGTCGTATGTTGAAGCATACATTTCTTTGTCTGTATTAGACATGTAAACTACAAAGTTGCGTGTAAATGAACTTGCATTAACAAGTTTAAACGCAACAGATGAAATGGTACCTTCCAAATTCTGCATTTCTTCAGCAGTGAAAATCTGTTGAGAAACACAGTACTTGTAGTACTCGTGAGATGGGATGTAGCTTTGGGAAGTGGTGCCTTCACCAATTTGTACATCAACCTGTGTTTGTGCATTAAGACTGAATAGTCCGAATAAGCACATCATCGTAAAAAGAAATAACCTTTTCATAATAATACGATTTAGTTAATAAATATGTTAATTAAAAATTTTCATCTTCCCTTTATTTTATTGGCACTTCCATATATTTGCCATTTTCAAAAACATAAGTTCATAATATGCATACATTTACCATTATGTTAAAAAAAATTAAGCCTACAAACTTAAAAATATTTAACAATTTTTGCAAGATTTTTCCTTAATTTTTTAAAAAAATATTTTTAAATACTAAAACGCTGATACATAAATATAAAAACGCAAAAAGTCCGTGCATCTCTGATTGTTTCAGAGATGCACGGACAAGCATTTTATGACAATAATATATTGTTTATTTTC
Source organism: Bacteroidales bacterium (assembly GCA_045639025.1). Classification (GTDB taxonomy): domain Bacteria; phylum Bacteroidota; class Bacteroidia; order Bacteroidales; family F082; genus Limimorpha. Next base: position 3,865 of record JAZUCH010000066.1, read on the forward strand.
TGTTTTTATTTCTCAAGGCGTATGCCATGCCTAAGCCTGCAAGAAGAAGAGCTCCCGAGCCAAGAGGAGCGCCGTTTGCATTCTGGTCGTCCAACAATCCATGGCCTATCATTGATGGCATAGTGCCCCACTCATCTGTTGTTTCACGATAATTGTTGTATGATGATGTGAAGAATCCATCACTCTGTGCATTTGCACTTACAGCTGCGAATAATGCTATTGCTAATATTATTTTTTTCATTTTTTCTCTTTTTTTAAGCCAACAGTCAACGGTCAACAGTAAACAGTCCTTGGGTATGCATGGATGATATCTGTTGTCCGTTGTCTGTTGTCTGTTGTCTTATTAATAAATAACTACCTTTTGTGTCTTAACTCCTTCTTCGTTAATAACTCTTACGACGTATGCTGCATTGTTGAATTCGCTTACGCTGATTCTGTTGTCGCCGTTTGCATGTTCGTTGCTGTAAACAACGCGGCCTAACATATCAACGATTTGTACATGACCTTCGATTGAGAGTATGAGTTCTTCACCCGATTGATATACAAATTGACCGTTGTCTGTTGTCTGTTGTCCGTTGTCTAATCTAATAACGAAACGGTTTGGATTGTCGTTGCTTGTTGATGTGAATGTGTATTCGTCTTCGAGGAGCATATTTGTTTCAATGCCTGTGAAGCGGTCAACCAATGTAACGGCTTCGAACTTGCCATTGACATCTAAGCTGATGCTATAGTTACCCATTTCTTTAGCGTTGAAGTTAAGAGCTACTTCTGTAGTGTTTTCATCTACATTAGCGATACCATAATGTTTGCCGTTTTCTGAGACATAAACTGTAGCGATAGCATCGTTGAAGTTTTGCAACTTGTTGAAGCCTTCAGCTTTACCAGCGAAGTTAACGATTACATTGTCTTTACCAGCTTTACCAGAAGCGATGATGTTGATGCTGTTAGCTTTTTCTTTTGAGCTTCTTGTTTGTATAGCAAGTGAAGCATATGTGCCAGAGGTTTGGATAAAGAAACCTTCGCCAACTTTAATTTCACCATCTATTTTATATTCATAATCTCCGTTGGCTTTAACATAAGCATAACCAGTTACCATTGAATATTGTTCAACATCATCCCAGTTCAAATTGTATGTAAATGGATTACCGATAAGGTGTAAGTTTGCAAGTTCACCATTTTCTTTCCACGAGAATTGTCTGATAGCAAATGGATTTGCTACGTTAAGAGTACCGTATACTGTAGCAGTTGTTACATCTTTAAGTGTAGCTAAATAACCATAACCTGATTTGAAAGATCCTTCTTCAAAGTCATTGCCTTCTTTATAGTTAAGCCATTCGTTTTCTTTGCTGCCATCGTATTTATATAAGTCATGTTCTCCTAATGATGTGAAATCGCTATAATAAACATCTGTCATTGGCATAGAGATGAATTGCCATCCGTCTTTTGCTGTTTCCCAATTTGATGGGTTTTCAATGTCCATTTTGAAACGAGCTGTTATACCTTCATTCTTTTGGAAAATCTGACCACCTTCAACGAGAACTACATTATAATAGCTAGCTTGTTCAAAGTTATTTGTTACGTTAAGTATACCGCCATTATCTATTGTTAATTCTGCGTTAACTTCTATGTTTTTAACATTAACTTCTGAAGAGATAACAGCACTAGCGTTGATGATAACGTCTGCACCAGCTGCAGGAACTTCATTTGTGTTCCAGTTAGCAGCAGTATTCCAGTCTGTACTTACTGTACCTTCGAATGTAGCAGGACCTTGTTTTGTAATTTCGTTTGACCAAACGATTTGGGATTCTACTGCTGATGATTCTGATGTAACTACAATATTATCTAAATATATGCCATTACCGCCCCAGTTTACATTTGTATTACAAAATGCAATGTAAACTTGTTCTTCTTCTATAACGCTTAAATCTATTGTAATATGAACATAACTGTTTGAAAACTTACTATAATATAAATAATCATCTTTCCATGGACCATTTGGATTTGTTGAATATCTTACATAAAAATCACTTCTATCTGTACCATTATAATACGGAGCCATATAATCAAATTCTAATGTTGAATTTGAAGTTTTAATTAATGGTGTTATCAAATATATGGTCGCATCAAGACCATCATTATTATATGGTGATTTTGCTTCACCACTGCTTGTTACAGACCAAGTCCAATCTCCATTCCATCCTCCTATAGATGTAGCATTCCATCCACTAGGAATTACGCCATCATCAAAATTAGCTTCAAGTATAACCTCAGAACCTCTGCTTTGAGCTTGTTCTTCAACGAATGTTGAAACGCCATATTGATATGTGCCATCTTCTAACTCAGCCCATTCGTTATCTGTATATGGAGATGCTGTAACTTCACCTAAGAGTTCAACTTCTTGTGGGTCTTCAATATTTCTTCTATAAACATTGTATTTTTCATAGCTGCCTGTCCATGTTACGTTAGCATATTCGCCATTGTCTGTAGCTGTTACTGCAATATCTTCTACAGATGGTTTAGCTGTCAATACAATTGTTCCAAAGTCATATTCTTCGTCATACACAATTTCGACAGGCATAACAAATTCTTCATAATCGTAATGTGAAATTGTTAATGTATAGTCATTGCCTTCTAAAATCTCACCTTTGAAATAACCGTTTTCATCTGTTGTTAAAATGCTTATATCTTCACCTATAGCATTAGTTCCTGCCAATTCGAATGTAAGATTTGCAATTGGATTTGTTCCATCAGTTACATAACCAGAGAATGAACCGTTGCCAAGAACATAGACAGATGATGATGTATATGTTATGCTTGTTTCAATATCACCGAATACAGCAGATACACCATATTTTGAACCTATATTGTCATGTTCTGCTGTTATTGTCAATTCGTTGGTTGTAACTGTTTTAATTAAAGTTTCAACGCCACCATATGGCTTTTTATAGACATTATAAGCAGTTGCTTCTTCAACACCTGAATTGCTCCATGTCAATACGATGTCAGAATCTACGGTGACTACTTGGTCTTCAAATGATATCCATGAGATTGTAGGTAAATATAAAGTCTTCTCTGATGTATATTGAGTATTGTTTGAAATACTATTGTTATATATATATGCGGAAGCATCACCATAAGGATATTTTGATATATTTATCAAGTAATAAGGAGTAAACCAAGAAGTGCCATATGAATCATATCCACCAATTAATGGTAAAGTTACAGTAGCAGTACCTTCTGCATTTGTTGTCATAGCTTCAACAGCTGCAACTTGGTTTTTGAACTCATCGTATGCTTTTGTCATATCGACAGTAACAGTAGCGCCTTCAATAGGATTGCCGTTTGAGTCTTTAACGCTTACTACGAGTGGGAATTCGCCAGCTACTTTAACTACGACACCTTCACTTTGCAATGATTCGCCTAATGCATGTGTTGCACTTACAGTCACATTGTAGCCTGTCATATTATATGCGAGTCCAGACAATTCGTATGATGTTTCTGCAGTTGTAGCAACTTTATTGCCATCAACGTAAATATTATATTCTGACGCGCCTTCAACTTCTGTCCATGAGATTGTTGTGCTTTCACCAGGGTAGAGGTTTGTAGCATTTGCTGTCACTTCTGCAGGAACATTCAATAATGTTACGAAAGAATAAACTTCGCCAGTTGTTTCACCACCTTCACCTTTTGCATTAACTTGCCAGAAGTATTGAGTGTTGTTTTGCAAGTCTACAGTTTGATATGAAGTAGCGAGATCTGTTGTCCAGTTAACAACAACTTCCATTGCATCTTTTGCAGTGCCTAACAATAATTGATATTCTTCTGCATATTCCATACCCCATTCCAACATTGGATTGACTTGGTTCACTGCATTGTTATATGGATTGTAATAAGTAACGATAGGAGCTGGGATTGCAGTTTTTGTTAAAGTGAATGTGAATGCTTCATTTGCAGCAATGACAACATAATAAGTTCCAGCGTTTAACATTTGGTTATTAAGCCATGTGTAAATATGATTGTCAGCTTTAGGACCGCCTTGGCCATTGAAATCAGCATTGTAAATAGCCATCCAGTGGTTTGCTGATACATTTGTTGTAACAAGAGCATTTTCTGTCAAAGTGAATTTATAAACAGCATCTGGGTTGTTTCCTTCTTGCCAAGTAGGACCAGCTTCGCCATTGATTGTATAGTCATCATGTAATGTTGTGAAGTTAACAGTGTTTGAATATGAGTCCTCAGTAAAATTAACTTCGAAAGGATTTTCGATAGCGTCACCTTCAGTAGCATTGTAAGCTGTTGCTGTTACAGGGATAACAACCTTATCTTCGTTATCTCCGTATTCTATAGTAAGGTCTGCTGTATATTCTTTAGCTTCACCATTAGCGACATCGCAAATAAGTTCGAATTCAATATTTGTTGCAGGCAAATTGAAGTCTGGCATTATAAAGAAATCGTTATCTTTTGAGATATTTGTTATTTCTGTGTTTTTAGCTTCAATTGTAACAGTAACTGCAATATTGTTTTTTTCAGACCAGTAGTTACCGAGTCTTACGTGGCCGAAAGCAATTTCAGAATGATTTACGTCAACTGAAGGACCAGCAGCTTCCCAAGTGAATTTAATTTGGTTGTTTGTGTCTGTACGTGGATAGATTGTATTGCCATCTGCGGTTCCACTTGTTTTAGGAAGATTATTGTCTTGCAATAACTGGCCATCGCTATAAACCATTATTGCAGAACCTGTAGCATCATTAGTTTTGAATGTTGGTGCGCTTTTATAACTACCCGTATTATCTTGAATGTATATTAAAATATTACCACCTTGATATTCAAATACATTGTTGAGTTGTATTTCACACCAGTCATTATTAGCTGAAAAAGTATAACCACTTTCTCCTGAATCATAAACTAAATCAGACTCTGCAACGGCGACCCAGTCGGCAGTACCGCTAAAGGATTCTTTGTCGGTATTTACCATATAGATTTTGAGTTTCCTATTATGATTATATCCACTATCAGTTTTGAAGAATGCAATTTTTGAAATATTACCAGCCTCAAAGTCGAGTTGAGATTTTGTGAATATTTGTTGAGAATATGAATAGTTATAGTAAGTATGAACTGGTACATACTTACTTGTACCAACGCCATCACCAACAATAATTTCTTGTATTGCAGGTATTTCCAATGTTGTAACGGAAACTTCATTAGAATGAGTGGTTGATACATTGTCGTTGAAACGTACACTTTCAACTGTGTATTTATAAGTTGTTTCTGCTTGTACGGTTTCATCTTTGTATGTGGTTCCGCTAATTTTGTCAGCTATCTTGCTTCCATCTCTATAAACATTATAATAGAGAGCATCGGTTCCAGCTGTCCATGATAATGTTACATAATTATGAGTTACTTCTGTAGCATTAAGATCTGTTGGAGCACCAGGAGTTACATCGTCTTCATTAACAACTGCTTCGAGAACCCAATTTTCAATTGTTCCGTTGGTGCCATCGCAATCACAGAAAACATAATAATTATTACTTACATATTCGACTTTGAAATATTTGCTACTTCCTAATTTTCTTAATTTAAATGTTCCCCCGCCAAAATCAAAGCCTAACAAAGTTGTAGCGTTAAACATTGGGCTTGAGGTAGAATATGCATCAACATTCCAGTCGTAACATTTAATATAGTAACCATCAGCTGATTTTACATAATGACCACTATTATTAACTTCGAAAGTAAATATCTGATCATTATCTTCTGCGTAATCAGCCAATCCTACACCACCTTGAGAGCCAGAGTTATTACTATTGGTGTAATTAAAGATAGTAAGGTATTTACCTGTAGAATTGGACTTAATACGATACTGTCCTTCTTGTGCATTAAGCACGTTCCATTTTACCCCTCCCACTAAGGTTAGGAGTAACATTGCTAAAAAGATAAACTTTCTTTTCATAAGCATTTTTTTAAATTATTATTTTGTTTTCAATTTTTCAATATTATTTTTCAAGGAATTAATAATCCCTTGTAATCCAGAAATTTTGGAGTTTCCAGAGCATAAAGAAAAAACGGGTGCAAAATTACGATTTTTTTAAATAGAATGTTAAAAAAAATTAAGCTTTTTAATAGCTTAATTTCACAGTATCACCAACTTCCAAAAGCGTTGTCTTTCCTAATATCAACGTTCTGTTGTCGTCAATATGTCCGGCCGGGAAACCGAAGCATACTGGTATGTTTTTGGTTTTTACTTTCTCCAAAATTATCTCTTCAGCGCTCATCCCAAAAGGAATATTATTGTCGTGCATCTTGGTCAGTCCGCCTACTATCAGTCCTTTTATGTTATCGAGTTTTCCTGCTCTCTGCAACGCCGTCATCATCCTGTCGATATGATAAAGGTATTCGTCCAAATCTTCCAGGAAAAGTATCTTGCCTTCTGTGTCGGGGAATATATCAGAGCCAAGCAGACTGTATAGCACGGATATGTTGCCGCCCACAAGTTGCGCCTCAGCCCTGCCTGTAATGTTGATTTCAGATGATGGTATTTGGTATGTGATAGTTTTGCCTTCGATAGCATCAAAAAGCGAATCGAGAGAGGCAGCCGTATTGTCTGCAAAATTGATTGGCATAGTGGAATGCAGGCTCTCGCATCCCAGGCTCTGCAACTTAGCATGGAGAACGGTCACATCGCTATAGCCGGCTATCCATTTTGGTTTTTGAAGAAACTTATCGAAATTGAGTTTGTCGATGATACGCACCGTTCCATAACCGCCACGCGCACATAAAATCACATCGATGTCGTCTCTGTCGAGATATTCTTGCATCAAAGCCGCACGAGCTTCATCATCGCCCGCAAACTGATGACATGAGTCAAAGAGACGCTCATCATAAACAGGATTATGTCCTCTGCTTCTGATATAATCGAAAGCAAAAGACATCTCGTCGAAAGAGACTTTACGCGCCGGTGATGTGATGGAGACATTCATAAAAAACTCAGAAATTCAGAATCTCAGAATCTCAGAAATTCAGAACTTTTTGAGATTTTGAGTTTCTGAGTTTCTGAGTTTCTATAACTTATTCTATTTTCTATATATTACATTCAAAACTACGTTTCCCACCATTCCTAAAGTCTTAGGGTCTATCTGGTCTATATTGTCGTTCATAGTATGCCAATATGGATAGAACGAGCTGTTTTCGTTGTCTTCAAGATGGATGAGGTCTATCATAGGTATATTGGCATTGACATTGACATAGATATGGTCGTCGTTGATTGGATGTCCTATCTCATTGATGAAATATTGGTCATAGCCTAATTCGCGTGCCATTCTCCATATTTCATTGCTGAGGGAAGGTGCCAACTGTTGTGAATAATATTCTTTTGGGAAACGTGGATTCGATGCTCCCACCATGTCTAACAATATTCCGAAATATGCGCTGTAGTTATAAACATGAGGATTCTTTGACCAGTATTGCGAGCCCAGAGCCCAGTCGTCGTTAGTCATAAGATTAAGGTACTGTGGTGCTCCATAATCTTCAAGGTCAAAAAGAATAATATCAATTCCGGTGTTGATAGGGTTTTCTTTCAGCGCTCTTGCCACCTCCATCAGCACTCCTACTCCACTGGCGCCGTCGTTGGCTCCGTCTATAGGTGTGTTCCATTTTGTTCTGTCAGGGTCGTGGTCGGCAAAAGGACGTGAGTCCCAGTGTGCTGCCAAGAGTATTCTTTTCTTTGCCTTTGGATTGAATGATGCTATGATATTCTTTCCGTCAATGCTTTTTCCATTATAAAGCCTTGTTCTAAAATCTTGTACATAGACAGTATCGGCATTCTCATTAAAAAAGTCGATGAACCATTCGGCGCACTGTGCATGAGCTTCGCTGCCTGGCACACGTGGACCGAATTCCAATTGTTTCTTAACATAATTATATGCCGAATCGGCATTGAAACCTGGAACTTTCACCACCTGCTTCTTAGGAGTGTTATTCACTACAGTTTTATTATTTTGTTTATTATCACATGATACTATCGATAACAAAACAGCTGATATTATAAGTATTCTTTTTAACATTGTTAGAGGTTTAGAGGGTTAAAGGGATTAGAGGGATTAGAGTTTTACATGCCGGCACTTGGGTTCTGCATCTCAGCGCCTCCGGTCTGTGCTTTTCTCTCAAGTTCCATCTTACCGAAACGGAAGACGAGTCCTGCGCTGATAGAGCGGCTGTTGAACTTAAACGAGCTGTATGAGATATAATATGGATTCGTTGTGTTGTTGTCCCATCTGTTCCAGTTGAAGATGTCGTTGACATTGATATGGACTGACATCTTTCTGTCGAAGAAGTCGGCTCTTAATCCGCAGTTGATGGAATAGTTAGCATGTCTCTCAGCAAAGAGCGACTGCTGTGGAGAACGGTAGTTTCCCGATGCGTGAATCTCTATCTTATTCCATAGCTTAGCCCAAACGTTCAAACGCATGCTATATACTAAAGAGTTGTCTTTGATAAACTCATTATTGAATTTTGTCTCATAATAGTAGTCATAAACATTGGCATATAATCTCATGTTGAACATAGCTGTTGGACGATATGTGACATTTGCTTCGAGACCTTTTCTTGATGACTTTCCAACATTTACAGGATATGAATATTGTATATATCTTCCAAAGAAATCGTCATAGACAACATCGCTGATATTATCGACGGTGTTCTTTGAATCTCTGTAATATGCTGTCAATCCAACAGAGCCGAAACTGTTCCAATATTTTGTCCAGCCGCCTTCGATAGAAGTGGTGTATGTTGGAAGAAGGTCTGGATTACCTGTTGTGAATGATTCTGTTGAATAGAATCTGTAATCGGTGAGGTTTCTTGCACCTGGAGGAGCGATGCGTCGTGAATAACTTAAGTTGAAGTTGTGCATCGACTTTGTTCTGTATGAAAGATGTATTGACGGACGCCAGTTGAGATAGTCTTTTGTTGTATTGCTTGTGGTGTAACCATCGATGTTGCACCATAATTTTTCGTATTCCATTCTGATGCCTGGCTTCAAGACGAAGTTGCCCCATTTCTGTTGAAGAGTGAAATAAAGGTCATATTCGTTGGAACCTACTTCTCTGTCGAAACTGCGCATTATATCATTGACATAAGTATCGCCGACAAGAGTATCATAATCAATGTAATATGTATCAGGACTGTATTCGTAAGAAGCTCCGAGTCCTATCTCGCCATTTTCAGAATAAGGAAGAGTATAGTCGAGGTTGACGCCGCATCCCATATCGTTATAAGTTGACAATTCTCTATAATCTACGTTCATCCATGATTGTGTCTCATAATATCTTCTTTGGTATTCGTTGTCTTTTCCGTCGGCTATGTTACCTGTCATTCTGAGACTGATGTTATGGCCTTCGTTGTTGAACTTATGCATATATTGCAATCCGCCGTGGTAGAAGTTGCCATGACCAGACGACTCGCCGTAGGTTTTATAATGATACATGCCAGAGTCTTGCATATATTCGTGACGGAATGTCTCGTTAAAGCTCTCGCTTTTTGATGAGTTAGGCCATCCTCCGACCCAGACGGAGATTGAGTTCATGGTATCGATGTTATAATCGAAGTTGATGTTGAAGCCACCGCCGAAATTGTTTGAGAAAGAATCGCCGTTATATGAGGTGTGGTTTGTAGTATCCAATCCTGTGTGGTCGGCATTGTCGGCGAAAGATGTGCTATAGCCGTTGGTGATGTTTTTCCATTGGGAATAAGAGCCGTTGACGAAGAGGTTGAGCGACATTTTCTCGTTTGCCCAGACGTATGATGCCCAAGGAGAGGCGTTTGGTGAAGAAGATGCTCTAACTCCGAAACTAAGGAACTGGTTCTTTTTGATTTTGGAATTGGTGACGATATTGATGATGCCGCCGTCGCTGTTTGATGAGTAACGCGCTGAAGGATTAGATATCACCTCAATCTTCTCGAGCGCGTTGGCTGGCATCTGCTGTAAATAAGTCTTCAGATTTTCTTCGTTGAGATTGGAAGGCTGACCGTTAATCCAGATTTCTACTGATGAGACACCACGCAAAGAGACGTTGCCTTCAACGTCAACTTCAACGCCAGGGGCATTCTGCAAAGCATCGGAGACAGTACCGGTCTGCACGCTAGGGTCTTCGCTTACGTTGTATAAGGTCTTCTCGCCTTCGCTGCTGAACAAAGGTCTTTTCTCAACAATCACGACTTCGTCCAAACGGGTGCTTCCCGACTTCATCTTAATCACACCCATATCGATGTTGTCATTAACATCTATTATTGTTCTTATTGATTCATAACCTATTGAAGAGACAAAGAAGATATATTTTCCATCTGGTATATGCTCAGCCTTGAAATATCCGTTTTCGTTTGACGAAGTACCAGACACGAAAACAGAATCGACAGCACGCATCAAACCCACATTGACAAAAGGCAGTTTCTCGTTGTTCAGACTATCAACCAAAACGCCGCTTACATAATTCTGAGAGAATAAATTAATATTAAAAAAAATCAATGAAAATATAAGTAACAACCTCTTCATGACCTTATATACTTTAAGTTTATAAATCGCTTTTTTGAACGTTCAAATTTAAACAATTTTTGTTCCGTTTTTTCCTTTTTTTATTTATAAATAATTTTTATCTGTTGAGGCAGTATTTTTATCAATTGAATCGCCACAAAGACGTCTCAACAATCATTTCTATTACATCAGACGCTTCAATGTTTGTTTATTTCTATGGAAACATTGAAACGTCTCTACAGAATTTCGTTATTCAACGTCAGAATAGTTTCCGTTGATTGTTATTTTGTGTTTTCCCTCGCTGTCGTTAATGTTTCCTGTCATGCTCTTGGTGTTGACCTTCGTCTCGACTATACGTTTGGCATATTTATCAAGCAAGTCGTTTTCAATATCACCATAAAGAAGTTTTATGTCATAGGTGAAACTCATATCTTCTGTAAGGTTCAATTTGATGTCGGAATAGTTGAGTTGCACTTCCATGGATTCAAAAACCTGACTTATCTTATTGACAGTCACATCTCCATAATTCACATATATATCTGCATACTTTTCAATATTATTGACATTTATATCTGAATAATTAAGTTCGCCTATCAATCTGTTTACATTATCAAGTTTGACACTTCCATAATTCATCTTAAAGACGGCACTATTGACATCAGCAATATCAATGTCTCCATAGTTTATTTTAGCATTTATTTGCTTGGCCTTTTTAATATTGACGTCGCCATAATTCATTTTTATCTCGGCAGTAGAGACAATATCATCGATTGAGAAGTCGCCATATTGCATCTCTACATATAAGTTATTGTTTGCCTTATCCATTATCACATCGCCATAAATGTTATATATACTGACGAAGACATCCTGTGGAAGCATGATATAATAGGAGATATGATAACCTACATTTTTAGCGTTTATTTTATTTATAATGGTCTTGGCTGTTAGCTTTTGCTTGTTTTTATCGTTATTGAAATCCACGTCGATGGCATAGAGCATTTCTTCAGCGCGTTCTTCCTTATTGGCTTTCGTTATTATCTCAACATGAAAGCTCACATAATTCTCTTCCCATGAAGATATTTTATAATCGCTGTATTTTCCTATCAAGGCAACAGAGGTACCAACAATGGTCTCAAAATTAGCGTCGATGGTTCTCTTCTTTGAATATTTATAAGAAGCATTGATGTCATTAAAACTATTTTCAGCAAAAGCGAATAATGTTGCAAAACAGAACATTAAAGTCAAGATTCTAGCTTTCATGATTATTTCTCCTCTTTTTTAATTTTTCTATATATCATATTCAATGATTCCAACTGACTGTCATACATCTGAGATGTTATGGCCAACTGTTTCTCTTCAGGCAACGGAGCAATCTCTGCAAATATTTCTGAAGTGAAAGTGAGGTTTTCTATCACCTTATTTATCTCCATCTTAGTAGAGTCATCCACATTTTGCAGCACATTTTCCAACAACATAACAGCTTCATCAACTTGTTGTTCATAAACGTTTCTCATCTCAGCAACTTTGCTATTTTCCTGATACAACTGAGGTGTTATCTTATCCTGATTCTCGAACAGCAAGGCAATGAACAAGAGCGCTGCCACTGCCGAAGGAATACCAAAACAGAGACGGCGTATGTTGTTTCTTCTTCTAATCTGCGAATGCAACTTCATCGCAAAACGAGCCTGATGATTATCAGACAACTCGCCCTCAAACTTCTCTTTGTTATTTTTTATTAAATCTTCAATGTTCATATCTTAATTGATTTATCTTAGACGCATCAACGACATCTTATTTATTTTTTATAGTGTCGTGTGATACGTCTTTACTTATTGATTTTCTTAATCTTTCCAAACCTCGTACATATTGCGACCTCACCGTTGAAGCTTTTACATTCATTATTTCCGCTATATCAACGAAATCGAGTTCATCGAGAAGATGCAGCTTCAGAACCATTTTATATCCATCAGGGAGAAGTTCCATCTTTTCAATTATCTTCTCAACAGGATACGATTCTTCATCCGCATCATCTGATATGTCGTCAGTCTCGTTTTCTATCTCTTTGAAAAAAGGCTCTTTGCTATGCTTTCGGTACCAGTCAATGCTTTTATTGACCGCAATCTTCTTGACGAAAGCGATGAAGTCTTTCTGTGTTCCAAGAAATCTGTCGATTAAGCTGAATGCTTTGAGAATGGAGTCTTGCATTATCTCCTCAGCGTCGAACTCATTCATGACGATGTGAAGACAAGCGTTATAGACAGGCTGGCAGCAGATGTTGTACAACTTCAACATCGCCTGAGGATTCTGTCTCTTACATTGTTTCAGCAAATCTTCAAAATTCGACATATTCTTGTTTTTACATTTTTGTAACGACGATAAAAAAGATTTGCTGCACAATATTTCATTTTTATGAAAATTTATTTTCCCTTACGAACATTGCCGCCTTATTGAGCAGGTTGTTGAACTCGAGAGAGGTCTTGAATTCCTCGAGTGCCCATTCGATGAGATGGTCGGAATAGAGCATTCCTTCCGGCAGTTTTTGTACTAGATTATATTGTTTAAGACGTAGGAGTATGTCGTGTTTATGCTGCGATGGAAAATCTTTAGGATTCTTTGTCAAGCTATTAGAAGTGTCTAATATAAAATTGCCTGCTTTGTTGATTGCATCTATGAAAGCATCGCCGTCGTAGCAGATGTCTTCCCTTATGCTTTTAAGAGTGTCTTTGTCAGGATTCCAGAGTCCGGTGAACAGACCATTGCATCCTATATATTCAGCGCCATCACCTTCGAAATGAAGATAATATCCAGCAAGTCCAGATTTCTTCCCGAAAGGACAGACATAAATACCCATGTGAGTTTTGTAAGGACGTTTGTCGGGAGAGAAACGTATATCGCGATAGATGCGATAGGTGCAGTCGCTAACGCTTAGGTTCTTTATTGATGAATCGAATTTGGAGATGCCTGAGATTAGCTGCTCGGCCATTTCATATATACGATTCTGAGCCTTGTTGTACAATTCCTTATTCTCCTGAAACCAAGGGCGGTTGTTGTTGACAAGCACGCCATTGAGAAATGTCATCACATCCTTCATAATATAATTCTCCTTTCAACTTTAACCTTTAGTCTTTAGACTTTAGCCTTTCGCCTTTAGACTTAATAACACCCACATAAACAAGCAATATCACATTCATAAGGAGAGCGTATATGATTGCTGGTATTGCCATCTCGCCGCTATTGAATATGAATGGCGAACTTGCAATGGCGATAGCTTGAGCTGCGTTCTGCATACCTACTTCAATAACTATAGTTCTTCTTACTGCTGTTCCAGATTTCGTCAATCTTGACAAGATGGAGCTACATAGCATTGCCAACAAAATCATTATGGTAACAGCCACTCCAAGCACTGCGAAATTGTCTTTTATCTCTTGAGTATATTGCAAGAAAAACACCAATGCCAATGTCATCAATGCCGGGAAAGCTAGTTTGCTCAACACCTTATTGACTTTTGCCGCTGGCGTTGGGAAGAAATGTCTGAACATAATACCTATAAATAAAGGTACAAACAGAAGCACGATATTCTGTACTATGAGTCGTCCGAAAGGAAGGTTAACCTCTACTCCGCTCTGTTCAGATACAAAACGAGCCACGAACTCCATGATGACGGGAATGGTGAATAATGTTATAATGCTGCTTATTGCTGTAAGTGTCACCGACAATGCCACATCGCCTTTAGCCAACATAGAGAAGACATTTGACGAGCTGCCGCCGGGGCAACATGCTATCAACACGATTCCCATAAAATAGATGGGAGGCAACTTCATAATCCACGCCAAGGCGAAAGCTATAAGAGGCAGTATTATCAACTGTCCAATCATTCCTATCATAACAGCACGTGGATTACGTGCCACATCAGTAAAAGATTTCTTGTTTAAATCGGTGCCCAACAAAAACATCAAAACGATTAAGATGGGCATTACAATAAAAATAGTGTTCATTTTTTAGTAGAGAAATGCAGAATCATTCATTTGTAAGAGCATCCAAGTTATCGATGTTCTTCAAGAATTTCCATTGGAAAATAATCAGGTAAAGGAAGCCTATCGTTATCGCGCTGTCGGCGATGTTGAAGATAGGGCTGAAGAAAATCTGTCCTCCAAATAATGGCACCCATTCAGGGAACGTGAATAGCGGGAAGTAGAACATATCGACCACTTTGCCTTGCAGGAATCCAGAGTATCCGCCACCTTCAGGGAATAAGGTTGCAACCTGCATGAAGGAGCTCTCACCGAATATCATGCCGTAGAACATACCATCGATGATGTTGCCCAAGGCGCCGGCTGTGATGAGCGATACTCCCAACAACGGACCAAATTTTACTTTCTTCTTGTTTAAATAATATATGAAATAAAACAACAACGCCACGGCTATTATCCTGAAGACGCTAAGAGCCAACTTACCCCATTGAGCTCCGAGTTCCCAGCCAAAAGCCATGCCGTTGTTCTCTATGAAATAAATTTGAAACCAATCTCCCAGCACCGGGAAACTTTCACCTATCGTCATGTTCAACTTAACCCAAAATTTCAATAACTGGTCAAGAAGAAGGACTATAAAAATGATAATAAGAGGTCTTTTCATTTATTTCTTTTGTCCCATTTTTGCCTCAACACTTAAGGTTGCGTGTGGTACGGCACGCAATCTTTCCTTAGGGATAAGCTTGCCTGTCATACGACACACACCATAAGTCTTGTTTTCAATACGAATAAGAGCATTTTCCAGGTTCTGAATGTATTTGTACTGACGAGCTGCCAACTGGCTGTTTTCCTCTTTCGACAAAACATTAGAGCCTTCCTCCAAAATCTTAAATGTTGGGGATGTGTCATCAGCATTGTTATCTCCACCTGAAACATTGTCATTTAACATTTCAAGGTCTTTGTGAGCTCTTGCTAATCTTTCTAAAATAAGTTCTTTGAATTCAGCAAGTTCTTCATCAGAATATCTGACTTTATCAGGAGTATTATTTATATTTTCCATAACAACCTATATTTTAATTATTCGACGTCAAAGTTAATAACAATAATCCAATAACACAAGAAAATATTTCTTTAATTCTTGTTATTTTTTGTTAATTTTCAACTTAACAGAAATATCGTCTATAAGTTCTATCGCTTCAGTTTCTTCACCGATAGCATCAACCATATTCAACTCAGCCAATGTCTCTGAACAGATATATTCTTTATATTTTTCAACTACATTGTTGATTGCATCCTTCTTTTCTATTGTGAGAACTATATGATCTGTCACTTCGAAGTCACCGTCTTTTCTCATGTTTTGGATTCTGTTGACGATTTCTCTTGCCAAGCCTTCTTCTGCCAATTCTGGAGTTACAGTGATATCCAATGCTACTGTAGAGTCGTCTTGTGTAGCCACTGCCCAGCCTGGAATATCTTCTGTTGTGATGATAGCGTCATCAAGTTCGAGATGCAACTCTTGTCCTTCTAATGTGATATCTAAATAACCTACGTTTTCAAATGTTCTGATAGTTTCTTGTTCTATCTCAGCGAAGAATTGTGTTATAGGTTTTATCATCTTGCCATAACGACGGCCTAAGTTTCTGAGGTTTGGCTTAACCTTCTTAACCAAGATATTCTTATCAGCTGTAAGATATTCTATTTCCTTAACGTTAACTTCAGAAAGGATGAGTTGCTCAACCAATTTGAATTGTTCGAGTTCTTTTTCTGAGTTGACAGGAATCATAATCTTTGAGAGCGGCTGACGAACACGGATATTGGCTTTCTTTCTCAATGACAATACCATTGATGAAGCGAGTTGTGCCATTTCCATTCTTTCTTCCAAATCCTTGTTGATGAGTTCTGGATTTGCTTTAGGGAAGTCTGTGAGGTGTACAGATTCAGCAGCCTGGCGTCCTGTTGCTTCGTTCAAGTCTTGGTATAAACGTTCTGAGAAGAATGGAGCTATTGGGCTTGAAATCTTGGCCAATACATCCAAACATGTGTATAATGTCTGATATGCTGAAGTCTTGTCTGATGAAGCATCGCTCTTCCAGAAACGACGACGTGAGAGACGTACGTACCAGTTGCTCAAGTGTGCATCAACGAATTCTGCTATAGCACGACCTGCTTTTGTTGGTTCGTAGTTTTGATAATCGTTATCGACTTCTTCAATCAATGAGTTCAGTTCTGATAAAATCCATCTGTCGATTTCTGGACGTTCTTCGTATGGAATTTCTGCTTCTGAGAAATCGAACTTGTCGATGTTAGCATACAATGCGAAGAATGCGTATGTATTATATAATGTGCCGAAGAATTTACGACGTACTTCATCAACGCCTTCCGCGTCAAACTTGAGGTTATCCCAAGGTTGTGAGTTGGTAATCATATACCAACGTACTGCGTCAGCACCGTATTTTTCTATTGCTTCGAATGGGTCAACGCCGTTGCCGAGACGTTTAGACATCTTGTTGCCGTTCTTATCGAGAACCAAACCGTTAGAGATAACAGCCTTATATGAAACAGAGTCTGAAATCATTGTTGCGATAGCATGCAATGTGAAGAACCATCCACGTGTCTGGTCAACGCCTTCAGCGATGAAGTCAGCTGGGAATGTCTCAGCATTGAGTTTTTCTTTCTCGCCCATGTAGTGAATCTGTGCGTAAGGCATTGCGCCAGAGTCGAACCAAACGTCGATGAGGTCTGGTTCACGGAACATCTTCTTGCCGTCTGATGAGACGAGTATTACATTATCTATATAAGGTCTGTGTAAGTCGAAGCTGTTATAATCTTCTGAAGCGTATGGGTTTTCTGTCATGAAACCAGCTTTTACTGACTCGTCAATTCTTTGACGTAGTTCAGCGACGCTGCCGATACAAACTTCTTCGTTGCCGTCTTCTGTTCTCCAGATTGGCAATGGTGTTCCCCAATAACGTGAGCGTGAGAGGTTCCAGTCAACGAGGTTTTCGAGCCAGTTGCCGAAACGACCGCTACCTGTTGCTTCTGGTTTCCATGTGATGGTCTTGTTGAGTTCAATCATTCTATCCTTCAAAGCAGTGCTGCGGATGAACCAGCTGTCTAATGGATAATAGAGAACAGGTTTGTCTGTACGCCAGCAGTGTGGATAGTTGTGAGTATGTTTTTCGCTCTTGAAGAGTTTGCCTTCTTCTTTCAACATAACAACGATGTCGACATCCAATGATTTGTCTTTGTCTGTCTTTGTTGCATCGAAAGCATTCTTAACGAATTGGCCTGCGTATGGAGCGTAAGCTTCAACATTCATGAAGTTCTTAACGAACTCAGCGTCGAGGTCTTCTACCAAGAAGAACTTACCGGCCTTGTCAACCATTGGCTGAGCCTTGCCGTCTTTGTCAATCATTTGGAGTGGAGGTATGCCACTTTGTTTTGCTACGCGGTCGTCGTCTGCACCGAATGTAGGAGCGATGTGAACGATACCAGTACCGTCTTCTGTGCTGACGTAGTCACCGTGGATAACGCGGAATGCGCCTTCACCTGGATTGACCCAAGGAATAAGCTGTTCGTAATCCAAGCCGACGAGGTCTTTACCTTTACATGTGCCAATAACTTCGTAAGGAAGTTTCTTGTCGCCCACTTTATAATCTTCGAAAGCTGGTTTTTCTTCTTCTTTAGGGAAGAATGCTCCCATCAATGAGTTAGCAACTACGATATAAGCGAGGTCGCCACTTACAGGGTTGACTGTCTTAACGAGGTTATAGTCGATGCTGTTACCAACGCACAATGCTGTGTTTGAAGGCAATGTCCAAGGTGTTGTTGTCCAAGCAGCTATTTGAATGCTGTTGAAAGGAACGTCAACGCCGAAAGGATTATTCTTTACTATATTTTGTTCTGCTTTAACGCGGAAGAGAGCAACGCAAGTGAGGTCTTTAACGTCGCGGTAGCAGCCAGGCATATTAAGTTCGTGAGAGCTCAAGCCTGTACCAGCTGCTGGTGAATAAGGTTGGATTGTATAACCTTTATAGAGGAGACCTTTCTTGTAAATCTCTGACAAGAGATACCATAATGTCTCGATATATTCGTTTGTGAATGTGATATAAGGATCGTCAAGGTTGACCCAATAGCCCATGGTACGTGTGAGTTCGTCCCATAAGTCTTTATATTTCATAACTTCTTCACGACAAGCCTTATTGTATTCGTCAACACTGATTTTTGTACCGATGTCTTCTTTGGTGATACCTAATTTCTTTTCAACGCCGAGTTCAACAGGGAGACCGTGGGTGTCCCAACCTGCTTTACGAGAAACTCTTTTTCCTTTGAGAGTCTGGTAACGGCAGAAGATATCTTTGATAGTACGAGCCATCACGTGGTGGATACCTGGAGTTCCGTTTGCTGACGGTGGTCCTTCGTAGAACACGAAAGCTGGACCATCCTTACGATTGTCTAAACTCTTTTGGAAAACATCGTTGTCTTCCCAATACTTACGAACCTCTTTAGCAATGTTTGTGAGGTTCAAATTCTTATATTCTCTATATGAGCCTTTCATATATTACCTAATATTTTAATTTTTTATAATAAGCGACAAAGATATGATTTTTTTCTCAAAAATCTTTAAAAAAAATCGTAAAAAAAATAGACACACGGCGTTTGTTTCAAAGACGCAGGGCGGTGCGTCTCTACATTTGGTTCAAAGACGCACGGCGGTGCGTCTCTACGTTAGAATTAAAAAAACTTTTGTCTTTTGCCTTTTGTCTTTTGTCTTTTTTATATCTTTGCCAACATGATAATAGTAGATAATGTAATTGTTTCAGACGAGTTCATCAATGCTCGTTTTTGTTGTCATCTTGCACGTTGCAAAGGTGAATGTTGCGTTGCTGGTGATGCCGGCGCTCCTTTAGAACCTGATGAAGTTGGTCTCATCGAGGAATATATCGAAGAGATAAAACCATATATGCGTCCGGAGGGAATAGAAGTCATTGAAAATAATGACGTTTACGATTACGATGAAAAAGGCGCTCTTGTCACCGCATTGGTCAACGATGAAGAATGTGCCTTCGTTTATTTTCATGAAAACGGCACAGCATTATGCGCAATAGAAAAGGCTTATCTGGAAGGCAAAATAGACTTCTGGAAACCGATAAGCTGCCACCTCTACCCTATCCGTCTCGAAGAGAAAAACGGCTTCATCCATGTCAACTACCACGAATGGAGCGTCTGTGTTCCCGCCAAGAGAAAAGGTGAAAAAGAAGGAATTCCATTGTATAAATTTCTCAAAGGCCCTATGATAAGACGCTTCGGAGAAGACTGGTACGAAAGATTCGTGAAACAGATAAACAAATAAAGACCACAAGTCAACAAGACCACAAGACTACAAGTAAAGACGCACCAATGATCCCGGTTGCTATACAACAAGGCATTGATGCGTCTTTTTAAAATCTCAAAACTTTTCTGAGGTTCTGAATTTCTGAGTTTCTGAGATTCTGAGTTTCTTTTAAATATTTTCCTCTAAAACTCTCTCACCATCACATCTGTCTGTGGGATGAAATCGAACGGTTCGTATTTGAGTAGTTGCAATGCTGCAAACTTCTTGTCTTTTGAATGAACTACATAAAGTTGTACATTGCCTTCGTCAACTTTATTGAATTTTTCTAATGTATCTAACTTATCATTTTCAATAGCTGACTTGATAGCGTAGAAATCTGCTGTATCGAAATAAATCTGACGTCTCACTATCGGAGAGTTTGTCTTGGAATATACTTCTGAGTTTAATCTTGCAATAAGAATAAACAATGCAAAAATAACGCTCACTATACCGAAGAAAATCATAGCAGAAGAAAGTATATTGCCATCAATATTTCTTGAATATACGAATAAGAATGCGCCAAGACCGATTAATACTATACCTGAAAATAATGCAGAGATGTTAAATCTCTTTTGAATGAAATCTAATTGTGTGTTTTGAATATTGTTTGTCATAATAATACGTTTTTAGAAGTCTACAAGTCAACAAGACTACAAGACTACAAGTTTTTTTTTTGTAATGAAGTAATAAATCAATGGAGTAATGATAGGACACTTCAGCAAATTCAGCGCCCATAAAAATTCTAAAGTTCTAAAGCTCTAGAATTCTAAAGTTCTAAATGATAAGGTGTTTTATTATGACGATAAGATTTTCCTTTGCTGACAAAGGTAAAGAGAAGTGTTTGTTGTATTTGTTGGTTGGTGTCACTTCCGAAGACAGGTGTTTCAGCATCAGGAATGCCGAAAGGTTTTGTTGTAATCTTTTCTGAGACGAAAGCAGTCGCACCGATGGCGAGGGCATTGAGTCAACTATTTCTGGCAGCGTCGTCATGCCCGAGCCTGACGCCTCTATGTATGACATGACATCTGAACGCTGTCCGTCAACAATCTCAGAGACCTGATTGTCGCATGTCTGCAAACAACGATAATCCACCGACTTATGACAATTTATCATTATGCCCATCATAAGAGCTAACCCAATCAGAGCAACTGATAATACTATATTAAAACATCTTGTCATTTATTAAGTCAGTGTTTTTGTTAAACGTATGCAAAAATAACATTTTTTCTATCATGAATGTTCAGGAAGAAGAGATTTTTTTAGAGGGAATAGAGGGATTAGAGGGACTAAAGGGACTAGAGGGAATATAGGGAATAGAGGGAATAGAGTTCAGACCTCTAAAACCTCTAGTACCTCTAGTACCTCTGCACCTCTAGTACCTCTAAAACCTCTAATTCGCCACAAATCCAAAGATAATTATTGCTACTATGAGTGTGAAGATGATATTAAACATCTGTGCCGACAAGAACGCCTTGAGTGACTGATTGTTTTCTTTGGAGAATATTTCTTTAAATCGTGTTTCTAATCCGATGCAGACGAATGCTATAGAGAAAAACATTCCTTGAAAGTTCTTGGCTAATGTCTTGTATTTCACCATGTCGCCGTCTATTTCAACGCCGCCGGAGAACCAGATGCTAAACACTGCTGAAGCTACAACCATTCCAATAACGAACTTAGGGAATCTATGCCACACCACAGTTCCTCTTGTCTCCATCACGCTGTTGGTATCGCGCAACGACCAGAACAACGAGATAAAAAATGCAGCGACGCCGATGAGCACATTTTGAGAAGCCTTTACGATGACGGCAGTGTCACCTGCAATGCTGCCTAAGATATCGCCCGATGCAGCAACAGCCGCCGTTGTATCGATGGTACCACCAATCCAGGCTCCCGCCACCTGTTGAGCCGCGACAGGATTGTCGGGGAATATTATAGGCAACAGCCAATTGCATAATAACGGCATTATATATAACATAGGGATGGCAACGACCATAACCAAAGATATGACGTAGCTGAGTTTCTTCTGGTTGCCTTTAATGGTGCCGCAAGTGGCGATGGCAGCAGATACGCCGCACACACTGACGGAGCTTGCTATCATAGTAGCCATCTGGTCATCTACTTTAAAAACTTTACGTGAAATCCAGAAGCCGAAATACCAAACGACAAGCACGACCAAAATCGCCTGTGCGAGTCCGTAGGCTCCTGATTTCATGATTTCGCCAAAGATGACAGTAGCGCCTAAACAAACAATACCGATTTTAATATAGAATTCACTTTGTATGGCAGGTTTCAACCATTCCGGTACGCCAAACACATTACTTATAATCAATCCGAAAAGAACTGCAAAAAGAACAGCCTCAAGTCCATATTCTTTGCAAAAAGGAATACTTGCGCATAACTGTGCCAACATCGTCAGCACAAATATCACAAGAAAGGACATAAAAACACCCTTGACAGGTTTTTTCATAGCAAGGGCAGAGATAAGAATAATCAATAGTAAAAACACAAAAATATAAACTGCATTGACCCAACCCATAGATGTATCCAAGGTCTTCACATTTAACATTTTGATGTTTACCATAAACTCTGGGACTATGACTATCAAAGCCAAAATGATGAATCCCAACATCACAATGAGCCACTCCTCATTGAGAAATAATGCTTTAAGTTTTCTTGTTTTCATATATAGTATAATTTAGTTACAATAGTTTAAGGTTGAAGATTAAGGTTTAAGGTTTAGAGTTATGTAGTATTTTTAGTTGTTAATAAAAAAGGAGTTAAGAAAAGGTTTGATTCCTAATTCCTAACTCCTAATTTCTAATTGTTAAAATTTCACTGAAAGCTGTGCTTGGAACAAATGTCCCAAATTTTCGTATCCTGGTTTGTCTTTTATTGTATAGTTAACCAAGAGTCGAAGGTTGTTATATGGCCACCAATCTATACCAGCCATATAATATGTCGAGTTCTTTTCAGGATTTTCTATGTCTTGTCTCAAGAAATCGTAACGTGCAACAGGACGAATTCTTTGATTTTTCATGTTGAACCAATAACCTCCAGCTACGTAGAAGCCGTCAGAATTGAGAGTGTAAATACCATCTTTGTTAGCCATTTCTGTCTTACCTGTGATATATTCTGAACGCACTGTAAGTCTGCCGTTTTCGTATTTGCCGCCGAAAGTAAGACGGTCTCTGTTAGCGTTTTTCTCATAAACAGCACCATCGCTGAGCAAATAATTGCCGTCATAATATGAAGCAGCCAACATCAAGCCTTTAACTTTAGGACAAACCTCAATGCTAGCAGCGATATCTTTTGAAGTATTGGCATCTTTATTATTCATGCCATTACCATTGAAAACACCTAATTTATAAGTAAGGACAGGTATTTCTTTTCCGTTATGCTCAAAACTAAAGAAGTTACCATAAATCATGACACCGACATCACGACCACCTGAATATGTTTTTACGCCCGACATATCGCTATAGCCAGAAAGTTTGCTAATAACTTGTGCGTATTCAACGCCTTCGAGAGTAAGAGGTGACTGTGGATTTTCAAATGTGAAAGGAATTTTAAACTGACCAACTTGGATATTAAAACTTTTGTGCAATTTAACTTTAACAAAACCGTCGACTAATTTTGGAGTTCCTGCAACGTCGGCTTGTACGCGGAATTCTAAATTCTTGTTGATGTTACCTTTGAAGTCGAGACGAGCACGACGCACATTGAATGTGTTGATTTCGTCCAATGTCACGCCACCATTCTGTAATTGGCGCTCGTAATCATATTGGATATTCATCCAACCACTAATTGACAGATAGTCGCCGATTAAAGATTTTTTCTCTTGTGCATTGATTGTTGTCATTGATGCCAATGCAAACATCATCACGATTAAAAGTAAAGATTTTCTTTTCATCATCTTATTTTTTAAAAGATTTGCAAATATACAAAAAATAGTAAAAGGTTTTACTAATTATTTTATTCGAATTATAATTTAATAAGACGCCACAGGTGTGACGTCTCTACATTATTTATTATTCATCTGATTCATAGTTTGGTCGACGCCTTGGGTAACGAAGCTTTTTATGAAGTTAGCAGCTACTTCGAGACGAGGTTCTATGATATCAAGTTCTGATGGTTTCCATTTACCGAGTACGAAATCAATCTGCTTACCACGAGGGAAGTCGTCGCCGATTCCAAAACGCAATCTTGGGAACACGTTTGTACCTAAACTTTCGATAATATTAGCTAGACCGTTATGACCTGCGTCGCTGCCTTTTTTTCTCATGCGCAAAGTGCCGAGAGGGAGAGCTATTTCGTCGAGGACGACGAGCACATTCTCGATTGGGATTTTCTCTTGTTGCATCCAATATTTTACAGCCTTACCGCTGAGATTCATATAGGTCGTAGGTTTGATTACAACCATAGTACGGCCTTTATATCGCAATTCAGAAACTTGAGCGAGGCGCGATGTTGTGAAAGTTCCTTTTAAATCATCATTAAGATAATCAGCCACTTTAAAGCCGATATTGTGTCGTGTGTCGTCATATTCAACACCGATATTTCCTAGACAAGCGATTAAATATTTCATGCTGCAAAGGTAATAAAAGACAACGGACAACAGACAACGGACAACAGTTTTTTTTTAACATTGGCTATTGGACTAAGGCTGTTGAACTTTAGCTTTTTGCCAATAAAAAAAGAGGAAGCAAAGTTCCTCTTTTATAATTGAGTAGTATTTTTAACAAAGAATTATTCTTCTGTTTCTTCAGTGATAGCTGATTTCTTAGCTTTAACGTCGCAAACGATATTGTTAGCTGCTACTAATGGAGTAATGTTTTCGATTGCAAGGTCTTTAACTCTGATAGCTTGGTTAACATTTAATTCAGAGATGTTTACCATAACGTAATCAGGAAGATCTTTGATTAAGCCTTTAACTTTAAGACGTGGGATTCTAACTTTGAGTTTACCACCGCGCATAACGCCTGGAGATGTACCTTCTGTGCGAACTGGAAGAGTAACTGTGATAGGTTTTTCTTCTGTTACTTGTAAGAAGTCAGCGTGGAGAACTTCGTCAGTAAGTGGGTGATATTGGATATCTTGGAGGATTGTACGGTAAACTTTACCATCGATTGTGAAGTCAATGATGTAAGTTTCTGGAGTAAAGAGGATAGTTTTGAAGCTTTTTGCTTCTGTTGAAAAACGTACTTCTTCACCTTGACCGTAGATAACGCATGGAACTAAGCCATTAGCGCGTAATTGTTTAGCATCTTTTTTCCCTACGTTCTCACGAAGAGAACCGCTCAATGATACTGAATTCATGATTTAATTTTAATTTGTTTGTTAATAATTATTTATAGGCGTGCGATACGCCTGTACTTTCATTTATTTATTTATTTCTTGAATAAGTCGCTTAATGATTCATAGTTTTCAACGCGTTTGATAACTTCTGCAAAGAGAGGAGCTGTTGAAAGAACGTGAATCTTGCTGCTTGGGTTTGTCAATGGGATTGTATCTGTTACGATAACTTCGTCGAATACAGAGTTTTCGATTCTTTCCATTGCGCTACCTGAGAAGATTGGGTGTGTTGCGATAGCGCGGACGCTACGAGCACCGCTATCTTTAATTAATTGACCAGCTTTTGTGATTGTGCCAGCTGTGTCAATCATATCATCGATAAGGATAACGTCTTTATCTTTAACGTCGCCGATGAGCAACATTTGTTCGATAGCATTTGGTTTTGAACGTTGTTTATGACAGATTGAGAATACAGTGTTCAACATCTTAGCGTAAGAAGCAGCGCGACGAGTACCGCCAGCGTCTGGTGATGCTACCATTAAATTAGGTAAGTTAAGACTTTCGATATAAGGAACGAAAATCTTAGAAGCGAAGATATTGTCAACAGGAACGTTGAAGAAACCTTGGATTTGGTCAGCGTGGATGTCCATTGTGATAACACGTGTAACACCTGCTGTTGTCAATAAGTCAGCCATTAATTTAGCTGCGATACTGATACGAGGACGGTCTTTTCTGTCTTGGCGTGCGAAACCGAAGTAAGGGATAACAGCGATGATTCTGCGTGCTGAAGCACGTTTTGCTGCGTCAACCATAAGTAACAACTCCATCATGTTTTCTGTTGGAGGGAAAGTTGATTGAATCAAAAATACGTCTCTTCCACGTACATTTTCTTCAAAACATGGTTGGAACTCACCATCGGAGAAAACCAAAACGTTTGATTGTCCGAGAGGTTTGCCATAATACTTAGCAATTTCTTCTGCTAAATAACGTGTGGCTCTACCTGAAAAAATCGATACTAAAGGCTCTTGCATGACGTTAATTTTTATGTGTTCAAAAATTTTTTGCAAAAATAATAAAATTTTTCTTTGCCGTAACAAAAAAATTATTACTTTTGCACTCGCAAATCGATCATTGAAACGAATGCCTAGGTGGCGGAATTGGTAGACGCGTCGGTCTCAAAAACCGATGAGGTAACACTCGTGCCGGTTCGATCCCGGCCCTGGGTACAAAAGGAGCTTCAGAAATTCTGAGGCTCTTTTTTTTGTTTATAAGGCTTCACGGATCTTATTTTTTTATAAAGACTTAGAGATTCTGAGTCTTGGTGACTCGGTGACTTTAAATCCCTCAGACGCCACAGGGTGACGTCTCTACTGGGTGACAATATAAAATAGTTGTACCTTTAATTCTAAGATTCTAGAATTCTAAAGTTCTAGAATTCTTCCGCGTTAGGGATTGAAGCGGCATCCTTTGCGAGCATTTCGGGACAACAGACAACGGACAACAGACAACGGGATTTTTTGAGCGAGGAGAAAACAAAAAGCGAGCAAAGATATAGCAGAAAGCCCGACGGCGGAGCTGTAAGCGGAGCCGGAACGCCCAAATGAAAGACAACAGTCAACGGACAACAGACAACAGACTTTGGGTAAAAGCTCAAAGATTCTCTAAGTTTCTGAGCAACTATTTTTCACTCCTTTTCTTTATTTCATTAGTAATCATCGCTTCCAGTTTGTTTTGTGGCAAGAGATATTGAAACTCAGCGACTCCTATTGGCTTGTTGACATCCTGCAAAGCAAGTTCTACTTCCAAATGATCCTTGCCCGCACAAAGAATAATACCAATAGAAGGATTCTCATCTGGTGCTTTTTCTAATTTGTCTAACAAGGATAAATAAAAGTTCATCTTGCCAATATATTCTGGTTTGAATTCACCAATTTTCAATTCAATGGCAATCATAGAACGTAGTTTGCGATGGAAAAACAATAGGTCAACATGGTACTCCTTATTATTATATGACAAAGTATGCTGGTTTCCTATAAAACTAAAACCATTACCCAACTCCATAATAAAAGAGGTGATTTTATTGACCAAATGTCGTTCTAAATCCAATTCTTTCAGAGGTTCAATGGCATCAATGAATCCAAGGTGATAGTGACTTCTGAAAATTTCATTGGCATATTCGGCATTTTCTTCAGACATAGTAGTTGAGAAATTATTAGATTTCTCACTCGCTTGTATTGAAAGATGATATTCAGATTTTAAAGCAAGGTTTAGCATGTTGCGTGACCATCCTTTATTTAACACTTCATTTGCATAAAAAAGAACATGTTCAGCAGATAAATCATATCTCAGTAATAGTAGATTATGTCTCCATGGCAAAACTGCGACGCAGCGTCGCAGTTTTGTATCTTCTTGATAATAACGAAGATAAAAGCGTTTCATATCCCATAAGTTTCTTGGAGACAATCCCATAAATGTTTTGCTTTTAACAATTTTTAACGTAAATGTTAATGAAATTAAGAAAATTGTGTTAAAATTTGTTAAGACTTAGTTCTTCTGAGTTTCTGAATTTATATCGAAAAAACCTCCAATAGTTCTGAGTTTTTTCCTAAATTTGCACACTTCTCAACGAAGCTTTAACCTGGACAATGACTGTCGTCTGTTGTCCCTTGTCTGTTGACCTATAAAATTATAAATCATGAAAGCATTACTCGGTTTAACCTTAGCAGAAATACAGGAAATCGTCAATCAACATGGATTGCCTAAGTTCACAGCCAAACAACTCACAGAATGGCTCTACAAAAAACACACCGGCAGCTTCGACGAAATGACAAACCTCTCTAAAGCAACACGTCAGCTTCTCTCCGAAAATTATACTACCGGCTACCGTAACTACGAAACCGTCCAAGAATCAAAAGACGGAACTAAAAAATATCTCTTCCCTGGCGCTGACAATTTCATAGAATCAGCTTATATCCCTGATAAAGAACGTGCGACATTATGCGTCTCTTCTCAAGTAGGCTGCAAAATGAACTGCCTCTTCTGCCAGACAGGCAAACAGGGTTTCCAAGAGAATCTTCCTGCTAGCGATATCCTGAACCAAATACTCAACCTCCCTGAATACGAGAAACTCACCAACTACGTATTCATGGGAATGGGCGAACCAATGAACAACTACGACAACCTTATGCGCACACTCAACGTGATGACCTCCGACTGGGGCCTCGCCATGAGTCCGACTCGCATCACTGTATCGACAGTAGGCGTGATACCTTATATGAAACGTTTTCTCGATGAGTCGAAATGCAATCTCGCTGTCAGCCTCCACTCTCCTTTCCACGATGAAAGAATGAAAATCATGCCGGTGGAAAAAGCTTATCCAATTCGCGAAGTCATCCACGCTATCCGTCAGCACGACTGGAGCGGACAACGCCGCGTCTTCTTCGAATATATCGTATTCAAAGGTCTCAACGACACTTCAGACCATATCAAGGAACTCGCAAGACAACTCGGCAGCTTGCGTTGTAAAGTCAACCTCATCCGTTTCCACAGCATCCCTGGCATCAATCTTCAAAGTCCAACGATGGATGACATGGAACGCTTCCGCGACAGACTCAACGACAAAGGCATTATCGCAACTATCAGAGCGTCACGCGGTCAAGACATCGATGCCGCCTGCGGATTGCTTTCAACAAAAAATAAATTAGGTTAATAATTTGCTGTGAGCAATGGGCTATGAGCCGTGAGCAATGAAAAAGAAACAACTGCTCATGGCTCACATCTCAAAGCTCATAACAAAAAGTTCTTAGTTCATAAATAATATGGCAGATAAAAATTTCGTGCGTTCGATGTTTAATAACATCGCTCCTACTTACGACAAACTGAATCATATTCTTTCTCTTAACATCGATAAGATTTGGAGAAAGAAAGCCGTCAAACGCATTTGTAAAAATCTCAGAATCTCAGAAACTCAAAATCTCAGAAACTCAGAGGCTCATGTGCTTGATGTGGCTTGTGGCACTGCGGATTCTAGCATCGCTTTAGCCAAGGCTGGCATTCCTTTCGTGACGGGTATTGACATCTCTGAAGGAATGATTAAAGTTGGAAAAGAGAAAATAAAATCTTTAAACCTCAACAATATAAATCTCAAAGTGGAAGATTGCGAAAATCTCAGCTTCGAGGATAATAGCTTCGATTCTGCTTTTATTGCTTTCGGAATAAGAAATTTCGAAGACAAAAAGAAAGGATTGAATGAGTTAAGACGCGTGTTGAAAGACAAAGGTCATCTTCTTATATTAGAGCTTTCCGTTCCTCAAAACAAGATTTTGCTTTCGTTATATAAGTTGTACTTCCTGCACATCCTTCCTTTCATCGGAAAGAAAATATCAGGCGACAGTAAGGCTTATACTTATCTTCCTAACTCAGTGATGAACTTTCCTAAGCCAAAAGAGTTTATAGCAATAATGGAAGAATGTGGTTTCAAGAACGTACGTCAGAAAGCATTGACATTCGGACTTTGCAGAATCTACGAAGGATTTATGATTAGTTAGGAATTAGGAGTTGTAGAGACGTATCACACGACACAATGAAGAATAAATGATATGTCGTTGATGCGTCTAATCAATTAGGAGGTATAAACTATGTTAAAAAATATTAAGAAATGGTTTGAAATCATCAGGGCGAAGACTTTGTTAGTCTCGATGGCTTCTGTGATTATGGCCGTAGCATTGGCTTTTGAAAATGGCGGGAATCTGTGGTTACCGGCGATTTTATGTTTATTATTCGCCATGTTAGCACAAGCGACATCTAATGTTGCAAACGATTACGCCGACTACAAAACCGGTTGCGACAATGAAAATAGTCTCGGTCCAGACAGAAAGCTCGTCAGTGGCGAGGTAAGCATCAAGACCATCACAAGAGCAATAATATTATTAGTTTCAATCTGTTTCATAGTCGGGTTGAGTTTGATTTATTGGGGAGGATGGATATTACTGCCATTCGGTTTATTGATAATAGCCGTAGCATTTTGTTATTCGTTAGGACCAATTCCATTATCATACAACGCTTTAGGCGATGTTGCCGTTGTATTGTTTTTCGGAATGATACCAGTCACATTCACTTATTATATTTTAACAAATGAGATAAGCTGGGAGGTGATAACAGCAGGTCTTGCAATGGGACTCGTTGTAGATGAATTGCTTATTGTCAACAACGTGCGCGATGAGATAGAAGACAAACAATTTAACAAGGTCACTACAGTAGGAATTTTCGGAAGCAATTTCATGAAAAAAGTATTCCTGTTCAACCCTATCATCGCTTGCGGATTAGGATTTTATTTCATGAAAGACGTATGCGCTCCTACCACATGGGCGCTCGCAATAATCCCAATGCTCGCTTATTCATTAAGCGTTTTTGTAAAACTGAATAAATATAAAGGCAAACAACTCAACGCATTGTTAGGACAAGCTTCTCTAGAAGCGATAATATTCGCCATCACAGTGGTTGTCGTCACTTTATTATAATCACTCGTAAATCTCAGATTCTTCTACGAGATTGTTAAGCAAAGCATAAACAGTGAGACCGGAAACAGATTTGATTCCGGTTTTTTTCACGATATTCTTACGGTGTGTGATGACAGTATGAACAGAGATATTCAACATATCTGAGATATCTTTATTCGTCATGCCTTTAGCAACACAAATCAAGACGTCAGTCTCACGATTCGACAAATCGACGCTCTCACTCTGTGATGAAGTTTCTTCGTTATTATTGATGAGATTGAAAATCTTGTTGCAGACTTTCTGTTTGCTGTCGCTCAGTTCTATTATTTCCTTAAAATATCTTAAGAAATTCTTATCGACGAAAGTCGTCACAAGAGCAATACACAAAGTATCGGGAGAGACATTATTGATTTGCTTGATGACACTATTGTTAGTATATCCAAGCATAATCGGATTGACAATCAGCATATCCGGATTATGTACTATCATCTTGTCGTTCATGTCGTCGATATTATCCACCACCGAGACCACCTGAATCTGATTCATATCCTCGAAGAATCGGAGCAGACCTGCCGCTACTATAGGTGAAGGTTCTGCTATTACTATCTTATTTATTTTCATAGCATTTACATTCTAACGATTCCACGAAAGGCACAAGCACACGTTCTTCAACGAGAGTATGACAGTTTAAGTCGGACGACAAATCCATTATGTCGAGAGAAATCTCAATCCTTTCCTTGGGGAAAATATCTGCAGGAAGATATTTGATGAGTATATTCATCAGGTCTTCGAGTTTATCTTCTATATTGCTGTGATTCGACTCGAACTCATGTATAGAGAATTTCTTTTCCTGCGCATTATCGCATAACGAATTGATATAAGGGAACACCGTTTCTTCTTCATATCTGAAGTGATTTGCCACTTCTCTCTTATATTCTTTAAAGAAACGTTGCAATGTATTTCCAAAACGTTCGGGGCAGGCCTCAATGATTCTGTTGAGATGATGTTCTATGTGCGGTATTCTCTCTTCCACATAATATCTATGAGATACCGACAGATAAGACAATATAGTTTTCACATCCACAGAGTCGATGTCGTCGGATGTAGGGATAAAATCAGGGTTGGAATATAAGTTGCATATCAGCAAGAAGAATGTAGAATTAACATTGGCTTTTTCACATACTTCTTTAACATTATGATCGCCAAATCCTAGTTCTATGCCGAATCGTGACAGCGTAAGCATTAGTTTTGGATTAGAGATGACGAGTTCCGCCATTTTAGTTTTTTCTGAGAAGCGTTCGTAGGAAACCATATTATAGATTTTTTTGTTATAGATAAAAAAAGGTTTTGAGTAATGACACCCAAAACCTTTTGATTAATTTTATTTAACGACATTCACTCGTTCAACAGCAACGCCGTTTTCTGTTATTATACGTACCATATACAAGCCTGATTCATATTGAGCCATATCGATGACTTCGTTGTCTGAATCGACTTCTGCATCATAAACAATCTGTCCTAATGTGTTGATGATGCTGATACGTTTCATATTTTCAGCTGTAATATTTAAGTTAGATTTTGTTGGGTTAGGATAAACCATCAAATCTTCAAGTTCGTTTTCTACTACAGATTCACCTTGACATGTCAAGCATGACATTGCATAGTAAGAAACGTTTGGCAAACCGCCGTGAACAACTTTGAGGCAGTATTCAGCATCAGCGTCAGCTGTTTCATCAGTGAATGTGTTGCCTTCAACAGGTTCGCTTACCAAGAGTTCGCCGTCGCGATAAATCATTGTACCGATGATATCGTTTTCCATTCCTGGGTATTCGCCTTCATAGTTGAGGAAAGCACGGATGTTCCATGTGTAGTCCCATTCGATGTCGGCATACATATCCCACCATACTTCGCCGTCTTCTGAAATCCAGCGTCCGTTAGGATTGCCTGTGTTAGCGCCAGCTGGAGCGATATATTGACCGTTGAGGTTATGGAAGATAATCCAGATAGGTTCTGTACCAACAGGGATAGCTTCTGTCATTTCAAATTCAACATATTGTTTTGTACCATAGCAGTAGTATGGTTGAGTGTAAATCTTGTTGATAGGAGCTGTGTCGCCGCCTGTGTAGATATAGAATTCGCCGTTATGATATGCGTAGTCGTATGTCATGACCTTGAGAATCTTCTTGCCGACGTATGGAGCTAAGTCTTCTGGAGTGAATTTGATACCCCAATAGAAAGTGCCGCCGCTGTAACGACCGACGCCGTCAACATTGTAGCCATCGTCATAGAATATTGAGTTGCCTGCTGATTCGTTTTCGTGGCTTACTTCTGGCATTGTCCATGTCAATACGTTTTTGCCGTCAACATTTTCAACTTTTATTTCTGAAGCATATTCGAAGTCGTCGCATTCTCTGAAAGTCCATGATGCCTTAACAGCAGCGCTTGAACCTGATGTGTAGTTAGCGATAACTGTTGTTGTATAAACTGTACCTTCTTCGAAAGCGTAAGCTTCGATATCGTGTTGATAGTAAGGAGTTGTTACTTCGTCAACTGTTGCGCCGTTCAATTTAATTGTATATGATTCTAATGCTCTTGTGTCAGCAGCATCCCATTTAACCCAGCCTGTTGGTGAAACATAAAGGTTTTGTACTGGTGCCAATACTTCTTGAAGTACGATGTCGAATTCTTCAGCATCCCAGATTTCAACGACTTTGCTTTGATATTCTGAAGTAAAGCCTGGAAGTTCTACTGTCAATTCGTATTTACCTTTACGGAAGTTGTTCCATTTGTGTGAACCTGAATCGTCGATTACAACGATATAGTCGGTTGTTTCAACCATATTGATGAAGCTTACTGTTGCACCTTCTGCAGAGTCGCCGCTGTTTGTTGAAACATTAACTTCAACAGATGTTGACATGCCTTTATCGATTGTGTTAGACCAAACGATAGCTGATTCGTTAGAGTTGTTAATGACTTTAAAGTTGTCGATACCTACGCAATATCCGTAGTTGTTTTCATTTACGAAAGCGATATAAGTATCTTTCTGAGCATATTCTGACAAGTCAACATTAGCTTCTGTCCATGCAGGAACGTCAGCTCCATTTGTTGACCATACTTCTGTCCAAGGACCTGATTGAGAATTACCGACCATAACTTTCAATACGTTAACGTCGCCGTCCCATGCTGGAGTTACATATTGGAAGTTCAATTTTACGCTTGAGCATAATGAAAGGTCGAATGCTGATGTCACCATATAATATGATGATGAAGATGCTGAACCTTGGCTGAATGCTGAGTAACTGCCGTCGTAAGCGTATGTGTTGTAAGAACTGCTCTTAACTGCCCAGTCAGAGATATAATATTCTGATTGTGGTTCTTGGTAGATTGTCCATCCTTGTGGCATAGAACCTGATTCAAAGTCTTCTTTATAGAGAATTTCTTCAACGCGGTTGCCTTCATAAACTGCAGAGACGCCCCATTTGTAAGTACCTGCTTCTAATGAGTTCCATTCGTTGTCGGTGTATGATGTTTCTTCGATATTCTTTACGAGAGGAGTAACGACGTCGCTGTGGATGTTTGTTCTATAAACGTTGAAGCTGCTGAAAGCACGTGATTCCATTTCCCATTCAACTTTAACAGAGTTTGCGAGTTCTGTTGCAACAACATTGTCAACTGTCTGGTAGTTTTCTGACATATAGAAATCGAGTGTCATTGGTTGACCATAAACAAGTTCAATTTCTTGTGACATTGTTTGATAACCTGCAGATGTAGCTGTAACGATATAATCACCGACTAAGATTTCTGCTGAATATTCACCATTGCTGTTGACAGGAATCTTATATGTATGAGAAACATTATATTCATCCTTACCACCGAAAGATACTTCACCTGCTGTGAGTGATGTGTTGCCGTCAATTTCAAGGAGTCGGCCTTGAACTGTTGTAGTACCTGTTACATAAACATTGATGAAATCTGTATGAGCTGATTCGCCATATGGATATGCTGCTGTAACTGTGACATTATGACCGCTGATGTTATATGGAAGTTCGTTTGTTGAATATGATAATGCAGCGATAACTTCGTCGTTGAGTCTTACGTTATCAGCATAAACATTATAACCGATATTCATTGTGTTAGAAACAGCTGGCCATGAAATTGTAACGTTATCGCCTTCGTAAAGCATAGTGTTAGAAGCCATAACGCCTGCTGGTGCTTCAAATGGAGTTGAGAACATCCATACATCACCTTCTGTCTCGCCTGAAGAGTTACGTGTGTTAACTTGCCAGAAGTATGTTGTGTTGTCTGCCAAGTTGCCAGCATTATATTGAGTTTGAAGGTTGTTTGTCCAGTCAACAACAACATTTTGTGGAGGATTTTGTGTTCCGAACAAAACTTGATATTCAACTGTGTTAGCGCCGAAGTTCCATGACAATGTTGAGTTTGTCACATTTTGAGCGTTGTAAGATGGTGTTGGATTTGTAGCTTGTGATGCCAATGGGCTAGCTTCTGTCTCAATATAAATCATGAGAGGAGTTGTTGGAGCTGATGCTACGAGGTAGTAAGTGCCAGCTGGAACAAGCATGTCTGAAATGATGCCGCTTTCTTGGAGAGGATAGTAGTTGTCGATGTGAGGACCGCCTACACCTTGGAAGTCTTCTTCATACAAAACTGCCTTGGCTCCTGTTGCTCCTGTTGGAGTAACGCTTAACAATTGGTCTGTGTCAAAAACGAGTTTATAAACTACGTCAGCACCATCTTCACCGCCGAAAGGCAAGACGTAATTGTCATAAACATTTGTCATTGTTGGCATAAGCAAGCTTGGATATGTTGAGACAACTTCAGCCATTTCCCAAACGTCGTTACCTGTTGGAGTGTAAGCAACTGCCGACATCTCAACGACTTCTGTTGCATTATCGTCACCGTATGTTATTGTGAGTTGTCCTGACTTGTTGCCTGTGCCTGTACCAGCTGTGATTTCAAATGCCAATGGTGCACCATAAACAACATCAACTGGAGTGTCAATATCTGACAAGTTGAAGAAAGAATCTGATGATGTGATAGAGTTGATTGTCATAGCTGCGATATTAGAAGCTACGCTGACTTCGTATGGAGCTTTCCATTTACCTACAGGGCAATGTCCCAAATTGATTGGATTTGGAGTCACTGTTACTGAAGGTTCTACATCGTCTGAAATTTCATAGTCGAAGATAACCTGGTTGTTATAGTAAGGGTTTGAACCTGTATAGTTACCATAAACACTGCTTAAGCTGCCAGGATTATATGAATATTGCAATGAAGCCTTATTAAGAGATCTTGGTGTTGAACCTGTTGAATATGTATAGAATTTTGATTCATCTTCGTAATTTTCAAACACTGCTGTATTGTCGATGACGCAGAGCAATGCATTGCCGCCTTCATAGCTGAAAGCATTTTGGAATTGGATTTTTACCCATTCACCTGCTTCTCCTGGGTATGTCAATGGTCCTGAGAAAACGAGGTTAGCATCTGAAAGGTTAACCCAGTCTTGAGTATGAGCGAAAGACTCTTTTTCAGTATTTACCATGTAAACAGCGATGCTACGAGTTGCACCTGAAGCATTAGCCATTTTGAATGATACAGCAGTGAAATTGCCTTCTGTTGCTAACAATTCTTCTGCTGTGAAGATTTGTTGTGTGACACTGTACTTGAAGCCATCTTCAATTGGAAGGACTCCACTATTAGTATCACCTGAACCAATAGTGATTTCAACTTGTGCATTAACAGAATATGAAAGACCGCAAACACACAACATTAAAAAAAGAAAAAATCTTTTCATTTTAAGAAGTAATTTTGTTTGTTAATAATTTAAAAATAATTGATTTGCAACCTAATTAAAGAATGGCTCTCACCACTCAAAAATTGGTTGCAAAGTTAGTGATTTTTTTAAAATCATAAACGGATAATGATACAAAATAATACAAGAAATTCAGAATCTTAGAAGAACTCAGAACTTTGACTTTTGAACTTTGAACTTTTTTAGTGATGGAGTGATGTGCCCCCTCTATTCCCTCTGCACCTCTAATCCCTAAATTCCTGAATTCCTCCATCCACGAAACCACACGAAACTACACGAAATGTTTTTTTCTGTGAAAAAACTCTATTCCCTAATTTAAAAGACGCCACAGGGGTGACGTCTCTACATGCGCTCTTGCCACCTCGAAATCCACCTCTAATCCCTCTGTCCCTCTAAACCCAAAATCCTGAATTCCTCAACTCCTGAACTCCTACAAAAATTCTGAGATTTTGAGTTTCTGAGTTTCTTTTAAAGTTCTTTTCTGGGCGTTCCGGCTTCCGCTTCGCTCCGCCGTCGGGCTTTCCGCTATATCTTTTTCCGCTCCGCTCCAAAAGGATGCCGCTCCAATCCCTAACGCATTGGAGAATTCTAGAACTTTAGAATTCTAGAACCTTAGAAATTTCTAGAGTTCTAAAATTCTAAAGTTCTAAAATTCTAGAGTTTGCCGTGTCCCTACTCCTAACTCGCAAAGCGCAGAGCAACGCAGAGAATTACTTTGCGACACTTTGCGCCTTTGCGAGAAACTTTAGAATTTTAAAGAAACATCCTTTTGCAAAGTCAACAGTCCTTGGGTATGCGGTCGCTGAGCTTGTCGAAGCGCCGGAAGCTGTGCCTTCGACAGGCTCAGGCACCGTACACAAAGTCTGTTGTCCGTTGACTGTTGACTGTTGACCACCAGTGCACAAAGTCTGTTGTCCGTTGACTGTTGTCTGTTGTCTTTGATAGCTTGTCGAAGCGCCGGATATTGTGCTTTCGACAGGCTCAGGCACCGTGCACAAAGTCTGTTGTCCGTTGACTGTTGTCTGTTGACCTTACAAGACAACAAAAAAAGGGCTGCCTTTCGACAACCCTTTTTTGAACTCTAGAATTTTAGAAATTTAGAATTCTAGAGTTTTAAAGTTCTAGAATTCTAGAATTCTTATTCTACAACAGTAATTTGTTTTACTGCTACGCCGTTTTCTGTTACGATACGTACCATGTAAACGCCTGCTTCGTATTGTGCCATGTCGATGACTGCGTTGTCTGTTGCGACTGTGCTGTCATACATTACTTGACCTAAAGCATTTGTTACTGTTACCTGTGTCATGCCTTCTGCCATGATGTTCAATGCGCCACGTGTTGGGTTTGGATATACCATCATGCCGTTGACACCGTTTTCATCGATAGCTGTTACTTGTACGATTACGTAGTCTTGGTCTGCGTTTTCGTATGCTGTTGCTGGCTCTGATTCGCATTCTTCACCGTTTGCTGCGTAAACTGCTGTTACTTGATAGTAGTATGTACCTTCTGCTACTTCGTCGAAGTATGTACCTACTGTGCTTTCGCCTACCTTTTCGAAGTTGTTTGCGCTTGTGCCGCGGTAGATGTTATAGTGGTCGAATGCTTCGCCTCTTGCTACGCCCTTGGCTGCTACTTCGCCTTCGCCTGCTGCTGTGAATTCATAGTCTAATGCCTTGAGTTCTGATACAGCTGCGCCCTTAGCTTCTGTTGCCACCATTGCGCGGATCATCCATGTGTTGCTCAAGCCGTATGCTGTAACGTCTTCCCATGTTGCTCCGTCCAATGAGATCCAGCGGCCGTTTGGATCGCCTGCGTCTGCACAGCATGATGCTGGATAGTTGGTGCCTTGGCTTGTTGTGAAGACAACCCAGATGTTCTGGCTTGCGTCTACTGGCAATGCGCTTGTGAGGTCGAATTCAACGAATGCGCCTGCGCCTGTGCCTGTGTATGGCTGTGTATGTACCAATGTGCCTGGTGCTGTTGAGCCGCCGTAGTAGATGTTGATGTCGCCTGTTGATTGTGCGAAGTCGAACAATGCTACCTTGGTGAGGAATTGGCCGTCGTATGCGCTGATTGCATTTGATGGGAACATGACGCCCCACATGAATGATGCTGGACCGCCGATGCCGTCTTCGTTGACGCCGTTGTCATAGTACAACCATTCTGTTGTTGCATTTGAGTATGGCCAGATCAATTGTGCGCCGAATGTGCCGTCTTCGTTGTATTGGTATTGGCCGAAGAGTTTTTCTGGAGCGATGCAGTCGATGATGTATTCTGCTTCTGTGCAGTCTGCTTCTGACATTGCATAGTATGTAACGTCTTTTTCGCCACCGTAAACTACTTGTACGCAGTATTCGTCACCTAATACGCCCTTCTTGTCTGTGTATGTCTCACCTTGAACTGGCTGTTTTGTGATGAGTTCGCCGTTGCGGTAGATCATAACGCCGAGGATTTCAGCGATAGCGTATTCTTCGTCTTCTGGTTGTTCAACTTCTTCGAAGTAGCCGCGGAGCATCCATGTGCATGGGATGCCTGCTTCTGTCACGTCGAACCAGCCGTCGCTTGCCAAGTAGATCCAGCGTCCGTCAGCGTCGCCTGTGTCAGTGCATTCTGCTGCTGGGTAGTTTGTACCGTCGTTTGTATTGAATACGATCCATACGTTTTGACCTGCTGGGTCAACTGCTTCTGTCAATGGAATTTCAACGAAGTCGTTGATGCCAGTGAATGTGTAAGCCTGGTTGAGCACTGATGCGCCTGGAGCGTTGTCGCCGCCTAAGCAGATGTCGAATGTGCCGCTTGTTGCTACTCTGTCGAATGC
>JAZUCH010000067.1:0-2409 GCA_045639025.1 Bacteroidales bacterium
TCTTCCTCAATTCCTTTCAAGAAGTTATAATATGACTCAGTTTTACGCCCTTTAATCTTTATCTTCATAAATTTCAGAAGATTAGGAGCATAGTCACTATTGAGATAATCCATATGCTTCGGATAAGATGGAGAATTGAGATAGTTCTTGAAATTCAGATAATCCGTCTTCATATAACGAAGACTATTGAAATTCTCATTCTCAATACTTTCGACTATCTCCTCTTTTGAGAGGCTATCGATAGAAATCTTTACTCCATATGAATCCAACCCCAACGGCTTAAAGTCATTGAGAATCATAGACTTCAGGAGCTTCTTTTCAAGAATAGAGTTTTTCGACAGGCTTCCCAAAGCCAAGGCAATATGAACACTTCTCTTGTAGTTATTGCCGATAAAGTCGAGAATAGTCACATAATCCTTACTGGGATATTTACGTAGTCCTCGACCAAGTTGCTGAATGAAAATAGTACTGGACTCTGTCGGACGCAGGAATAGCACCATATTCACACCAGGGATGTCTACTCCCTCGTTCAATATATCAACTGCAAATAAAATCTCAAGATCCTTATTGTCATTCTGGAGATCATTGAATGCTCTAATTCGTTCTCCTGTACTATTCTGTCCACTTAAATATGTTGTATGATAGAATTCCCCTAACCCATCCGCCATCATCCTAGCATGCTGTCTATTGCGGCAGAACGCCAACGCCTTGAGTTTCTGCCCCTCTTTCCTATGCGCCTCAATCTGTTGTTGTATGAATTCACAATTACTGGTATCTGACATTTGGGCAATCAGACGACGTTCTGCTGAGTCTGATAATCCATAATCAACAAGTTCATCACGTATTCCATAATAATGGAATGGAACAATAAGATCATTTATTATAGCATCGCGAAGTCTTAGTTCAAATGGTATATTATTACCAAATAAACTAACAACGTCTTGATTGTCCATACGGTTTTCTGTTGCAGTCAACCCAAGCATAAACTCTGGTTCAAAATACTCGATTATCTTCTTATATGTATCTGCAACAGCGTGATGACACTCGTCAATGATTATATAATCAAACTCATCCTTACTGAACAAATCTAATGATTTGCACATAGTCACATTTGTAGAGAACAAGAAATCAGCTTCAATTTCCTTTGCTTCTCCTGTATATAAGCCACATACTTTTTGTCCATTAAACACATCCTGAAATGTTTCTAATGCGCGGCGAAGAATAGAGCCTTCATGAACAATGTACAATAGTTTCTCAGGGCCGAAGTTCAATGCATCAAATGCAGCCAAGTATGTCTTACCTGATCCAGTAGCAGAAATTATCAGCGAGCGTTGTATTCCCAAAGCTCTATTACGATTGAGTTCTTTCAAAGCCTTGCGCTGCATATAGTTTGGTACTATTCGTTGGTCTACAACATCATAGTCCATATCCCAACGCTCGATGGCAAAGCTTATCTTTTCACCATATATGCGTATTCTATCTGAATCCAACTTAAGAGTCTCACCCCACAAATAATCAAATTCCCTTCCTGCACTCTCATATACATCACTATCTTTCGGACAGTTCACCACCAGATCCCATTCGATATTTTTCAAAAGTGCATAACGAGTTATATTTGAAGATCCTATTATTATCTCAGCCCTATCTTCAAACTCAAATATATATCCCTTTGTATGAAATCCATTGGTAGAGTATGTACGGACATCAAAGAAACACTCGTCATCTAGATGACACTCGAAGTTATCATATCGTAACGAGAGATTAAGCAACCACTTCAGAGATTCCACATCAGTAAAATTCTGATAGGTAGATGTTATGAGTTTTCCTTTTGCACCTCGATCTATAGCTGCTGCAATATCGTTCTTCAATAGATCCAAACCAGCTTTCTTTATGAAACTGACTGAAAAATAGAACGAACTACACGATCGAAGATTCGACTGTATAGTTGCCAGAAACGTGACATCCGTATAGTTAGTAATAATTGAGGATTTCATATTGCTTAAGGTGATAAACAAAGGTAGAGAAATTTACTGTATGATCAAAGGGCACACTTTCGACATTCCTCTTCTTTGTTCCACTAAACTGCAATACTTTTTATACCTCACGGCAGTTTGACTACTAACTAACTTTCCAAAGTTATAAAACATTTCCGGTTCTCCCAAATGTTTCAAAGCCGTAAAACAGATGAATTTACCCCATTATGACACCACCCCCGCCACAGCTACTTGTGGCAGGGGTGGAGTATGTTACTGCTCATCCTCCAGATCTAGCTTCGGCTGTTGCGACTCAAGATATTGTTTCATGCTTAGTGAGCTTACAACTTTCTTCCCCGTTTGCTCTTCGAAAGCCTCCTTTGCCACGCGGGCAACAGAGCCGCCTCTTTCCGCAACTCTTGCATGTTCGCTCATC
>JAZUCH010000068.1:0-20964 GCA_045639025.1 Bacteroidales bacterium
TTGTATCCTTGGTAAAGAATAAAACTAAATATGACCCTAATAAATATGTGTTATGTAAAAATAGACTTGATCAAAAATTTGTAACAATATAGATGTTTAAAAAATAATTGTAAATTAATTTGGATTTTAACATAGAATACGCGTCAATCACACCTATGAAAATAAACACACATTGACACGTCTGATTTATTAGGAATTATTATTTTGTGTAAGCGGCTTGGAATTAGTAGCCTCCAATGCGTTAGGGATTGGAGCGGCATCCTTTTGAAGCGAAGCGGAAAAAGATATAGCGGAAAGCCCGACGGCTTTGCCGGAACGCCCAGAAAAAAAGGCGTTCAACAATTCAGGATTTCATTATCTTAGTGATGTTGACATCACATCAACGATAGCCATTGCTGTCATAGCTTCAACTATCGGGAGCGCTCTCGGAACGACGCACACATCGTGGCGTCCTTCTATGTTATAAAACATCTCACTGCCATCAAGGTCGACAGTGTGCTGCGGCTGCATGATAGTAGGTATCGGCTTGAATGCCACATTGAAATATATCTTTTCTCCGTTGGAGATACCACCTTGTATTCCTCCGGAATGGTTAGTCTTGGTTCTTATTCTGCCGCTGTCATTTATGAACGAGTCGTTACATTGCGAGCCTCTCATCGATGCGGCGTTGAAACCTTCTCCATACTCAAAACCTTTTACAGCGTTGATGCTGAACATCGCCTGCGCCAGCACTGCCTGCAGTTTCCTGAAGTACGGTTCGCCTATGCCTGCCGGGACATTGTCAATCTCAACTCTCACCACAGCGCCTACTGTATCTCTTTCTTCTTTGACTTTCTGAAGAACGGATTGTATCTCTTCATGTGAGAACGCGTCTTTTTTCATATCGCCAATCTGTGTGACATAAGAGCGTATTACTATATTTTGAGATGAGAGAATCTGTTTGGCGATGCAACCTGCCACCACGCATGGCAGCAATGCTCTTGCCGAGCTGCGTCCGCCGCCTCTGTAATCGCGGATGCCGTATTTCTGATGATATGTGAAATCGGCATGAGAAGGACGATACACATTTTTTATATTGTCGTAATCCGACGGTCTCGCGTCTTCGTTCTTTACCATGAATGCTACAGGTGTGCCTAAAGTCTTTCCTTCAAAAACGCCCGACAGAAATATAATCTTATCCGATTCTTTTCTCTGAGAGCTTGTTGTTGTCGAAGCTGTCTTTCTTCTTCGCAACTCCTCCTCTATCATGTTAAAGTCAATTTGCATTCCTGCAGGACAGCCGTCGATGACACCGCCTATTGCTTCTCCGTGAGACTCGCCGAATGTAGTTAGACAGAAATTTGTTCCAAATGTGTTTGCGCCCATATTAATAAAAAAAGCTGCACATTTCAGTGCAGCTTTGCAAATTTATTTACTGCTCGTTTAAGATTCTCAATTTAGTTTCTAAGACTTTAACTTCGTTCTTAGCTCTGTTAATCTTCTTTTCATATTCAGCTCTCATCAATTCTGACTGTTTGCTGTTTGAGAAGAATCCGATGTTGTTTTCCAAAACGATGATTTCTTCACGTAATTTAGTAATTTTGTTTGTCAAGATATTACGTTCTTTTCTTACTTTATCGCGTGATTCTGGATCATCTTTCATTCCTTCAACCATATTGCGATATTCAGCTGTTGAGATTTCGTTTTCTGTAGCTTTCATCTTGTCGAACAAACCATCTATCAACTTACGATATTCGTTTTGTGTTGACTCTTTGTATTTCATTGGAACGTAACCAATTGCCATCCATTCTCTTTGGAAACCTTTGATAGCTTCCATATTAGCTGAACGTTCTTTTTGGATTTCGTATGCACTGATGCGTTCAAGAAGTTCTCTCTTAAGTCTGAGGTTTTCTTCTTCAACACCTTTGATTCCGCTGAAATGTTCTGATTTGCTTGTGAAGAAAGTGTCGCAAGCCGAACGGAAACGTTTCCATATTTTATCTGAATGACGTTTTGGAACTGGACCAATCTTCTTCCATTCTTCTTGGAGTTTCTTTATTTGGTCAGTAGCTTTTTTCCATTCTTTGCTTTCTGCAAGAGCTTCTGCTTCTACACAAAGCTGAATCTTTCTGTTATAGTTGTCTATTTGTTGTTCTTTAAGTTTGCTGAAGAATTCCTTCTTATTGCTGAAGAATGAATCCATAGAGCCTTTGAAGCGATTCCATATTTCATCGTTTTGTTTCTTCTGAGCTGGACCTATAGATTTCCAAACTTTAAAGAGTTCGTTAACTTCGTTAGATTTCTTTTGCCATGCGCCGATGCTGTTGATGCTGTCGTTCAAGAGCTCTTCAATCTTCTCACAGATAGCTACTTTTGCATCAAGGTTAGCTTGTTGTTCGTCTTGAATCTTTGAATAATGTTCACGACGGATTTGATTGATTTTGTCTGTAGTGTT
This sequence comes from Bacteroidales bacterium, assembly GCA_045639025.1. Lineage (GTDB taxonomy): Bacteria > Bacteroidota > Bacteroidia > Bacteroidales > F082 > Limimorpha. Next base: position 2,435 of record JAZUCH010000068.1, read on the forward strand.
TTTGAAACGTTCCCAGATTTCGTCTTTCTTTTCTTGTGGAACTGGACCTATTTCTTTCCACTCATCGTGATATTTCTGTAATAATTTGAAAGCTTTTGTCACTGATTTTTCAAGAAGGAGTTCTTCTGTCTTCTCGCATAATTCAATCTTGGCTTCCAAGTTTTTCTTGAGGTCCAAATCACGTAATTCGCGATTGATTTTAACTTTATCGTAGAATTTTTCGATGAGGAAGTGATAGTTGTTCCAAAGGTTGGTGATTTCGCCAGCAGGAACTTGACCTATTTCTTTCCATTTGTCTTGAAGAGCGCGGAACTCATCGTATGTCTTCTTCAATGTCTCTTCTGAATTGATGAGTTGTTTAAGTTCTTCAAGGATAGCGTTCTTCTGTTGAAGGTTAGCTACTTTTTGTTCTTCTAATGATTCGTTATATTTAATCTTATTGTTTCTGAAGATATTGAAAGCTGCTCTGAAACGAATTTCAAGAGGATCTTCAACATGTTCGTAGTTTTCTTTGTCACCGCCATCCAAAATGAATTGCTCCATTTCTTGTTCTCTTTCTTCTTTGCATATTCTCAAGAAGTTAGATTTGATAGAAACAACTTTATCTTTAATTTTTACTACGTCCGTATCTTGTACTGTCTCTTCCAAGATTTCTATCAGCTGCAATTTATTACATGCTGAGAAATCATATTCAGTTTCAGTTTCTTCAATCTCTTCATCATCTTCTCCCATTTCAAGACTTAAATCATTGATATTTTCAACGACTTCAACTTTTTGTTTTGTCTCATCTACAGGATTCTCATCTGTCGCTTTAACTTCTTGGACAGCTTCAGGCATAATGTTAAGCTCTTCAGGCTTTACCATTTCATTACGTTCGTTAGTATTCATATTTTTAAAATTTTAATTCTCCATCTCTTGCGAGATTTCGATTGGTGTTGATAACTAATAGATTGCATGATTATATCTCAAAACAATCCTTTTACTTCTATTTAATTTGCAAAGATAAAAATTATTTGATGTAAAGAGAAGAAAAGAATAAAAAAAATTAGGATTTTTTCAGCCATTTTCCCCATCTCTCTATAAACTATTAACTTTATCATGGCGTTCCGGCTCTGCCGTCGGGCTTTCCGCTATATCTTTGCTCGCTCCGCTCGCAAAGGATGCCGCTTCAATCCCTAACGCAGGGCGAATTTTAGAACTTTAGAGCTCTAGAATTCTAGAACTATAGAAAATTATTAGAATCCCTAAAACTCCGGAATTCCTATTAGACGCCACAGGAGTGACGTCTCTACCAACTCCCCTTAAAAACCTAAAACCCTGAATTCCTAAATTCCCAATTCCCAATTCCTAATTCCTAATTTTAAAGACGCCACAGGAGTGACGTCTCTACAAATTACCCCTAAGCCTGAATTCCTGAATTCCCCAAAAAAACCGTTGTCCGTTGTCCGTTGTCTAAAAAAAAGAGCGCCACTTTTAACAGCAGCGCTCTATACTTGTAGTCTCGTAGTCTTGTAGTCTTCTTATTCCGCATCAAGTGCATTGGCGAGGTCGGCTATGATATCTTCAACATTTTCAATACCTACTGCAAGGCGAATCAAACCGTCAGTGATGCCTGCGCTCTCACGTGCTTCCTTGCTGAGCTTTGAGTGTGTCATGCTAGCTGGATGCTGAATCAATGTTTCAATGCCGCCTAATGATACTGCTAACAATGCAAGGTGTACGTTGTTCATCATCTTCTTGCCTGCTTCCAAACCGCCTTTAAGGCTGAATGCTATTGTTGAACCAGCGCCTTTCATCTGACGTTGTGCCAATTCATATTGTGGGTGTGACTTCAATCCTGGATAAAGCACCCATTCTACTTTTGGATGGTTTTCAAGGAATTCAGCAACCTTCATTGCGTTTTCTTGTGCTCTCTCCATACGGATTGGCAATGTCTTCAAACCACGACGTGTCAACCATGCTTGATGTGGGTCCATATTGAAACCGATGTTAACCATGATTGAACGTAATTTTGTATAGTTTTCCTTTTCTTTTGCTACGACGATACCGCCAACAATGTCAGCATGTCCGTTGATAAATTTTGTCACTGAATGTAAAACAACGTCAGCACCGAGTGCTAATGGCTGTTGCAAATATGGGCTGCAGAATGTGTTGTCGACACAAACTGGGATATTACGTTCGTGAGCCAATTTGCATATAGCTTCAATATCCATGATTCCCATTGTTGGGTTGGCTGGTGTTTCAAGATAAATCAAAGCTGTATTTTCTTTGATAGCGTTTTTGACGTTCTCTACATCAGTGGCATCAACGAATGTTGATTCAACGCCGTATTTAGGATAGATTGACTCCATAACGCCTCTTGATGGACCGTATAAAGAATTGTGTGCAACCAAATGTTTGCCTTGGGACAAGAATGCCATATATACTGTATTGACAGCTGCCATGCCTGAGCTTACTGCAACGCCGCCGTAACCGCCTTCTAAAGCTGCTACTGCGTCTTCTAATTCTGTAATAGTAGGGTTACCGATACGTGTATAAATATATCCGTCTTCTTCGCCTGAGAAACAGCGTGCGCCATGGTCAGCGTCTCTGAATCCGAATGTTGATGTCTGGAAAATCGGTGTGACAGCACTGCCTAAACAGTCGATAGCACCTGAGTGAACTGCTTTTGAGCCAAAGCCCATGTTTTCATCGATATGCATAATATTCAATATTTTAAGTTATTATTTCGTTTTAAAAAGTGATAAGCGCAAAATTATATTATTTTTACCTTTTATACAAGTTTAAAAAGTTGTAAATTTGTAGTCATTCAATATAATTTCGATGGAAAATATTCAGAAAATAAAAGAATCTGTTATCAATTTGATAAATAATAGTTTATCAGAAAACATCATAGACATCAAAATGCTGCAGGCATCAGGCTCATCGCGCATTTACTTCAGAATATTAACAGAATCAAAAACGTTTATTGCAACTTATAACTCCAATGTGGAGGAAAACAATGCCTTCTTTGAGTTCAGCAGACAGTTTAATGACAGAAATCTACCAGTGCCTGAAGTGCTCGCCATAAGCGAGGACAAACGCTGCTACCTGCAATCTGACTTCGGAGATGTCTCTTTGTTTGACTATGTTAAAAAATGTCTGAAAAACAATTCTTACGATGAAGAAACATTAAGCCTTTACAAACAATCCATCGACAATCTTGTTGATTTTCAAATCAAAGGAAGTTTTTACAACAATTTCGACTATTCATCGGCTTACCCCACTTCCACTTTCGACAAGGAATCTATCATCAACGACCTCAACTATTTCAAATATTATTTCCTGAAAGTGAACGAGGAAATCAATTTTAATGAAACAAGATTAAATGATGATTTCCAATGTCTTGCCGATTATGCAATGGAAACCCCATCAGGATATTTCATGTATCGCGATTTTCAGTCGAGGAACATTATGATAAAGGATAATCAAACTTATTTCATAGACTATCAGGGAGGAAGAATGGGTCCTTTACAATATGACATCGTATCACTTTTGTATCAGGTTAAGGCTCAGTTAAATGAATCTCGTAGAAACGAACTGCTTCAGCATTATAAAGATAAATTAAGCTGTCATCTTAATATTGAAGAAATAAAATTCGATAAATATTATGACACTTTCGTTTTATTAAGATTATTACAAGTTCTTGGTGCATACGGATTTAGAGGATTGATACAGAAGAAGCAGCATTTCCTTGAAAGCATCCCTTTCGCACTTAAAGAGCTAATATCATTAAGAGAAAGACTTGCTTTTCCTTTCGAATTGAAAGAGCTATCCTACATATTAAATCAGATGGATTTGCTGCTTTCTAAATTCCAACATGCTGAAAATGAGAAACTGACAGTCGTTGTCAACAGCTTCTCCTATAAAAACGGTGGCATCCCAGAAGACAGAAGCGGAAACGGCGGAGGATTCGTATTCGACTGCAGGGCTTTGCCTAACCCAGGACGCTATGATGAATATAAAAAATTAACAGGAGAAGATATAGAGGTACAAGAATATCTTAATAAGTATGACGAAGTGCATCGTTTCTTTGAATTAACTCAATCTCTTGTTTGCCAATCTGTTGACAATTATTTAGAAAGAAACTTCAAGAATCTGTTCGTAAACTTCGGTTGCACAGGCGGACAGCATCGCTCGGTCTTCTTCGCACAAAAGACAGCAATGGCATTGCATGAGAAATATCCTAACATCAAAGTGATTTTAAATCACATCGTTCAACACAAAAACTACATTTATGAAACAGAATGAAAGAAGAACTGCATTCATACTTGCCGCAGGTCTTGGAACCAGACTCAAAGAATTGACATCAGACAAACCTAAAGCATTGGTTGAGTTGAACAAACAGCCCTTGCTTAAAGTTGTGATAGAAAATCTTATTTCTCAAAAATTCAATCATTTTGTGATAAATGTCCATCATTATGCTGATAAAATTGTCGATTTTATAGAGTCTGTAAAATATGAAAATGTAGAGTTTGAAATCTCCGACGAAAGAGATTTTCTATACAACACAGGCGGCGCAATCATTAAGGCCCTGCCCTATTTCAAAGAAAGTAAAGCAGTATTGATACATAATGTCGATATTGTATCAGATATTGATTTCCAATCAATTTACGATGATTTCGTTAAATCAAACGACGCTGCATGGCTATTAACACAAGAACGTAACAACAAAAGAAAAATAGTATTCGATGACAACAACAACTTTGTCGGCAGATTGAATTTGGAAACAAAAGAATATGACGGAGAAATTCCACTTGGCGACAGGTTTAAATTATTATCATTCAGCGGATTGCATATCATAAAACCAGAATATTTCAACAAGTTCGAATTAAGGGCATCTTACGTTTTCGAATTGTATAAAGAGATAGCAAAAAAAGCAATTGTCAAGTCAGTGCCAATTGAATCTAATTACTGGTTTGATTTAGGAACACAAGAACAGCTTAAGGAGGCATCATCATGGATTTCATCACAGAAATAATTAATCATATAAATAGCAAATACAAACTTTCAGAAGATTTGTTGACCATTATTTTTCCAAACAAGCGTGCAGCCTTGATGCTGAGAAAAGAATTTGAAAAAATTGATGGTAATATCTGGCTTCCACAGATACTTTCAATTCAGGAGGCAATGTCGATATGGAGCGGTCTGCATCTTGTTGAAAACATTGATGTTGTATTCGAATTGATAAAAATCCTTAACAAAAACAATTTCTCGTCAGATAGCAATGTCTTCGGACTGGCTTCGCAAATGGCCAAAGACTTTGATGAGATAGACCAATATAAAGTACCAGCAGAGAGCATTTTTACATATCTCAAAGATGCGAAAGTATTGGAAAAATGGAATCTGGATCATACAGAAGATTCTATCGAGAAAAGATACATCGATTTCTTCAGCTCTCTTTATACATACTACAAGGAAATAAGAGAAACTTTAGAAGATAACAACTGCGGCTACTATGGCATGATTACCAGAAAATTATCTGAATTAAATGATAATGAACTGATTAAAGCTGTTGGGCATAGCCAGATTATCTTTGCAGGTTTCAATGCAATGACATCGACAGAAGAAGATATTATTGTTAAACTTGTCAAGAGTCAAAAAGCTGAAATACTTTGGGATTTGGACAAATATTATTTTGAAGATGAACAACAAGAAGCCGGATTCTTTGCACGAGAATTTTTCAAGAAACATAAAGATATAGAATGTAATTTTTTACGAAATAATTTTAAGGACAATGACAAGCATAAGGATATCAACATTATAGGAGTTTCAGGTTCGACGGTCCAAACAAATGCATTGCTGCATAAGTTAAACAAAGAAGAAGATAAAAAGCAAGAAAAAATCAGAGAGGTAATAATCTTATCTGACGAAACATTATTGATACCTGTATTAAATTCGATTCCTTCAAGTTATGACATCCAAGTAACGATGGGGTATCCTTATTCCAAGACTGTTTTACATCAATTTTTGATGCAGCTATTTGTTTACCAAAATTATATCAACGTAAAAGATGAAAAGATATATTTCTGGGCTTTGAAAAAGCTATTCGAAACAGAACTTGTTAAAAACATCTTCTCCAGCAATGATTTATCACAAATTGACTTACTGTTGAAAGAATCTACTTATTATATAGAAATCAATTGTTTAGAAAAATATTTCAGCGGAAGGATGTTGAAATTTGTTGATTTACTTAAAAACAAATGGGCCCCAGCTGATTGCGTCAAATACATAAATTCAATATTGAATTTCATTCATGAAGAACTTTCTAAAGAAAAGGGATTTGTAAAAAAACAAATCACAATTGCCGAAAACATTTGCAACAAAATAGAACGTCTCTCCTTAAAATACAAGAACCTCATTAATATTGCTGACATTGAAATGCTTTACAATCAATCAGCTAATGAAATGAGCATTAAATTGGAGAAGAAAGATAAGAATCAAAAAAACAATGATGGAGAAAAATTGAGAGAATTACAGATAATGGGTCTTTTAGAAACAAGAAATCTCGACTTTGATGTAATTCATATACTTAGTGTGAATGAAGGTATTCTTCCTCAATCAAAAAGCTCTAACAGTTTGATACCTTATGATATAAGGTTACATTACAAACTTCCAATTTACAAAAACAAACAGGCTGTTTATGCATATCACTTTTATAGATTGCTTCAAAATGCCCAAACGGTAAATATCTATTACAACACTATGGCTGATGGCGTAGGAGAAAGTGAACCAAGCAGATTCATTCGCCAAATCATTCACGAAATGCCATACAAATCAAACAATGTCAACATCATAGATACCATATACAAGAATCCAGATATAAAAGTTGACAATGCTACCACTTTTGAAATCAGCAAGACAGAAGAAATTATTGCCAAAATTAAAAAAAGATTTTACGGAGAAAATGAAGTTGGACGTAAATTCGGATTGTCGCCTACAGCTATTTCGATGTATTTCAAATGTCCGATGATGTTCTATTTGAATTGCATAGAAAACATTAACGAAGACACACATGAAGAATTGATACAATCTAATGAGATAGGCAATATTATACATTCATTCTTCGAGTGTTTATATGAAGAATTCAAAATAAATGACATTGATTACAAGCAAATTAACCAGAAAGATTTCGAGGAACTTGTAAAAAACAAATATGATGAGATTTATCAAAAAGCATTGACAAAAAATAATTTCCCTAACGGCTTGCCTAATACCGGATTTAATTATTTAAGTAAAGTTCTGATTAAAGAACTTATTGATAATTTCATTAAATACGAAAAAACATTCTTAAAAGACAAAGAATTAAAAATCATCGGTTTAGAAAAACAATTATACCATGAATTCGTAACCGAAAAAGGGGAAAAGATTTACTTGACAGGTTTTGCAGATAGAATTGACAAAGTAATTAAAAATGGAAAGGAAACTATTAGAATCATCGATTATAAAAGCGGCGGTGTAAAAGATGAGGACGTTAGAATCCAAGATAAGAAAACCTTTTCTGAGATTCCTGAGAAGTCTTTGCAATTGTTGATTTATAAGTATTTATACAGAAAAATGAATATCAAAAGTGCTTTTAAAGTCAACAATATCGAGCCTGCAATTTATGGATTGTTGAGAATAGATAATATCTACTTTCCTCTTATTAACATGAATAGTACATTCAAAAGCGACAACGAGGATGACGACAATACATTCATAGAAAACTGTGACAGACTTTTCAAAGAACTGATTGAAGAAATATTGAATCCAACAATTAAATTCAAACAAACAACAAAGAATGATAATTGTACATTCTGTTCATTTAAAAACATTTGCAAAAGATACCCTAAAAAATACAACTCATAATTAAGGACTCAAGTCGATATATACAGGCAGATGATCACTGTAACCGCCTTGATATTTCGGTCCTATATATGTACGGAACAACTTCTTGCCACCATAGGTTTCATCCTCGACAAACAGAAAGTCGTCATGGAATATGGTGGCAGATTCTTTTTTATAATGTAATGATTCATAATCATTATACAAAGAACTACTGATTATTATTTGGTCGAAAATCTGCCATCTGTATTGATGCTTCAAAGTGCCTTCGAAACCAAGACTCTTCTCATTTGCAAAAAGATTTACCAAGGTGTCATTTTCAGAAAAATCATCTCGAGGTTTAGCCGATAAAACATTTAAAATACTATTATCATAAGGAGTGTCGTTAAAATCACCCATAATGACAATTTTAGGAATAGTATTGTTAATTCTTATTAACGAATCGACTTTGTTTTTCAACAGACGAGCCGTCATCTCACGCAGATGAATAGTCTCTTTTTCACCTCCGTAACGAGAACTCCAGTGATTTACAAAACAATGCAAGGTATCTCCTATTCTATCGTAAAATTTAGCATATAAGATGTCTCGTGTCTTAAAATACTTGTTGTCAGGATCTCTGATTTTTATCGGTTCACTATAAATAAGTTGTACTTTATCAACAGAATATGCCATCGCAACATCAATCCCTCTCCTATCGTCACCTTCATAATGAATGATTCTGTAGTTGTGTTTCTTAAGAGGCGTCTCATGAAACAACATCAATGCAACAAAGGTATTTTCAATCTCACATATTCCTAAAATCCCAATAGGATTTCCGTCGGAAAGAGCAAGAATAGCCTTGTACATATTGTTTCTTTTCCGATAAAAACGAGAAATAGTCCAATGCTGACCACCTTCCTCTGTGAACTCATTGTAAGTACGAGTCGTATCGATAAAAGGATCGAAGAAATTCTCGAAATTCCAAAATGCCACTCTTATGCTGGTATTTTCCTGCGAATGTATTTCCTCATTTATAAACAATTGAAATACAACAAATAACAATAGAAGTAATAATTTTACTTTCATAACAAAAGGCCTCAATTTTAGTTTCGAAAGCAAAAGTATAGATTAATTTTGGATTAAAAAAATATTCTGAGTATCTTTGTTCGCTTTTTAACAATAATTAACTATGTTTTCAATTTTTAGACGATTTTTATTCATATTTTTATTAACATTTGCCCCTATCATAATGAAGTCGCAAGTGAAAATAAGTATTGAAATTGAAAATTATGATGACAGTCTTTATTACCTTTTAAAATATAAAAGCGACAAATCACTTATCGTAATTGACAGTAGCACAGTTGTTAAGGGCAATAAAATCTTCAAACAAAGCAGCAATTATCCAGAAGGAATTTATGTTCTTGCCGACAGCAAGCAAAATCCTATCTTTGAACTGTTTTTAGGCAAAGATCAAAAATTCACGGTGAATGTCGGAGATTTGACAAGAAACGAGACTTATATTATAAAAGGTGCCAAAGAGACTTCTGATTATTTTGACATTTACGCAAAAACAAATTACAACAGACTTTATATCAAAGCATTAGAAAGCGAAATCGAGCATTTTCCTGACAATGCAAGAAAAATAGACTCAATAAAGTTGAATCACAATGAATATCTAGAATCGATAAAAATAAAAGATAAAAATTCATTTCTAAGAACATATATAGGATTCAACAAGGAAATCATTGTGCCTCAAGAATATAAAGACAATTACAAACAATATATCATTGACCATTATTTTGATGATATTAGTTTTAGAGACGTTCGTATCTTAAATACACGTCTGTTAAAGAACAAGTTAGACGATTATTTCAATAATTATATGTCGAAGCAAACTACGGATGTTGTTCTTCAAAAAATTGATTATATAATATATCAAACAACATCCGGATATAGAGACATTCCTAAAGACTTAGTCAATCATGAAGTGAGAGATTACATCTTATGGTATTTATATTCCAAATATTTTGATAACGATATAATTTACACACACTTGTCAGACGTTTATTTTTCAAAATTGGAAATCAACAATTTAACAGAAAATATCAGAAAAGAAATTGTCAAGAGAGCCGATATATTAAGGAAAATAACTATTGGACGCATCGCTCCTACTTTCACATATATTGATGATGAAGGAAAACAAATCGACCTATCGGAAATTGACAGTAAAAACACCGTTTTATTTTTCTACAAACCTGATTGTCAGAAATGTATTAGAGAGAAACGTATTTTAGGATTGATTAAGAAAAGACAGAAGAATCTGACTATTTTACATATCAACATAAGCGAAGAAAATTATTCTAATGTAAGTCAAGATATTGCAGTTCAATACGATATAAAGACTACACCGACGATTTACATTTTAGATAAAGACAAAAGAATAACTGCCAAGAATATTAAAGCAGAAGAAATTGAGTTTCATATAATTAAAAAATAAAGACATGAGTTTTTTGAGTAAAGACACCATTTGCGCCATCGCGACCGCTTCGGGAACAGCAGCAGTTTCAATGATTAGAATATCGGGAAAAGACAGTCACAAGATTGCGCATTCAAGATTCATCAGAAAAAAGCAATTAGCATTACACGATATCATTCCTAACAGAATGTATTATGGTGAAATAACCGACCTTAGCGATAAAGTCATTGATGATGTGATGGTTACTTTCTTCAAGGCTCCACACTCATATACAGGAGAAGACTCTGTCGAGATTGTATGTCACGGTTCTATCTTCATTCAGAACAAGATTTTAGAGATACTGATTCAGAGCGGAGCGCGATTGGCAGAAGCAGGCGAATACACCATGAGAGCGTTTGTCAACAACAAGATGGACCTCACTCAGGCTGAAGCGGTTGCCGACCTCATCTCATCACAGAACGAGGCAGAACATCGTGTAGCGATGAACCAACTCAAAGGAGGATTCTCGAAAGAGCTTCAAGTATTGAGAAGCAAACTGTTAGACCTCACCTCATTGATGGAACTCGAGCTCGACTTCAGCGAAGAAGACGTGGAATTTGCCGACCGCACGAAACTCAACAATTTGATAGACGAAGCATCTGCACACATCAACAAACTCACTGATTCTTTTAGACTTGGCAACACCATTAAGAGAGGCACACCTGTCGCTATCGTAGGCGACACCAACGCAGGAAAGAGCACCTTGCTCAACGCGCTGCTCGGCGAAGAAAGAGCCATCGTCTCCGACATAGCAGGAACCACACGCGACACCATTGAAGAGACATTGAATATCAGCGGAAAGACATTCCGATTCATAGACACAGCAGGTATCAGAGAAACAGAAGATACTATTGAAAAAATCGGTATTGAACGCGCTTTCAAGAAAATCACAGAAGCCGACATAGTATTAGGACTCCTCGACTTAAATCAAAGCTCGAACACATATTTCAATTCAGCAAGATTCATCATTGACAATGTTAACTTATTGAAACAAAAGCTGATATTGATATTCAACAAAGTAGATTTGAACCAACAAGCCATGTGGATGGACACAGAGTATATCATTGACAACCTTCGTGTTGCCATTGAGAGAAACATAGAAAACAACGGCGGTTATATGCTTGATGAGTACAAATACAGCATCACAGGACAAGACTGCCACGATATAAGAAACCTCATCAAATACGATTTCATCTCAGCGAAGGATGACGAACACATTGAGAAGTTAAAGAAAGACATTGCATTCTTTGGCAGAGACCTGAAAGTAGGCGAAAACGAGGTGTTAGTCACCAACTTACGACATTATGAAGCCTTGATAAAAGCAGCCGAGTCGTTGGTCAAGGTCAAGGAAGGATTAGATTTCGGTATCTCCACAGAGTTCGTTGCACAAGATTTGAAGGAAGTATTATACTATCTAGGCAGCATCACAGGTGAGATTAGCAGCGGAGACGTGTTAAATAATATTTTTGGAAGGTTTTGCATCGGCAAATGATTGATAATCTGTATATTATATTTATTACTATATTTAAATTATATCCTTTGACATAATTATGAGAAATCTATTCTTTCTCCTATTTTTAATAACAAGCACATTTACGTTTGCACAAAATGTTGACTTAAGTTCCGTTGATGAATTTTTCAAAATAACAGATAAATTAAAAAATGGAGAAGAAATCAGTGATAATGACTGGAATAATTTTGAAAAATCAAAAGCTTACGCCATATTTACAAATAAATATATTATTGATATTGCAAAGTTATCTATACAAAATGTATTTGGCAGTTATAACATAAATATTGATAATAGTAATAATTTATTAAAAACATTAGTTTTAGCAAACTATGAAGAAATAAACTATAATTACTCTTCACTAAAGACATTTCGTGATAATTATGATTTTGAATCGCTGATTTATAATGCTAAATCAAGACTACAATCTTTTTTGATGTGCGAATTGGATTCTTCTGTAGAATGGAAACCAGTGTATTTTTTATTCTTAAGCAAAGATGGACAAGATAGAGATTCAGCCATCGTAATTGACTTAAATCTGATTTATAAAATGACCGAACAACAGAGAATTGACTTCATCGCACATGAGTTTTTCCATGTATATAGATCACATTTTGAGAATCATGATTTCAACTATGCAAATGACATATATTTTGCGCTTGATATGATTGCAAATGAAGGTATCGCTGACCAGATTGATAAATATAATATGGACTATGAGCAATATTATTCCACTGTGATAGGGTCTCAAGAACTCAAAGACAAATTCATAAACTTATATGAGAATGCCGAAAAAGATATAGAATATCTTCAAGATATTATAGTACAATATTCAAAGAACCAAATAGATAAAGAAACCTGTATCGACAAACTTCTTGAAATATATAAATATAACGGTCATGCTCTAGGCTTCTATATGTCAAATCAAATTATCATGGCCGGACTTAAAGATGAGATGATAAAAGAATTTTATAAACCATACGAATTCTATAGATTATATAGTTTAGCTTTATACAAAAACAAAGGCATTTCTTTGAATGATGATTTCCTTGGTTTTCTTAAAGAAGCAACTGGAGAGTTGGATTAACAAACAACTGATTGGGAGCTGGGACTAAGGTTCTGGAACGTATGCGCCTTTTATGTATAAATATAACCACCAATATTGAAGAGGCAGACAAATTTATTGATTGCTTCAGTATTGTTGTCGGTAGCGAACTGATGTTGCAACTCCAAGACTTGACTATAGATTTTGTTAATCATAAAATTACAGTTCCATCTGTTGCTCCAAAACGAAGCCAAGTATCTCCCAATATGTGTTTTTCGTTCACTCGTGTGGAGATTCTCTAGAGGTAAGAGTGTAAATGTCAATACCCTAGAAAACGGTTCACAAAGTTACAAAAAGGTTAAAGATAATAGATAATCAAGGTGTCATTAATCCTTATATTAACGATTATATCGACCACATACCCAAGAAGTCGACATTGTTTTACCTTCTAATATCAAAAAAAAATCACAAATATGTATGCAGATTAAAAAATAGTAGTATATTTGCACTATACAAGTTGTTTAATACATAAAGAATACTACGAGTATGGAGAACGAGGTAATGATAACTGAATTGCTAAATGCGTGGGAAGAGACCTACAAAAAAGGGCAACTAACATTCTGGGTATTTCTATCTCTGAAAGAGAGCAATAAATGCGTAGAAGAGATAAAAGATTTCGTTGAGAAGATGTCGGAGGGTTCGATGTCTTGCGAAGAGCAAAGCCTGTATAGAAATTTGCGAAAGTTCCTTAATTTAGGAATTGTCGCATATAATAGTAAACGTGTCAGCAAGGGACCTGATAGAAAATACTACTATCTAACAGATATTGGCAAAGAGTTGTTTCAGCATTTTGTTGAACGAAACATCAAGATATTTACAAAAGAATCCATTATAAACCTTTTAAATTAGTATGTTATGAAAGCATTGACAATCAGATTGGGACAGTTTACAATTTCTGCATTAGTTATGACCGTATTATTCCGATATTCTCTAAACTTCTGTATAGGAATGCATAGTGTAATTGGAACAACAATATGTTCTATTGTATATGCCTGCCTAATGTATCTTGTAGGCTGGTACTTTGGAAAGAAAGATGCCGTAGAGAATGATTTTCACGACATCGGTTTCAGATTCCACATTGTAACATATATATTATGTATCGGCATTGGCTACGGAGCATATTACATAGACTGGAATACCGAGAGCCTCTGTGCAATGGCTATTACAGCAATATTTTGGGGAATTGGTCTTCTCGTTCATTTTATTTTATTTATCATTGAACAGAGAAAGACAATAAAGGGATATGCTAAGGAAGAGATTTTCCAATAAGTATATAGGTAATAGCTATCCAGAAATCAGTAATAAACAAAGAATACGAGACCCTTTGAGAATCTCGTATTCTTTATTTACACAAAATTTTGGATGTGGCCTATTAACACAATATTCTGGATAGCGATTGTGAAAATTTATTCAATAGTAAATGGACCACTCGATCTAACTTTAACACAAACAGGAGAACCTGTACTATCTAACGTAATTCCTTCAGACGGACAATCTACAACCAAATAATCCAGAGTTTTAAATTGAGCACTTTTTAATTTTTCTTCAAGATAGCCCATTTTTGTTTGGTCATACTGCTTTCGCAATATCTCTTCTTCTGTTTTGTCCTGGTCCTGATCTACATCCGTCCAAAACATACGTGTTGTATTCTCTTTTAGTGACTCATATTCATAACATGAGGGATTTGATATCTCAAACAAAGACGCCAAGCAATAGCAATAATGAGATGGGTTATTACTCTCAATAACAGGAAGTACGATATTCTCTAAATACTTTTTTCCATATGGGAAATCACTACTTATATGAGTAGATGTGTATATAACACCCCAAATTACATCTGGTTCAATTGCACTTTTTTCATGTTGTGTAATTTTCCTATTATTGCTAATTATAGTTTCAACGAGCATTTGAGGTATTATGTATTCTGGTTTAAATACATCTGATGTATTTTTCACTGTAAAACTACACGCCAACATCAATGGTATTCGTTTTATAGTTTGTACCAACACCTCTGATGTATAGTCTGAATCACTAGGAACTCTCATATCAAATACCTTGAATGGATATTTTACTTTATATGCCGAAAACATAAGATTGTCAAATGGTATTCTTCGCATCTCCTCCCAACAAGTGTATGCACTATTGCCAAGATAAAGACAAGGATAACCAGGACTACTATATCTCTGCGTACTAACAATACCTCTCTTATTCAATGGAATGTGAAACATATTAAGAATTGAGTATTCCTCTCCTATTTTTCGTTCACGGGCTCTATAATAAAACTCTTCAGGATTGATATCAACACATCCTATACTATTAAATAAACCATCAAAATCTGCACTACCATTCATTATTGCACTAAATACCATAAACGCTTCCCCCTTACGGCCATCGTAGTACAAGTTGACCACATCCATAAGCGAACTACATAGATGTTTGACATTATCTAATCCAGCTGGATCAACTCCATCTAAACAAGAAACTATATCAATATACTTAGCAAAGACATTCTTAATATCTTGCATGAAATCTTCTCCCCATCTGCAAGGAAACATTGCCTCAATCTCCCTTTTGAAATCTTTTATATTCATATATTTTTTACTATTTAATACCCCAAATTTACACATTATTTAGCATATTCACTATAATAAGTAGTGAGAAAATGCCCTAATTACTATCTGCATCATTTAGCGATGAGTGGTGCAGATTTATTTTAAGACAATACAAGGTCGAGATATGGGCAATACTATAATGTAATGATGAAAGTTGGTTTGAGTTGTAGAATGATAAATTCGAGGTCGTAAGAGAAAGTTTCTTGGTTTGCACCTTACAGATGAGAATACTCCTGAAACTCGCATTGCCAATAGTCAAAACAGACTTCAGTAGAGCCGATACTTGAAAAAGTTACCGAATGCCTTAATGAAGAAAAGAATTCACATTCTATCTATTGACAATACAAATCTGTTAAATCGCAATCTTCTGCACCGTTAATGTCAGAAGATACGTCCAAAACATAATCTTATGATCCGACTATCATTACCGACTTGAAACTTACATGAACAGAGGAAGAAGGCTATTATAATGCTTTGGATAAATTGGACCAGATGCTTTCAATATTTGATTGCTTGACAAAATAAATAAGAACTAATCTCTCTTATTTTGAAAAACAAAAAGAGTATGTTTTGACACTTTCATAAACCACAGACCCAAAGGCAGACTGATACAAAGAAACATATACTATCTACAAATGAGAGTATATAAAGTATGAACGCTTCTTAATGAATCATACTCTAAATATCATACTTTGAGATTTTGATTAAGCCAAATAGACCAGTTTTGTTTACTCCGATTTTATATATACATTGGATAAACTAAACCACTTAAATTTAATTATGATGTTCATGCAAGTTAATCTACAACAATCGTCATAAAAAAGACGTACAAACAAATACAAATACCTTAAAAATCAAAAAAAACACATTTTTGTATTTGATATACTTATTTTTGTAAAATACTACTCCCTCGTTTGTGCTCCAATGAACCGCACCCCAAAAGTTTTTTGTCTAACTTTTGGGGTGCAGTTCATTTTCATAGATTGAAATACTTTGCGACCATTGTTTTTAGTTGGTCTGCCGTTAGGTTTGCCAATCCAATTTGTTCAATAGATGCAAATTCTTCCTTGTTTTTGCTGATAACAAACTTTCGTTCCGCACCATCTATATTTGCCAGTAAATGATAATTTCCTTTATAGGTCTGCTCAACATGCATATTGCTAACGGTATGCCCATTGATGTCTATTGCAACATCCGCAGTTTCGTACTCCCATTCGCCCCATGCTTTCAAGTGTTCGACGATGGTTGATTCAACTAGACCTATCCATGATTCGGAAACTCCATTATCGGTAGCTATTGCACGGAATTGTTTCAATGCAGAAACAATATCCCTTATGATAGCATCGGGACGACGAATGCCATTATCACGAGCAAATTCAATAACATCAGAACGTGTGATGTCATGCAGTTTGGCTCGTATATACATACAATGATCCTTGTTCGGCAAATAACCACCTCTATCTATGATGTAAGTAATATCATAGGCTGGTGCAAGACGCCAAGAGCCATCTTCATTCATAACGAATGAGAAGTTCTTGTTATGGTCGTCAGTGTTATTAGACAATATATTGAAGACCATTCTTCGGAATACCTCCTGACAATCAGCTTCAGGGAGACGGAGTTTACGACAAACAGTAATCAATTGCTCGTAACTCTCAGCATCGGGATATATAGCAGCCAAAGTCTGTGTATGAATCTTCTTTTCGCCATCACGATCAAATCGTTTTGTCAAAAAATGATTGTTTCCATCCACGGGGTATAATTCAGAGGACATCATATTAATACCAGCCAAAGTAGCCAACTTATAATAGGTCATTTCCAATTCAGCAGAACAATATTCTGAGTTACCGAATTTAAGAAGGTAATAGCCGTAACCTTCCAATCCTGCAATCTGACCACTTCGTATTTCTCCTGTTTCTCTATTTATAGCTATAATCGCTTTTGGCTGACGTCCACCGGCAGAGGTTCCTACAGTCAACAATGATTGCATGGTAATGGATTCCTCAGGCATGATACGGGCATTCTCTCTTTCGATGAAAATGCGTTCAGCCAAATCTGCTAATGACTTAACGTCTATCTTACCTACTCTGCGCTCTCTGTTTGACTCTGGAATGAATTCTAATGCCCCCATTCCTCTTCGACCGATAAACGATAGCTTATCCAACGGATTTATCTCTGAGTTAGATAATTTTTGTTGTTGACGCCATAAGTCAAACAACTGATTACCCCAAGCATCAGGCAATGAATCTGCAACAAATGCTGGAAGTTTCTGATAAATCTTAGCATCCTCACCCCAAACAGGCAACAGTACTCTGGTTACGTCAATTGGTGCAACCAGAGGAGATATGTTTAATCCCTTTTTGATAAAATCAGGATTATATGTGAAATAAGAGAGGTGTCTGTGTTCATCCCAGGCCAAACGACCTATTTCTTCATCCCAAAGTATTATTTTCAATGACTTTATCATATCTGTATAGCTTATTTAGTGTGTCTGATTCGTTGTGCTTTCTTCTCGTCCGTGCGCATGAGATAAGGCGATTCAGGTAATTCAGGTAAAAGATCGTCTAAAGAATTTATCTGACCTACTACCTTCAATAAGAGAAGAAAAGTCGACAATGAAAGATTACCAGCCGTACCATTCTCAAACTTGTGTATAGTTGTAAGACCAACACCTGATAGTTCCGACACCTCTTTTTGTGTCAGATTGCACCGCATACGATATTCTTTAAAACGAGCACCCAACATACGTACCAGTTCTGGAGTAGAGTATTCAAACAGATCTTTCATATTATATCTATCATTAAAATGATGTTTATCTATATATAATCAGTTTTATCTTTATTATACTGATATTTATAACGCAAATTTACTCATTTTTTTCTTATAACGGAATGTTTCAGTCAAAAAATATGCTCAAAAAAGCCATTTTTAGACCTTTTAAGCATG
>JAZUCH010000069.1:0-29688 GCA_045639025.1 Bacteroidales bacterium
TTATAATGTACGTATCAAATACGTCAATTGATCATAGGCAATTTATTTTAGTTAATATTTTATTTTTATTACGGAGCAAAAGTAATAATTAATTCTTAATATACCAAGTTTAATTATACCGAATTCGGTACAATAAAATCGTAATTCATCAAATGAATATTTTAGAAAACACAAACAAGCAAGATTTATTAAAATAAAACAGGACTATTCAATCCCAACTCCTAATTAATCAAAACCTCCGCAGCCAACATGTACAATCCTTTCTCTGTAAACGCTTTAGGCATGTATCTGTTTTTATTTGACATTTTTGTGGTCGAAATTTTCGACCACAAAACTTGCAGTTCCTCTTCTGTTAGCTCAAAGACGCAAAGTAGAGACGAATCAACATTACCTTTTAAAATAAACAAATGTTGATGCGTCTTAAATTAAGACAAACAGAAAGAGTCGTAAGAAATTACGGCTCTTTTTTTTAAAATATATGTTTAATTTTTCACTTTTAATTTATAACTTTGAGGCATTAAAAATTACTGATATGCAATATACCAATACTTTCAAAAAAAGCTTTATTCTAGCAATTCTTCTAACATTATTTTTCAACGTATTTTCACAAAACTTAACCATAAAAAGCGAAAGCAGATCTGCTTTATCATTACAACTAACCATCGACAAATACGACATTAATGAAATTCATAATGGAGATGAAACAATGCACGAAGTCGCTCTTAACAGCATCGCTCTCCCTAACGAAAAAGGAAGTCCTAATCTCCCATACGTCAATCGTTTCATTGCAATACCGCAAGGCTCCAATGCAAAGATTGTCGTCAATAATTTCAAAAAAGAAATCATCAATGACGTCAACATTGCTCCATCTCAAGGCATCGTTTCTGAATCCGATACCACCAGAACATATATCAAAGACTTAAGCATTTATTCAAAAAATGAATTATATCCAGCTAATATAGTCTCATTATCCGAAAATATGAAACTACGCGGCATTGACGCTGTCGTTCTCAACATAACACCAGTTCAATACAATCCTGTAAGCAAAGAACTCGTCATCTATACAGAAATAAATATGTCAATAGAATTCGAAGGCGAATGTAAAAACTTCGGCGACGACAGACTACGCTCAGCATACTGGGACCCTATCCTACAGCATAACATATTAAATTACAACAGTCTTCCAAAAATAGACTACGCAGAAAGAATGCAGACATGGATTTCCGAAGACGCTGAAGGCGCAGAATATCTCATCATCACTCCTGATAACGAAGCGATAAAAGAACAAGCGCAACGTCTTGCTGATTATAGAAGCAAACAAGGCATCATATCAAAGGTTTATTCCTTAAAAGACATCAACAAACACACTCCCGACGATATAAGAAACTGGTTTATCGACGCTTACAACAATTGGGAAATAGCTCCTGTCGCTGTCTGCCTGCTTGGAGATTATAACACCTCCACAACATCAGGCATACCTAATTTTATTTTTAATTATGACAGCTATCAGACATACATCAGCGACCGTCCATATTCTGATGTTGACAACGACCTAATACCAGATATGGCATTCAGCAGACTTAGCGCTGCCAATGTCCAGGAGGCAAAAAACATGATTGACAAACAAATAGACTATGAATTCAACAATCCTGTCATGGACGAAAGTTTTTACCAAAGTCCTATAATGACATATTCATATCAGATGATAAAATGGTTCCAGATCTGTGCTGAAAGTTTAATCGGTCACTTGGAATCAAAGGGCAAAGACCCTTATCGTATGAATCTGATTTTGGATTTTGACAACGTCTTTGACGAGGAGGTCTGGTCATCTGCGCCAAACACAAGTCAGGTGCTCAACTATTTCGGTCCTAACGGTTTAGGTTACATACCAGAATATCCTCGCGAAGTAGGAGAATATACTGAATGTAGTCAAAATCACGAAACATTTCTCTTGAATAAAATCAGCAACGAACCGGGATACATACTTCTAAACCGCGGTCATGGATGGTTCACCATCTGGTCATGTCCTCCTTTAACTTCAACAAACCTTGATAACTTAACAAATTACAAAAAATATCCTTTCGTGCTTTCTGTCAACTGCGCCACAGGTGCTTTCGACAGAGACAATTGCATGGCAGAGAATTTCATGAAATATGCCAACATAGGAGCTATAGGCGTGATTGCCGCCACATACGAAAGTTACACTTACAACAACGACTCTTATCTATGGGGCGTATGGGATTTCTTTGAAAACGACTTCCTCCCCGACTACGGTAACTCTGTTGCTAACAACAATAACTATATGCCTGCTTTCGCCGACGCTTCTGCCAAACATTTCATCAATCAGCAGAAATTCCCTAACACGACTCCAAGCACTATCAGTCTCACATGCAATTTGTTCCATTCTTTCTCCGACGCATTCCTGAAACTTTATTCAGAAGTGCCTCAAGAAATGAACATCGAACACGATGAGACCTACCTCATAGGAAGTAATACATTTAAAATCAAGGCTCCTGCCGGTTCTATGATAGCTCTTTCAATAGAAAATGATGGAAAGATTGAAACATTAGCCATCGCTGAAGGAACCGGCAACATGCAAAACATAAACATCCCAGGAAACATCGACTTAGAAAGCAAAATGCTGGTAACAGTTACAAAAACGAACCATTTACGTTATGAAGAAAATATCATTATCATAACAGACCAGGCTTATGTGACAATAGACGACTTTAACTTCTATGAAAACAGTCACGAATTAACATCAAATCAAGATACATATTTAGATTTTACATTAAAAAATATAGGTGTAAAAGATGCATCGACAATCAATTTGTCATTAAGCTGCGACTCCGATGCAATAAGCATCACTGAAAACAATGTTGTCGTTGAAGGAATCAGCACCAATGACATCGTTACTATTGATGACGCTTTCTTCTTAGACTTAAGTGACGGCATAGCCAACGGCACTATAATTAAATTCACTTTGAAGTTTGAACATGATGGAATGAGTTACGAAAAGGATTTTAACGTAATTGTAACATCTTATAACTTTGAAATCACAGAGATAGATGCAGAAGAATTCGACGGCAACGGCAACAACTTCATCGACCCAGGTGAGATTGCCAAATTCACATTAAAGATACAAAATACTGGCAGTTACAAAATGGAAAACATCACTGCTAATTTAATAAGCAACGACAATTTCGTCAGAGTGATTTCCAAAGACGTCGCTGTAGAAGATTTAAACATCGCAGATAATACAGATATAGAATTTGAAGTATATATCGAATGGCATATTCTTCCCAAACCAATATCATTGACATTAAAGCTCGACATCGACGGATATAAAATACAAAAGGATTTTGAGAAACTGCTAGGAACACTTTCTGAAAATTTCGAAAATGGAATAATGGAAAACGAATCATGGAAAAACGACCCATTCTCTCCTTGGTATGTAGTCGATGATGAAGGATATCTTAGCAACTACAGTCTGCGTTCAGGTACAATCGGAGATGACACAAGCACAGAAATAAGCATAACCGTGGAAACGACTGCAGACAAAGAAATTTCCTTCTATTATAAAACATCTATTGAAGACAGCTGGGACTTTTTCTATTTCTACATCGATGGAGAATGTAAATTAGAGGCAACAGGAGAGAAAAAATGGACATACGCACATTTCCCTGTTTCAGAAGGAACTCATACATACACATGGAAATATCAAAAAGACATGATGCTGGAAGCAGGTTGGGATTGTGTATGGATTGACGACATCATCTTCCCTTGTTCAAGCTTTACAAACATAGAAGAAATTGAGAATAGAAATATAAGAATCTATCCTAACCCAGCAAATGACTTCATCAATATTGAAATAAATAATAATTATGATAGCAATTTCAATATTTCGATATACAATTCATTAGGTATTAAGGTTTTTGAAACAAGCAATGAAAACACTATAAACATTGAAGACCTGCCTTCAGGAATATATTTTATTAATGTAATGACAGAGAATTTCAGTCAGACCAAGAAGGTTATGATTAATTAATTTTCGCAGAGATATTGTTTTTTTCATATCAAATTATTAGCTTTGTAGCAACAAAAAATTACTGATATGAAACATAACAATATTTACAAAAGTTGCATTACTCTTATTTTTATACTTTCATTGTTTAATAATATCTTCGCACAAGATTTAATTGTTAACAGTGAAAGCAAGTCAGGATTAGAACTCACTTTAAGAATCAACGACTTTAGTCTCAATACCATTGAACACAATGGCGAACAGATGCACGAGTTTGTATTCGGAGCGCTTACGCCTATCAACGATAAAGGCAAGCCGAATCTTCCTTCCATCAACAGATACATCGCCATTCCACAAGGTGCTAATGCTAAAGTAAAAGTCAACAGTTTCAAGAAAGAAGTCATTGAGGACGTCAACATTGTTCCATCTAACGGCAATTTCGCTGCGACAGAAAAAGTTGTCAAAGACTATAGAAAAGACAACGACATATATTCAAAAGACGAATTCTATCCAGCTAACATCGTAAGTCTCGACAAACCGACTTCATTACGCGGTCTCGACGCTGTTGGATTATACATCTGCCCAGTTCAGTTCAACCCTATCACCAAAGAACTCATCGTTTACACCGAGATAAATATCTCCATTGAATTCGATGGCGGAAGAGGAACCTTCGGCGACGAAAGACTCCGTTCTCCTTACTGGGACCCTATTTATCAACATAATATATTAAATTATAGCAGTCTGCCTAAAGTTGATTATGAACAAAGAATGCAGACTTGGATTGAAAAAGATGCTGAAGGCGCAGAATATATCATCCTGATACCAAACGACGAAGACTTCAGAATTCAAGCTCAACGTCTCGCCGACTACAGAAAAACACATGGCATAATAACCAAAGTATATTCTTTAGACGAAATTGGCGCAAGCAATTCCGATGACATCGACGAATGGTTTACTGATGCGTACAACAACTGGGATATAGCACCAGTAGCCGCTTGTCTGCTTGCCACTCATGGTCAGGAGTTATGGCACAACATTCCTGCTTCGTATTTATCCCACCCTACAAAAGACAGTTGCATCTCGGATAACGCTTATTCCGATATGAACGGTGACCTTTTACCTGATATGGTATTCTCACGACTCATCGCTGAAAGCGCTGAAGATGCTGAAGCATTGGTCAACAAGCAAATGGAATATGAATATTTGAAACCAATCATGAATCCTGATTATTACCAAAAACCTATCACATGCACCGGATGGGACATTCAGCATTGGTTTCAGATGTGCTCTGAAAGTATAACAGGTTTTTTCAAGAAGATAGGCAAACAACCACAACGAATCAACGAAATATACAATCCATTCATTGACGAGGATCACACTATCGAATACCCAATAGATTCTATCTGGTCTGTCGGCAGCAATACTAACCAAATCATAAATTTCTTTGGTCCTAATGGGTTAAGTTATTTCCCTCAATATCCTATTGACGCTGGCGACTTTGACTCTGGAAGTGCAGAACAAGTTATCGAAGCCATAAACAACGGCAGTTTCTACATCCATCATAGAGGTCATGGAGGCATTGAAATTTGGTCAGGACCATATATAAAAACCAATATTTTAAAAGATTTATTAAACAACAAAGATAAACTTACTTACGTGATATCATCCAATTGCTATACTGGCATTTTCGGTGAATATGAGCCAGAATTCGGAGGAGATATAAGTATAACCGAAGAATTCATGCTCCCATCTAAAGACAAGACAATGGGCGCTGTCGGTGTACTCGCAGGAACCAATGTCTCTTTCCCATTCAACAACGACATATATTTCTGGGGTGTAATGGATTATTTCGACAACTCTTTCATGCCGATGTACGGAACAGATGTTGAAATGAACAACAACTACGTCCCTGCTTTCGCCAATGTTTCTGGCAAATACTTCATGTCGCAGCTTGTTTTTCCAAACACATACCCTGAGTCAAGAGAGACGACATACAAAATCATCAATGCCCACGGAGATGCATTTCTACGTCTGTTTTCAGAAGTACCGCAGCAAATGACAGTAACACACGATACTTTCATCAATTATAAATCCAGTTCCGTACAAGTCAATGCACCTGAAGGTTCTGCAATTGCCATTTACAGCCAGGGCGATGATGATGTCGAACTTCTAGCAGCAGCAGTCGGACAAGGCACCAATCAAACTATAAACATACCTAACCACACCACACCTGACAGAAAGATGATGGTTAGCGTGACAAAACAAAATCATTTAAGATATGTGGGAGAAATTGAAATTGTTGTCAATGAAGGTCAATATGTGATTTTTGAAGACTTCAATCTATATGAAGACCAACAATTCCTCAATTTCAACCAAGATACATATATAGATTTAAAACTCAAGAATTTAGGTCCGGACAATGCTAATAACGGAAAATTAACGCTAACTTGCGACTCCGACAAAATACACATAAGCGATAACAACAACACCTTTAACACAATAGAAGGCAACACCATATTTGACTTAAACGATGCTTTCCATATCAAAATTGACGATGGCATAGAAAACAATACAACACTTATCTTCATTTTAACAATAGAACACGACGATGTCGTCCACACGAAAAAGTTCTATGTGGAAGTTAAAGCACCTGTTTTTGAAATCGTTTCTGTTGAGACTATTGCTGAAGGTGATGATACATTCATAGAACCAGACGAATATATCAAATGTAAGTTTACAATTAGAAATATAGGCGGATGCGCTTCCAATAGTGCTACTGCAAATATAATATCAAAAGACAATTATCTTGAAATATTGACAGACGATATCATTATAGAAAGCATTGCTGCAAACGAAGAAATGACTGTAGAATTTGACGTTCATGTCAAACCTGAAGCTAGCAGTCAATTTTTATCCACAATAAATTGTGAAGTTGTTTCAGGAGCATATTCTGCATCAAAAGACAATAACATTTACCTAGGAATAATTATTGACGACTTTGAGACAGACAATCTTGACGATATGTGGAATCCTAACGACCAATGGCGTATATATGATAATGTAAGATATTTGGGCAACAATTGCATAGGAAAAAAATCCAATCAATCATGTATTTTAGAAGTCGAGTATATAGCTCCTTACGATGGATTCTTTACTTTTGCTTATTATGGAGATCTTATGACATTCTTTTTCATTGATGATAATGTTGTAGAAAACATTAGTCCAAAGAACAACTGGGAAATAAAATCATATTTCATAAATGCTGGCAGCCATAAATTCAAATGGTTAAGGAATGCAAATTCCTCACATTTTTACATCGACCATGTAGTGTTTTTAAAGGATGCCTACGACAATATTTATGAAATCAACAACGAGAATTCAATGACATTCAACGTATATCCTAACCCAGCGAACGACTTCATCAATATTGAAATAAATAATAATTACGATAGCAATTTCAAGATTTCGATATACAATTCATTAGGCATTAAGGTCATAGAGACAAGCAATGAAAATACTATAAACATTGAAGACCTGCCTTCAGGAATGTATTTTATTAATGTAATGACAGAGAAGTTCAGTCAGACCAAGAAGGTTATGAAGAGATGAAGCAATGACTCTCAAATACACAAGAGGCTGTCTAAGAAGTTTAGACGGCCTCTACAATATTTCTTTTAACAGTCACTTCGACAAGCTCAGCAACCTAATTCATAATTCCTAACTCCTAATTAATCAAAACCTCCGCTGCTCTCATCGCTTCTTCAGTGACTTCGGCGTTGGAGAGCATCTTAGCTATTTCCATGATACGTTCTTCTCTAGTCAGCGTTCTGATATTAGAACGAGTCTTTTCATCAACGATATCCTTATATACAAAGAAATGATGTTTTGCCTTACTTGCGACTTGTGGTAAGTGAGTGATACTTACAAGTTGAAGTGTCTCTCCCATCACATTCATGATGTCGCCGAGTTTTGAAGCGACTTCACCTGAAACGCCTGTATCAATCTCATCGAATATCAATGTCGGGATATAATTATTTTTCGCAGCTATACTCTTAATCGCAAGCATCAAACGTGAGAGCTCTCCTCCTGAAGCAGCTTTCGCCATATTCTCAGGAGCGTAACCTTTGTTGGCAGAGAACATAAATGTAACTACATCTGTTCCGTTTGAAGTCAACTCATTTGTGTTATCCATCTTAATTTCAAATACTCCATGAGGCATAGCAAGCTGACGAATCACATCAGTCACGTCTTTTTCAAAAACAGTCTTAGCAGAAAGACGTCTCTTGTTCAGTTCATTCGCCTTCTGTCTCAGAGTTTTTTCCATCGCTTTGACTTCTTTTTCCTTGTCAGCGACAATATCATCGATATTAGAAAACTCATCGACTTTATGTCTTATTTCTTCTCTAAGTTGAATCAATTGTGAATAATCGTTAAGATGATGTTTCATCATAAGACGCTGTATCGTATCGAAACGCTCTTGCAATGTTTCAAGAGAAGAAATATCATATTGAGAATCATCCTGCATATCGTTAAGGTCAGAACAAATGTCTTTCAATTCTATCTTGACAGAATTAAGACGTTCCGACATAGAAGAAAATTCTGGAATATATTTTTTCAACTTATCGACATTATATATCAATGAATTAACTCCATCGAGAAGTGAAGAGTCACTATTTTCAAGAATTGTTGTTGATTCTATAAGAAGTCTGCTTATCTCTTCTTGGTTTTCGAGTATCTCAATACGTTGAGCTAGTTCTTCATATTCATTATCTTGAAGTTCCGATTTAAGGAGCTCATCAAGTTGAAACTTAAGATAATCATTTTCATCTATATTGTTCAATGCTTTTTTTCGAAGAGCATCGAGTTCGTTTTTTGCTGATGTATATTCTTTATATGCTTTTTTATATTCTGAAAGAATTTCCAAATTATCAGCGGCGTCGTCTAACAATGTCAGTTGGAAATCTGGATTGCATAACAACAACGAATCGTGTTGCGAATGAATATCTACGAGCTGAGAACCTAATTCTTTTAATATCTGCAAAGAAACCGGAGTATCATTGATGAAGGCGCGTGATTTTTTCTGAGGTGTGAGTTCTCTTCTAATGATACATTCATCATCATAATCAATATCATTTTCTTCAAAGAAAGACTTTAATCTCTCATTGTGAAGTGCAAAAACAGCTTCCACAACACATTTCTGGGTCTCATCGAAGAGGATATTAGAGTCGGCCCGATTGCCAAGAACGAAACCTAAAGCGCCAAGCAATATAGATTTACCAGCGCCTGTCTCTCCAGTGATTGCAGTGAAGCCATTATCAAAATCTATTGATAATGATGCAATCAAGGCATAGTTAGATATTGACAGTCTCTGTAACATGATTATTTTTTACCTGACAAAAGTTCTTCATATTCAGAAGCATGAGAAGGATCTATTTCTCTAAAGATATTAACAGCTTTGGTTTTATCTTGTTGAGAGCCTTCTGAATAAATACTTTTCCACTCGTTACGTTTTGTATCATTAAGCACTTGGAGATACAATAAGCCTGGTCTTTCTGAATACATTTGCTTCAGATATTCCAAAGATTTCAATATTGCAGCTTTACCTTCGTCTTGTTTTGTTGACATTTTGTCCAATCCGAGACGATGATATTCATACGTATATTGTCGCAATGGCTTATATGTTGTGTTTATCATATTTTCATTCAGCCAATAACGATTTCTTTTATCATCAAAAGCTTTCCAACCTGACTCATTTGCACTTTGTGCTGATGTAACAATCTGGTCAGAAACTTTAAAGAAAGGGTCACCGCCATAAAGTCCAAAACTATCGAAATATAATCCCAAGCAATAGTATGCATAAAATGCTAGTGTTGATGTCAAGTTCGACATATATGAATTCTCATTGAAATCGAGAGGTTGAGATTCAACATATTCAAAAACGAAATCATCGTCAACATAATTGAATAAAGGCGTATTGTAATTTGTTTTAAATGTAGGACGACGCAACGCAATATTCAATTCTGCTTCAATAATATTTCCTTCTTTTTTCTTTACGTTTACTACCAAAGCTCCTTCAATACGTTCTTCTGGTTCAAATTTTACATTAGTCCAAACTCTATTATTCATAAAGTTCAATATTCCTTCTTTAAGAGCTTCAAAAGCACGTTGGTCTGTACCTTCAACACGTGCGGAAGACACTGTTACATCGATATTAAACTCTTGAGCTTTAACAGATTTAAATCCAAGCAAAGAGCAAAGTATTATTAACAAACAGATTTTTCTTTTCATATTAATTTATATATTGATAGATAGCTTCAAGCACATCTAATGCCACTTCATTTTTAGGTTTAAGTTCAAATTCTGTCACCTTATCATCCTTTGTGATGATTGACACCTTGTTAGTCTTGGTTTTAAAACCTACGCCAGATTCATTCATCTCATTAAGAACGATGAGGTCAATGTTTTTGGTATGCAGTTTTTTCTTTGCATTTTCCAAACCATTTTCAGTTTCCAATGCAAAACCGACAACGACCTGATTTTCTGTCTTCTTGTTTCCTACCGACTTTAAAATATCATCAGTCTTAACAAGTTTTAAAGTAAGGATGTCTGTTTCAGGGTTTTTCTTTATTTTCTGCTCGGCAGCTGTTTCTGGTCTAAAGTCAGCCACTGCTGCGCTCAGCACTGCTATATCTGTTTTAGGGAAGAATGTCATGACTGCGTCATACATTTCTTTTGCTGATGTCACAGGCAACACTTTGATATTATTTCTGTTAGGAGAGATATTGGAAGGTCCGAGCACTAGAGTCACGTCAGCGCCTTGGTCTGCGAATGCTCTAGCAATTTCTATTCCCATCAAGCCTGAGCTATGGTTGCCGATAAATCTAACAGGATCAATAGCCTCGTATGTTGGGCCTGCTGTTATAAGCACTTTTTTACCTGTGAAATTCTGTTTAGTCTGAAAGAATGCTTTTATTCTTTCATATATCTTTTGAGGTTCTTCCATTCGGCCTTCTCCACACAAGCCACTAGCGAGCTCTCCTGAAGAAGGAGCCACGAAGATGCATCCTCTTTCAATTAAGGTCTTGATATTTTGTTGTGTAGCCTGATGTTTGTACATATCGAGGTCCATTGCAGGAGCAAACATAATATGGCATTTTGCCGAGAGGCATACTGTTAGAAGATAGTTGTCGGCCATGCCGTAAGCCATCTTTGCCATTGTGTTTGCCGAAGCAGGAGCCACTACCATAAGGTCAGCCCATAGACCTAGTTCGACGTGACTGTCCCATTTTCCGGTTTTTTCATCGAAGCCATAGGACAACACTGGATTACCGCTGAGTGTTGACAAAGTAAGAGGCGTGACGAAGTCTCTTGCCGAGGGTGTCATCACGACTCTTACGTCGGCGCCGTCTTTCTTTAACAGACGCACCAAAAGAGGAATTTTGTAGGCGGCAATGCTACCTGTAATTCCTAATAGAATTTTCTTTCCGGTGAGCATTGTATCTCCCTCCTTATTTTTAGAAATCTTCTCCGTTTTCCTTGTTAGGATTACGATAATAAATACGATCGTTTAAAAATTCACTGACAGCTATCAATGTTGGCTTTGGTAATTTTTCATAATATTTTGCCACTTCAATTTGTTCTTTGTTTTCAAAGACTTCTTCAAGGCTGTCGTTGCTTGTTGTGTACTCTTCTATCTTTTTATTGAGTTCACTTTTCATTTCAGCAGCAATTTGGTCTGATCTTTTTGCCATGATAGCTACTGTTTCATAAATGTTACCTGTGCCAATATAAAATTGATCTTTTTGGCGAGTGACACATGTTGTCTCTGTGTTAATTTTTTTAAAATCCATTTATTATTTTGTTTTAATATTTGATAATTCTATTTTAATTTTCTCTACAGTCGGTTCCAATTCTGCAATATATTTGCTTTCTGGGAATACGTAAACCAAAGTGTTGTATTTTTCCAAAGCCAACTCATAACGTTCACGTTGTTTCTCCGCAACACTCTTCTCTGCGTATTTGCTATATGTCAGAACCATATATTTGATAATATCTTCGCGATGTGGTGTTGCTGGATTCTCTTTCAAAAAACTCTCAAAACTTGTTATCGCTGCTTGATATTCTTCCATCTTATAATACAACATACAAGTATTGAAATCTTTTTCAGCAATCTTATATCTCAATGTATCAATAAGTTGATTTGCACTATCAACAAATATGCTCTTAGGATATAAGTCAACGAAACTTTGGAATTCACTTATTGCAGTATATGAATCTGCCTGATCTAAAGACACATTTGGAGATTCAAGATAATAGCAGCATGCACTTCTGAAAAGAGCGTACTCTGTTCTTTCCGCGAACGGAAAATTAACGGCAAAACGTTTGAAATAATGGCTTGCTATTTCATAATCTTTCATGTTGTAATAACAATCTGCCGTAAAATATGCTATTTCTTCAGCCTGAGGTTTTCCTCTATATGCCGATTGCAAAATATCAAACAACTGCAAAGCCCTATCATAGTCCTTCTGTTGATAGTAGGTCATTGCAACATTATATTTATATTCATTATCAGTGCTTTTGAGCACTCTATTATGACTGCCACATGACACAAATGCTGCCAAAACAAACATAATAGATAATATAAAAAAACCATTCTTTCGCATAGTGCAAAAATACATTATTTTATCGTTCAAAAAACGTCTTTTGTAAGAA
Organism: Bacteroidales bacterium; assembly: GCA_045639025.1. Classification (GTDB taxonomy): domain Bacteria; phylum Bacteroidota; class Bacteroidia; order Bacteroidales; family F082; genus Limimorpha. The sequence continues at coordinate 12,737 of JAZUCH010000069.1, forward strand.
TTTATTATCACATTTTTTTATTCAACTACAATTTTTTTCATCATCTGTTTACCGTCAATATCAAGATTCAAGAAATAAATTCCTCCGTTGATTTCATTCAATTTAATTTCAAAACTATTGGTTTGTTCACTTGATCTTTTAACTATCTGTCCACATGCATTATATAGTGTCCAGTTGATGTTTTCATATTTTCCAGTAAATGACACGTTCAAGACATCATTAGCTGGATTTGGATAGATAGTCATATCTCCAATAGTCTGTTCTTCAACACTTTCACAATTCACAACCACTACACTTACACTAGCCTCTTTTGTATTTTCACCATCACTTACTGTCAATGTGAAGACATTCTCGCCCAATTCAGTTGGTGTTGCAGTAGGATTTTGAACATTAGGATTATCAAACAATTCTGCTGGCGACCAAGAATAGGCATAATCATACGAGCCACCGCTAACATTTGCATAAAGGCGCAGCTGCTGTCCCAGGCAAATTGTATCTTGTTCGGCTTCAACATCAAGCGTCATTTCGCCGCCAACACATCTTATCACTGCTTTCCAGCCTTTTTCATTCATTGCATAATCAGAGAGGAAACGGAAGGTAAGAGCGCCTTCTTCATTAGTAGCTGTATATTTTCCTGTAGCATTGCCGCTCAATTCAGCAAGGCATGGAGACGTAGCCACAACTGTTCCGTCATAAATTCTAAGAATATCATATCCTTGTTCGGTAGAGAATTCTATAAATTCAACTTGAATCATAGCTCCTGCAGTTCCAGGCTTAAATGTCATGACATGAAGGTCATTGTCTGGATAATTATTATTTGGCCCTCCAGCATCGTAGAACAAAGCATCTTTCACAGTAACTGTTGCATCATTCATATTATATGACTCAAGAACTTTGATATAAGCATTCCTTGTTATTGTTTCAGAATCGCCATCTGCATTTGATACTGTGAGTGTTACGTCGTAAATTCCAGGTTCACTATATTTTACCGAAGGATTTTGTTCGCTAGATGTTGATGGTGTTCCGCCCTCAAACGACCAGTTCCAAGCTTCAATGCTTCCCCATGATTCATCAGTGAATTGAACAGTAGAGCCTATAGCAACATCATTTTCAGAAACAGAGAAATCTGGGATTATTCCTTCGCCAAGTTCTAGTTCAACATTCAAAGTTGTTGCTTCTCCATCTTTAACATTAACAACATATTGTGCAGGGAAATAGCCTTCAGCCTTAACTTCAACTGTGTATGTGCCAGCATTAATAGGACGATGGAAATTACCCAATGGAAGTTGAGACTCTACTATTGAATTATCCTGGTCATGATTTAAAATTTCTATAGTAGCGTGCAAAGGCTGCTTTGTTTCTGCATCTTTCACTGTTCCATGAATGCCGCACAAAGCCTGATTCATATATGCAAAAATAGAATTGTAGTTATAATCCCAGAATGAAGGAAGAGATGATGCAGAAGGGCATTTAACTGTTGAACATTCGATAGTCACTTCACGACATTGACGATAATAATTCATATAATCTTGACGACCACCTCCGATTCTGTACCAATCTGCGCCATTTGTTATACCATTTTCCTCATCATTCATATATGTTGGATTTGTTGATTGAGCGGCATCCTGAGCAAGATCTGCATATTCACGACTTACAAGTTGCCACCATGCATCATCGGCATGACGTTCATAAGTGTTGTCCCAAGGATAGTTCATCAGTTCTGCTCCACCATGATAGTGTGCCGACATTGTAATCTGATAATCTTCGGCAAAATCCATAAACCATTGTGTTTCCAATGCATAACTTTCATTGTCTGGATGAGCTCCATCAACGGGATCTGGATAGTTACGATTCATATCAACGCCGTATGCATTATAACGAGTTGCTCCACTAACAGTATGGTTGCCATTACGATATGTTCCATCAGGATTTGCATTAGGACATATAAACAAATCAAGATTATTGATTACATTTTGCACTTCTGGCAAATCATGACGTGTAAGAAGAAGGTCGATTAGACGAAGCATCATAATAAAACCAGTTGTTTCATCACCATGAATTGTAGAGCCATACAAGAATTTAGGTTTACCATCGCTTACGCCATTATTAATTCTAACCATCAATATCTTACGGCCGCTTGCCAAGGTACCGAGTTCTATCAGAGAGCAGTTTTCTGAATATGTTTCTGCGAACTCTTCCATCATTGCAACGTATGCCTCGTATGTAGGATATTCATCCCAATCATATTCAGCGCGAGTTCTTCCGTCAAACATTTTATGCTCTTCCAACATTGAAGGAGGCGTCAGCAATGTGGTCTCAAAGCCTAAACCCAAGAACTCTTCATATTGTTTATTGTTTGCATAAGCTGTTACCGTATTGCCATTTACATTATCAAGAGAAACGATTTTAGCTATTTCATTTAACGATTTAGGTGTTTCTACTTCAAAACTGAAATAAAACTCATTACGTTCTTTCATCATTGAACGCAAATCATCTTCCTGAGCAAATATATTCAAAGAAAAGATTGCAACGAATACGAGAGTAAATATAGTTTTCATAATGCAATTATTTATTATACATAACTTTACATTCATTTTCCAAATCATTTTTAACATTTTCGCCTACTGTCACCAAAGGAAGACGGAGAACATTTTTACAAAGATTTTGATATGCCATCAAGCATTTTATTCCAGCAGGATTTCCATCTGCGAAGATAAGATTATTCATCTTAAGCATTTTATAATGAAGAGGCAGAGCTGTTGCAACATCCTCATTCATCATTGCTGTAACCATTTTGCAGAACATGTCGGGATAGCCATTAGCAGCAACAGATATAACGCCCTTTGCTCCAAGAGCCATCATAGGCTGAGTGATGCTGTCATCACCAGAAAGCACATCGAAGTCATTTGGCTTATCGCGTAATATCTCCATGATTTGCTGCAAGTTACCAGAAGCCTCTTTCACTGCAACTATATTATTATGTTTTGCAAGTTCAACACATGTTGAAGACTGAAGGTTCACGCCCACTCTACCAGGAACATTATAAAGAACGACTGGAACTGGCGAATTGTCGGCAACTATCTCAAAATGAGCTTTCATGCCTCTTTGGTTTGGTTTGTTGTAATATGGGACAACGCTCAAGATGCCATCGACGCCTGTGAAATCTTGATTCTTAATATTTTGAAGTAAGGCTGCCGTATTATTACCACCCATTCCAAGAAGAACAGGACAACGTCCATTAGCAACTTTTACAATAGTTTTCAATACATTATGTTTCTCTTCCAAAGTCAATGTAGGTGCTTCCGATGTTGTTCCAAGAGCAACCATAAAATCAGCCCCATTCGACAATGTATATTCAACAATATTCTCAAGTGATTTATAATCAACAGAAAAATCTTCATTAAAAGGAGTGATAAGAGCAACTCCTGTACCGACAAAAGGATTATTTTTCATTTTTTATTTCCAGATAACATCAATAAATATTTATACATTATTTTCAATCGCTCAACCTCATTCTTTTCTATTCCATAATCTATAACAAGATCGTGCAACTGCATATTATTGCCTGAGTGACCTATTTTAAATGATGAATTCACACATGAAACCAGATAATCGTTAAGCATATTTTCGTTATCATCAGACAGATTCACAAAGAGTTCATCAGAGAAAGACCTCAATATAATTTCTTTCTCTTTTTTCAAAATGCCGACTTTATTAAAATCTTCTTTAAGTATAAAAAACATGAAATCGCTCTGAAGCAAATCATCTGGCAAGGTTTCACACAAAATCAAGAATCTAAGTTTATGAGGATTCAAAGAGTTCTTCACAAATTGTTCCATCATTTTAATATCTTTTTTTTGATTCTCATCAAGCAAGATTGTCATTATTGGAGACTTATTTATATTGGGAAATTGCAACAATCGCTTTTGTTGTATATTTCTCTTAATATTTCTCTTTCTAAAAAAAAGTATTAACGACTTAAACATTTTGAAGCATTTATCTTGCAAATATACATTATTAATACTTAATATCCATACATTTTTTCTTAATATTTTGTATCTTTGAGGTAGTCCAAGCTAAATTATTTGAACATCAAATTATTGAGAATAACTTGTATAATAATGGGCAACGGATAAGAAATTGCAAACTGTTTTATTACACTATATTTATCATGCTTTCAAACAACTCTTTTCTAAGTGCAAAGATACGATTTTTTTATAAGTTTCTAAAGTTTAATTTTAGATTCTTGTTAAAACAAATTCTATCATTACCTATATCTTCATTGAAAATTAAGTTTAGTTTATTAGATGGAATCGCATATCCTTTTGAAAGCAGATCTTTTAATTCATGTTTGCTTATTTCATATAAAGTAATACCCTTTATAACATTGATTTCTTCCTCATCTGCTATCAATTCAAACCCTTCAAATGATATGGATCTAATAAATAATGTATCATTTAACTCACCCCATGGCGTTTTAAAAGGTCCTTTTTCAATTTTTACATTAATTGATATTGCCGTTGCATTTTTTGATGGGATGAACATTAAGTAATGTGAGAATTCTTTTAGAATATTACCTATAAAATCAAAAGATGAATTAAGTAATTCGTTATATGCATATTTAATAATATCATCTAACAATCCAGCCTTAAATGTTTTATATCTAAATTGCCCATCTCTATTAAAATATATTTCAAACAGTATACCATTTAACAAATGGTTTTCATTATCAATTGTATATTTTATTAACTTATTGTCGTCCTTTAAGAAGTTTATAGCATTATTAGAACCTCCAATAGCGGCTTGTAATAAGTTTCTTCCAATAACAAACAAGTCATTTTTACTGATTACATTAGGAGAAATCTTTTCAAACTCTGTGATTGCATCATTTTGTGTATACCAATTATAAGATTTCAGCATTGAGATAATTTCTACTATTGCCAAATCTTTTGACCGAAACTCCTTATCTCTTATTGAAGTTATATCATAGTCCAACTCTTGAATATGTATCATTCTTCCTGAATTAAAAGAAAATGTTCCAATTAGAGAAGTGTGTTCCCAACTCGTTTTTTTTCCTCCAGTCATAGCATTAACTGTTGAACGGACCTTCTTGAAGAAAGTCTCTATTTCAAGTCCCTCTTCTTTCAGATGTGCTAACAAGGCACCTGTATAAACGCTATGCCCTTCCATTCCAAAATCAGAAGCTGTTTCCCCTGGTGATGTAGAGTAGGCAATTATAGTCCCTTTAGGTGCAAAAACTGGTGCAAGATTCACAGATCCCCATCCTCTCTCTTTTCCCTCAAATGGATTATTACGACATGCGTCAATTATGACAATTATCATCTTACAACCAGAATCATGCAATTCGTTCAAACAACTTTGTAAATCTGCTGACTGCCTTATTGTTGTTTTTGCAAGATCCGATATTGGTGTATCTTTCATTATAAGATAATTCTTGCCTTCTATTTCTACACCGTGACCAGAGAAATATAAGATGCCAACATCAAATTTATTTAAATCTGATTTAAACTCATCAAATAATGTATCAAAAGTATAGATGTCAATATCATATGCTTCAGGCATCATTAAAAAACCAAGTGATTGAAACGCATTGTGAATTGCTTTTGCATCATTAACCGCATTATCCAAATTGGGTTTCATATAATCATAATGGTCATTACCAACGACAAAAGCTTTTCCTTTATAAAACTTATTTTCTTCCATCAGATTCATGTCATTTTATTGCACAAAATTATAACAATTCAACGAATTAGCAAAGGTGTATAAACACGTTTAAAGTAGCCGAGTTTACCAAACCACAGGCAAAGGTAGTCCGTGTTCTTTGTTCAAGCAAGGTCAAGCCCTATGGGTGTCGTGGGAAAATCATCCTCGCCCGTAGGGCTTCTGTATTTTCCCACACAACCTTGCATGGCAAGAACACGACCTTTAAAAGCCTGTAGTTTGGGAACTCCGGCCCCAATAAGCCGGACTAACTAGAAAAATATAATGTTATGTCAAAAGAAGGAAAGTACACTCTTGAAACACTCCTGCCTCTGAATGTTTCATACGACTATGACCATATGTTGACCCAAGGTGATGTCGATATGGTCAATTCAATTGTAGAGGTAATCGAAAACACTCGTTCAGAACGTATTCCGAAAGTCGGAGACAGAATCGCTTATGTACGTGACGACGGTTCATATCACGGCAAAGCTCTTATCGAAAGAAAAATTGACGGATACTTTCGAATATGTACCGCTCCATGCATCCCATTCGTATGGATAAAAGAAAATGAGATCTCTCTTGATGTAAGCGGAGGTCCGTTCTGTCATGCCGATATCGACAGATTCAGGTTCGTAGGATGGATTGAAGCTGATTTCAAGAAATGGGGACATTGCGGACCTACAGTAAACGGTACAGTATCTTTCATGGCAAAAGTGCCTTTATGGTCATACATAGAATCGCCTTATAAATAAAATCATCATCAAGTAGAAAACAAATCATTAACCTTATAACACTATTATCATGCAGACAACAACATCATCTCAAACAGACCTTCTCTCTGGTATCCTAAACATACAGGTCAGAAATGAGGACAAGATCACGGAACAAGACCGTATCTATTGTCAGAACCAGCAGGACGAGCTTTACAAGACGCTCGACCAGATTGACAGTTGGTACAAGATATTCAAGGCGGAAGCCGACAAGTATGAAGGCAGTATCAAGTTCAAATATGAAGAAAACGGCAGTAATACCGTCCGAAGTTACCACGATTACTACAATAGGGAGAAGGAGGATTACACACACCACGAGTTCAAGCCGTTCCAGATTATGAATGAACTTGTAGGCAAGAATTATAGCGCGGTACAGAACTTCATCAACCGTATCATCGGCTACTTCAACAACACATACAATGTATCGGTAGAAACTCCAAAGATCAATGAGAAAACTCTCCAGATGGGCTTCCGTCCGGTCTATAGCACCTACATCGATATGGTCATCGAACATCTCGGAGGCAGGAGTTTCCGTGACACTGCCGAAGAGGAATTGATCAAACGATTCCTGAATACTGTAAGACCTTCTTGTTGGAGCAAGGTGAAGCCTGAACAAAAGAAGGACAAAATCATCTTCCCCGACATCGTTACCTGGGATTCGATACATTATGAATACTACAAGGAATATGATTTCGCATACGAAACCGATAATAAGGTTAGCAGATTCTGTGAAGGCATCGCCTTTGGCGCGGACGATACACTATGCGGAAGTATAGGTATTATTATGGGACTTGACACCCGTAATGTCGACATCTCCCGATGGTATGAACTGACAACATCAAATGCTACGGAAATCAAGTTTTACGCTAACGGGCGCATTGACGTCAAGTTCAAGGACAGTGCAGCGGCCGAAAACTGTTTCAAGCGATTGAGACTAAGTGAAATCAAACTAAAGGACGAAAACTGATAAGAATTCAAGACACATGACACTTCGTAGGCTATGCTTGCGGAGTGTCTTTCATTTTCACACAATCAATCATCAAACCATGTACGCCATAATACCGCAACAGATACCGCAAGGCAAACGCGCTGAAATCAACGAAAAGATACTATTTGCCATAAATTCAGGCAAGGACATGATTCCTGCCGAAAGCATCTATAACTGCTATACAGGCATGGGAGGACTGCACAACCTCAAACAGTCGGACTTCGCCAGCTACCATGAGTACGCAGAAGCGAAGAAGGAGTTCGAGATGGGACAGTTCTTCACGCCACATGAAATATGCAGGGACATGGTAGACATACTCTCACCAGCTTCATCAGAAATGATTCTTGACATGTGCTGCGGCATGGGTAATTTTTTCAACCATCTGCCCAATCAACATAACGCCTACGGATTTGACATTGACGGCAAGGCTATATCTGTCGCAAAATATCTATATCCTGATGCCCATATAGAAAAATGCGACATACAGCAGTATCGTCCGGAACAACATTTTGATGCCATCATCGGTAATCCTCCCTTCAATCTGAAGTTCGACTTCCGACTATCGCAGGAGTATTACATCGACAAAGCATACCATCTGCTCAATCCCGCAGGCTTTCTGATGATCATCGTTCCTGCATCTTTTATGCAGAATGAGTTTTGGGAGAAGAGCCGTGTCTCAAGAGTAAACGAATACTTCTCCTTTATCGGACAGACAAGATTATCGCCGCACGCCTTTACATCGGTAGGTGTAGATAACTTCAACACCAAGATAATGGTTTTCCTGCGTCGCTCACAGCATATAGAGATGACCCCCTACAATACCGATGAGTTCGTCTCTATGGCAGAACTCAAGGAGCGTGTGAAGAGAGCCCGTGAGATGAAGCACCGCCTGCGTCTTGACCTTATGCGTGAGACCAACCGCATAGACAAGGAGGAGTTGGAACACTTCGAGTACAAGCTCGCCAAGTATATGTACGAGTTGAAGGCTCATAAAAGACTCAACAAGCATATAGATAAAGCAACAGCTCTTGTCACCAAATTCCGCAATCAGAAGCCGCCCGAGAATGCCACCAACGAACAGATGAAGGAATGGGAACGCAAGAAACTGACCACTGCCAAAGTGCTTGCCACCATACGCAAATATATCACATCACAGAATGTTATTCCACGTAAGGAAATTGCATTGGTCAAGACATCATACGGGTTCAAACTAAAGCAATATGCTCCCCGACTGCTCGACAAAACAGAGCATAGGTCAGCAAGCATAAATAACTTGATACTAGGTCATGGTACGCTTCCAATGCCAGAATCTGTAACTGAAGAAAACATGAAACAAATACGTACTGCACATAAAATCATACGTCGTAAACAGTTGGAGCATATAATTCAGAACCAGATTTTTTCAGATATGCAAACCGAAGATTCATTCGCTGAATACCTCGACAATGCCTCATTCATGAACAAAGACGGAGAAAGATGCGAATTCACAAGACTGCAGAAACATGACATCAATCTCGTACTACAGAAAAAGTATGCGCTTCTCAACTGGCAGCAAGGTTCCGGCAAGACTGCCGCTGTATATCATAGAGCCAAGTATCTGCTCAAATACGGCAAGGTTCGTAATGTAATAATTCTTTCACCTGCCATTGCCACCAATATGACATGGGCTCCGTTCCTTTCAGTCAATAAGGAGCAATATCAGGTGATACGCACATATAAAGACCTCGAGAATGTGCCAAAAGGAATATTTCTCCTAATCTCCACCTCCATGGTCGGAAAATTAAAGCGAGATCTTATGCGTTTCGTTAAACTTTCTTCAAGAAAGCTATGCCTTATTTTTGACGAATCAGATGAAATAACCAATCCATCTTCTCAGCGTACAAGACATATATTGTCAGTGTTTCGCAGACTCAAATACAAGATTCTCGATACAGGAACTACAACACGCAACAATATTGCCGAATTATACAGCCAGTTCGAACTGCTATATAATAATTCAGTCAATATGACCTGCTGGTGCAACAGCATATATCACGAGAACAAGGATAAGGCAATTGAATGCGAAAACAATCCTCATTACGGTGAACCCTTCCCTGCTTTAAGAGGTCATATCCTGTTCAAATCATGTCACTGTCCAGGCAAGGCAACAGTCTTTGGCATAGAAAAGCAGAATCAGGACATCTATAACAAGGAAGAACTATTCGAACTCATCGGAAAGACAATCATAACCCGTAAGTTCCGAGACTTCGCTGGTGAGAAATATCGGATACGTACACATACCGTAAGTCCTTCAAAAGGCGAACACGAAGTTTATCGTGTCATCATAGAAGAGTTCTGCCGTATATGCGAACTATATTACAACAGTACCGGCGACACAAAGAAAGACGCAGGTCTGAGACTAATGCGACAGATAAAGCTTCTCATCAAGGCATGTTCTGCACCGCATCTCATATCAGGATATTACGGCGATGACTATCCGAGCAAGACAAGGTATATAGATTCTCTTATACGGAAGATACGTGGCAAGGTTGCTATAGGCTGTACTACGTTAGCCGCATTGGAACTCTACGAGCATCATATCCGTGAATGCTTTCCAGACAGACCTATATATGTCGTAAAAGGAGATGTTTCCTTCAAGAAAAGACAATGCATTGTAAAGGAGTTTGATTCCACAATCAATGGCATACTGATTTGTACACAGCAGAGTCTGAGCAGTTCTGTGAACATACCGTCTTGCAATGACGTGATTCTTGAATCGCTGCAATGGAACATACCCAAGATGGAACAGTTCTACTTCCGTTTCATACGTCTTGATTCCAAAGAGATGAAGGATGTGCATTATGTCACATACGAGGATTCCGTTGAACAGAACCTGATGGCTTTGGTATTGGTTAAAGAACGGCTTAACGAGTTTATCAAGACTGGCGAAGTAAAGGAACAGTCGGAAATTTTCGAAGAGTTCGACATCACAATATCGGTCATAGACAGCTTGCTGATACGCACAAAAGACAGCGAAGGGAAAATACATATCAGCTGGGGAAGCCAGAGAATAACAGACTAAACAAAGAATAGTATGGAATATATTGATTTAAGCAATGCAGAGATTACCGTCACTACCCAACATATCATGGACGGGAATGAATACAGAGACTACAATATGCAAATGTCAGAATACAGCGATATGGATGAATTTCTATGCGCATGTTCCGATCTCTTTCCAGATGAACAAAATCCAGAATATAGATATACGAAATGGGAACATATCCCTGACAACCTTATAAACATCGAATGGATATGTCCTAACTTCTTCGAGATACGCGACGCTCTTGAGATGCTCAATGAGAATGAAATAGAACATTTCATCATCTGGAGCGAATATTTCGGATATGACATCACATCAGACGACCCGCACATGATGGTGCTGCATTATCAGGATATATACGGAGCGGAAGAACCTGAAGTGGAGGTATATCCAGAAGATATTTTTGAAGATGACACACTATACGCTGACATGTCTGACAATATCAGTGATATGCGGACTCTTCTATTCAAGATATTGGATGATAACTACAACTAAACTAATACCATGGAAAACACAAAGAATAAACACGAAGAAAAGAAGACTCTGACAATGGAATACGTCAAAAGTCTGATGGATAGGAGCTATACTCTCGTATGGGTAGATTACATGGAAAACTTCGACAACAATCACGACCTGATACAGCAATGCATTGAAAAACAAAGCTGCGAAGATATATGTTCAAAAGTGAGTGAATGCTACAATGATGCCGAATATCAGTCAACCGATGACATCATGAACAAATTGAAACGCGACTGCATAAGCAACAACCTGTTTGAGAAGGAAGATGTAGAAACTTTCTTTGAAGAACATGATGATGAGATAAGGGATGAAATTCTGGAACGTGATGATTCTACAACAATAAATGACCTTATCAATAACACCAGTGACATACCTGTCAGAGTGGAGATGTTATCCAATTACGATTGTATAAACTTCATCAGGATAGAAACGCAAGGCGGTTTCAGTTACATGAAAAGCTATTTTGGTGATATGATAGATGCACTTCATCTCAATCCAGCGAAAGTAAAGAAAACACTGATGGATAAAGGCTATAATGTATATGGCAAATTCCCAAACAAAAAATGTCGTAACGGTAAGGAACAAGTATCCTACGAGGATTTCTGCCAGGAACTGGAGAACTCCTGCTGCGGAGCCAACCTGCTTACCTACATAGGGCTTGTAAACCTCAGAGACCTCTGCGATGCCGACTTCAAAATCAAGGAGGTCATAATCCCCAAAGGCAATACCTGCGGACTGTTCAGCTCGATGTATGGCGGTGGCAGTCTGATAGAGATGGAACTCAAAAGCGATGTCAGAATACGACTGGATAAGGCACGCAAAAAAAGATATAGTTTTCGTCTGCGTCTTGACTACGAACGCTCGCAACACGAATATTCAATCAAGGATGTCTATGGAGTATATGACACATTCTTTGGCAAGAAAATAAACATTATCGCTTCATAAATAAAAATAAGCATTAACAATAAAAATATCAATGTATGAAAAAGATCAATTTCACCTACCGCATAGAAACACTTCGCAATGACATCATAGATTCTATAAGGCTGTTGCTTCATTCACATGGATTGAATGAGATAGTATTCTCTAAAGAACAAGATGACCCAGTATGGATAATATGGTTTAACAAAAGCAATGACCCATCAGAATGCAGAGTTTCAGGCATTAGGATAACAGACAATAGTCTGACTGTAATAGCTCACGAGAAAGAAACCGACATTGAAGTCGAATGTCATTATCCTTATGAACTCGGAGCGACAAACATCGACTGGCTACAACAGATGTATGAGGCGGTATGGCAACAATTGGAAGATAACAATAATGATAATAATTAAGAATTATGGCTTACTTCAAGAATATAAATTCATTGGCGGAACTCAAGAAGGAATACCGCCGTCTGGCTTTGGAAAACCATCCTGACAAAGGTGGCAGTAATGAAGCCATGCGAAAAATAAATGCGGAGTTTGAACTGCTTCACGAAATATGGAAAAACGACACCACGCCATCGGCTTATGCTTCGGGATATGAGAACGATTATTCTGGAGCAACCGCAAAGGAATATACGGACTTCGTCTATAACGAATACCGTTGGAAAGGATGCAACTATAACGGTCAGCACGCTCCTGAAATAGTCGAGTTGGTCCGTAAATGGATAAAAGAGACTTATCCCAAATATAAGTTTTCTGTAACAAGGCAGGATTATAAATCAATATACATCTACCTTATCCAAGCTGATTTTGAGGCTTTCAAAAAGGACAAGGGTGTCATGTTCCATCATGATGTGAACCACTACTATATCGATAATGACGACACCATTACCGACAGAGCCAAGGAGGTGATGAAGAATATCAATGACTTCGTGATGTCTTACAATTTCGATGACAGCGATTATATGACAGATTATTTCAACACGAACTTCTATCTGCATCTTGGAATCGGGACATACAAGAAGCCATATAAATTGGAGCTGCCGAAACTTGATTGCAAAGGCAAGAAGCCGAAAGCGTTCAAACATCCAGAAGGTGCGGCACACAAGGCGATACGCCAGGCTTTAGGCAACGCCCGTTTCGGTTTCTATGAGAGTCAACGACTTAAAGGGAAAGTAGTACTCGGAGAGGATTCATACGGATGTAATGGAGACAAATACTTCTATCCGTTATCCTATTCAAGTGCCAGAACTGCACAGAAACGAATCGACAAACTGGAAAATGTAGGCATACATTGCAAACTCACCGGCTATAACAGAGGTTACATTGAATTTCTCGGTTACACACCCGAAACGGAAGCCATGCTCGAAAAAGAACGCCAGGATGCTGTTGTCGCATGGAAAAAATGGAAAGAAAAGTTTGACAGAAAGTAATAATAATGTTGATATTTTTCTGCACAAAAAAATACTATAAACAGACAGTATTTTCAAACATCATTAAATACTCCAACCATCAATTGATGATTCTTGTCGTTTCTTTCATTTTTGTCGTAAAACTCATTATTTTCGATAATTTTTCACCCCATAATTGACGAAAAGAGATTGAAAGTACAAATACGAATGTGTAAAACGTGTGTAAATCTTATTAGTATTATTTATTGATTATCATTTATATGCGTGTTTATATAAATAATACTTGTGTAAATTGAATGTAAAAAATAAGAGGCTGCTATTATTAATGGTAATTTTGATTAAAATCAACCACAACAAATCTTGATAAGAACAATTATAATTTATATAAGATGAAATTAGAAGAACTATTAATCAAGCCGCAAACATTGTCTTTATTAACCACATATCAATGTACAGCTGCATGCAGAAACTGCTGCTTTAAATGCAATCCACATATTAAAAAAAGATTGTCATTAAAACAAATGGAAAACTATGTGGATGAATGTATGATTCATTATGGAGATTCTTTAAAGGTACTTGTATTAACTGGTGGAGAATGTTTTTTACTTGGAAATGATTTGAATTTAATAATTGATTATGCTTCAAGGATAGGACTTAGTGTAAGAGTGGTTACTAATGGATATTGGGCAAAATCACCTGAAATAGCGAAAGAAAAACTTTTGGAATTATCAAAATGTGGATTAAAAGAAGTTAATTTTAGCACAGGAGATGATCATCAAGAATGGGTCAGTTATGATAACATTGTATATGGTTCTATTGCAGCCCTTGATTTAGGTCTGACATGTGTAATAAATGTGGAATCGCATGATAAATCAAAATTCAAGTCAAGTTTATTTTACGAAGATGAAAGATTAAAAAAATATTTAGATATAAATAATAAAAATCGTTTAATGATAACAAATGGAGTTTGGATTCCATTTGATAATGATAATATAATAAGTTATAACAATTTAACAATAAATAATAACGAAAGTAAAGGCTGTAAATCATTATTCAGTAGTATATCAATTAATCCATATTCTAATATGCTCGCTTGTTGTGGTTTGACAAGCGAATATTTACCATGCATGCGATTAGGAAGTGTGCAAACTCATTCAATAAAAGATTTATATGAGAGACAGTTCAAAGACTTTATGAAGATTTGGTTATTCGTGGATGGCCCACAGAAAATATTAAAGTACATATATGAAAAAAGAGGTATTAACAATACTTTTATTGGTCATAATTGTGCAATATGTGCCGAAATATTCAAAGACTATAAAAACATACAATGTATATATTACAATTGTAATGATATCATAACATCTGTTATGTTAAAATACAACATTATTTTAAGAAAAATTGATAAAACTAAACGTTAAAAACTAAAAACAATGAAGAAACAAAAAACTAATCCAAAACAAATAATAGCAGGCTCATTAGCTTCTATTATATTTTTACAATCATGTTCAAAACAACCAATTACGTACTATGATGAAGAAGATGTTACTGTTATTAATATGCTATATGATGATTATAATAGAAGCGAAATCATACCAATACAGATAAATCTTGATAAAGAAATCTGTTTATATATGGATTTTTTGAGAAAATTGATAAATGATATAATTTACGATCCACAAATTGCACAAACATTTCTTAATTCACCAAAGGATTATATTGAAAGCAATGGATTTGATAATGTTGAAATAAATCTGGATGATGAATTAATAGAATTTATCACTTGTTTTGCAGATAAAGATTTAAATGTTGCAATAACAAAAAATGATGTGGAAGGATTTATTCGAATATGTAGCGAGAAAGGATATTTCAATCGTTTAAAAAGACCTGAAGTAGATAATATTAGAAAAATTTTACAATCCAATCCAGAATTGCAAAAACAGATAGGTCCTGAAAATGCAAGTTTCGTTGCCTTTGCTCTAGCTGTTGTAGTTGGAGTTGCAGCTTTTGTATGGGCTATTACTGTAACACATGTCACAGCTGGCAATGTTGTTGCTGTTGGCACTTTTCATGTGTATGCTGCGGCTACAACCTGGTCTTGGAAAATCAATCACTCGATAACTCCAAACCACGACTATTTAACTCAAAATAATGCAACAATTGATATATGGTTACTAAAAAGTAATGATTTATCTAATCTTGGTATAATAATTGATAAAAAAATTGATTTGTATATAGAGACAATTGTCAACACTATGAAATCAGAAAATTTATTAGGTGATAATGTTGATACAGAATACCTTAAAAATTTAATAAAATTTAATCTAAGTCAAATTGATTATGAATAGACCTATTGCAAAAATCAAACCTAATACGAGTGAGAAAGTTGTTGAATTTCTAGGGCTGATAATTATTATATGCACAGCATTTATTCCGTTAGTTTTATATAATAGACTTCCAGAAATTGTTCCTACGCACATTAATATTTATGGTAAAATTGACGGATATGGAGGGAAAGGAATATTGATAGTTCTGCCAATTATAAGTATAATTACTTATATTGGATTGAGTATTTTACAAAAATATCCACATATTTTTAATTACCCTATCGAAATTAATGAGAATAATTTTTATAAACTGTATACTCTAGGTATAAATTTATGCAGGTTCTCTAAAATAGCTGTTACTCTTATATTAGCATATATTGTAATTCATTTTATATGTAATGCCATTGGTAAAACAGTAACATTAATTCCCATGTTTTTTTTATTTTTAGGATTTAATATTGGTATAATTTATTACTTGATAAAAATGTATAAATGTAAAAAATAACTGGAGACCAAATATTTAGCTCTTAAATTACATCAATTGACAATTCTTATCGTTTCTTTTATTTTGACGTAAAACTCATTATTTTCGATAATTTTTCACCCCAAAAATTGAGCAAAAGGCATTGAAAATACAAGTTATAATCTGTAAAATGTCTGTAAACAAAATTATTTTAAGATATTATAATATATTGACAATCAGTTTAAATAAAAAAGACTAATAAAAAAATATCTGTAATTGAATGTAAAAAATAAGAAACTATTATTCTTAGTGGTAATTTTGAGAATGTTTTTGTAAGACATAATGTATAACAATAACCAACATCCAAAGCCAAGCGGAAGGAGGCTTACAACAGTGGAAGATAGAAATGTACGAGAGCCACTGAAAACATAGAGTAGTACGAACTGATTATTACCCTATTCCCGCTAATGATTTAATTAATGAGAAAGGACTTCTAATTTATGAAAAAGAGAACAAGGAATGGAAAGGCTCTCACACTGCTGCTTGGTTTGTTTTTGAGTAGCTTAATGTTTTCGTGTGAGACGATAAACAAAAGTAAAACAGAAGATATGTTTTCAAGAGAAACCAAAATTTTCTATTGGTATGCAGACAGTTTAAACATAAATATCCCAAATGAGAAACATACTTTTTTTCTTGTTCCGGACTATTCATGCAGTGGGTGCGTGGTAAAAACAATAGACG
>JAZUCH010000070.1:0-10796 GCA_045639025.1 Bacteroidales bacterium
AAGTGATGTGAAAACCCCCTCTAATCCCTCTGTACCTCTACACCTCTAATCCCAAATTCCTGAATTCCTCAAATCCTCCATCCACGAAACCACACGAAATGTTTTTTCTGTGAAAAAACTCTATTCCCCAATTTAAAAGACTCCACTGGAGTGACGTCTCTACATACGCTCTTGTCACCTCGAGATCCACCTCTAAACCCTCTGTCCCTCTAAACCCAAAATTCCTGAATTCCTAAAAAAGTTCTAAAATTCATGTTTATTGGTCGCTGAGCTTGTCGAAGCGCCGAATATTGAGCCTTCGACAGGCTCAGGCACCAGCCACCCTGAAATCCTGAGTTCCTGAGTTCCTGAATTCCTCAAAAGTTCTTATCTTTTAAGAACTTTTTGAATATGGTTTCCGTTTTCAGTTTGAATATTGAAGAAATAAATTCCGCTGTTATATTTTGAAACATCGATTTCAACTTCATTAGCGTTGACTTCCATTTCTTCAACCATCATTCCTAAACAGTTGTAAACTTTTATTGCTGATAGCTGACTGCTGACCGCTGATAGCTTGACAAAGTCTTTCGCTGGGTTAGGGTAGATGCTGATGTCGTTTCCCTTGACTTTATTTTCCATGACATTAACCCAGTCGTTGATGATGATGTTCAGTGCGCCTACCGATGTCATCTCGTTTTCATAGACAGCAACAACTTCTGCAATATGTGTCTTGCCATCCAGAATCTCTTCATTGAAACTATTTGTTGAATATGACAACGCATTGTGTCTTTCTTTTATCAACACACCGTCAACATAGATGTCGTATCCTATAGGTGTTCCTTTTTCCGGAGCTTCCCATTCGAATGACAATGTGCTCATGTCGCTGCTGATTCCGGCCATCATATTTCTTACTGGATAAGCATGGTCGGTGTATTCGTATGCGAAATGGCTGTTGTATATTTCTCCTGTCTCATAGTTTTGTATCCATAATGAGACTTCGAGGTCGTCCATTTCTTCTACGTTTGTCGATGACATGTCGTAAGTGAATTCCAATCTTTGATATTCGCCTGCGTTGATGTCCATTACGTTACCTGTAGGTGAATTTAATGCTTTCATGAAAATATGACGGAATTCTGTCTCTCCGTTTGAACCAACATTGCCGGTAGTGACTTTCTCGTTGACGGTTACAAATGCTCTCACATTTTCCATTTTGATATATGACATGAAGTCGGCAGTGATATTGATTACGTTGCCTTCAACATTGAAAGCTCCTCTTACGTTGGCGACAGAAGGTGTTGCGTAACTTGCATCCAATGCTTCTTGTGTCACGATGGTGTATTCTTGCCAGATGCCGTCGAGGTATAACATTGGAACAGCGTCAACTTGATAATAACCTGCTCGTCCTGCTACTTCGTTGAAATAATAAGGGTCGCCTGTACCAGGGAAGTTGACTGGATATTTGGTGTAGGTGTATTTGCCAGGGTTGGCGTTGGTTATCTCCAGCATCATGGCGTTGGCATTGACGCATGGTCCGCATGTTGAGCTTGAGAAATGTTCTATCATTGGAATCTTCTGAGCATAACCCATTCCGACATTCAAATCTTTTTCCATATAATTGTTGTCAGCATCGCTGTCGGTTGCTCCGTTTACACTGACAATCTCAATTGGCATGACGTATGTTCCTGGAGAAAGGAAGATGCTCTCCGAGAATGTAAGTTCTTGTTTTTCTAATGATTCTATATTAACGTCAAAAGTCTGGGATATCACATTTTCATCGTTGAAGAAGTCGATGAATGTAGCTTCTATTGATTCTATCGTTGTTGAGCCCATATTTTGTACGGTAAATGAAATCTCATTGTATCCGTAGTTTATCATCTCTGGAACATCGATGCTGACAATTTCCAAGTCGAGGTTGTCTTGTGTGCTGATTTGCAAATTGTCGAAATACCAACCGTTCATGGTGTATGATGCTCCTTCGTAGAATATTGAGAATAGAACGTTGTCTTTTCCCATGTCTGGAGTTGAGATGAGCTGATACACTTCGTAGCTTCCTGTTGTTCCGAAAGTCTCCGACCAGCCGATATTCCATGTGCTGCCGTTGTCGGATGATGTTGCGATGCCGAGTGTGTATTCGTTGATTTGGTTGTCGAGATAATGTTTGAAGTTGACAACAACCTCATTGACGTCGCTGAGGTCGATAGGATTTGTTATCACTCTGGAGAGACCTGTCAAGATTGGCCACCAAGTCAAGGCGAGTTCGTTGGCGGAACCTCCTGCGATGTTGGTCTGTGAAATGACCCAGTTTTCTGCGCCTGTTTCTGAAGTCGTCCATCCTTCTGGAAGTGATGAAGAATCAAAAGTCTCGTTCAATAAAATCGCTCTGTTCTGAGCGAACATCATTGTAGAAAATAATAATGCTATTGCAAGTAGTATGGCTTTTTTCATAATATTTTTTATTAGAAATTCAGAAAAAGAGGACTAGAGTTAAAGAGGGACTATAGGGGCTAAAGAGTTGAGAGTATCTTAACTCTGTCCCTATAGTCCCTCTTATCCTTCAAAAATTCTTATTTCTTAACAACCTTCTTTACAAGGTTTCCGTTTTCTGTTTGAATATTAATGAAATAAATACCTGTGTTGTATTCTGAAATATTGATTTCAACTTCATTAGCATTGACTTCAATTTCTTCAACCATCATTCCTAAGCAGTTGTAAATTTTAACTACTGATAGCTGACCGCTGACGGCTGATAGCTTTACAAAGTCTTTCGCTGGGTTAGGATAAACGCTGATGTTGTTTTCTGTCATTTCGCTGACGTTAGTTTCTTCTGTGACAAGAACAGCTGAACCAACAGAAGTACCGTTTTCATATACTGCAACTACTTCAACAATATGTTGGTTGCCATCTGTTAAATAATCGAGGAGTTCTCCATGATAATTTTCATAATAGCTGGAAAAATATGTATCGGTGTAATTTTCTAAGAATAATTCTCCGTCGAGATATACGTTATAAGCTGTAGGGTTGCCTTTTTCTGGTTTGTGCCAAGCTATACAGAAATCAACAGCATCACCACCAATTACAGCTGACAAATCTTCAACTGCGTATAAATGTTCGGTATATTCCATAGCGAACTTGCTGTTATATACTTCTTTATTAGTAGGGTTTTGTAACCACATCGCTACTTCAAGGTCGTTCATTTCTTCAACATGTGTTGATGACATATCGAAGGAGTATTCAAAATGATGTATCTCACCTGCGTTGATGCTTATTGACTCGCCTTGTGCTGATGTTAACATCTTCATCATAATGTGATGGAATTCTTTCTCGCCGTTTGTTCCGACATTGCCTGTTGTTGTCTTTTCATTGACTGCAATATAAGCTTTTGCGTTAGCGATGTCGCTATATGCCATGAAGTCGGCTGTTACATTGATAGTGTTGCCTTCAACATTGAAAGCTCCTTGTATGTTGACAAATGTTGATTGACTCAAGCTTTGGTCTAAGTCTAATTGTGTCTGAGGTGCTAATGTTGATTTGCCGTCTAAGAACATTGTTGGGACAGCGTTGACATTATAATAACTTCTTCTTGTTCCGCATTCGTTGGTGTAATAAGGGTCGCCTGTTTCTGGTCCGTTCATTGGATATTTGACGTAAGTATATTTGCCAGGGTTAGCAGCTGTGAGTGCTTCCATGTCTTGGTTAACGAAAACGCAAGGATAGCATGTTGAGCTTGAGAAGTGTTCGATGAACGCTGTTCTTCCAACAGAACCGTATGCAACAGTAACGTTTTGAGTAACACTGTTGTTGTTCATGTCTTGGTCGTCGCTGCCATTGACTTTGCTGACGTTAAGTGTCATTGTGTATTCGCCTGGGAATAAAGTAACAGGCATTTCAAATGTGAATTGTTTTGAATCGTATGACTCTATTTCTGTTTCGAATGTTTCTGTGACATTGATGTCTGAACCTTCAAGTTGGTAGCTAGCTTCGATAGATTCAACTGTTGCGGTGCCGAGGTTAGACACGGTGAATTTTACTTCTGACTTACCTACGCCTAAGTTTTCGCTTAAGTCGAAGCTGACGATGTTAACGTCGTTTTCTTCTTGAGAATAAATCATGAAATCGTCGAAGCTCCAGTAGTTGATGTCGTAGGAATCTCCTTCAAAATAAAGAGCGACCATGACATTTTCCTTGCCCATATCACTTGTTGTTATGATTTCGTTTTCTACGAATTGTCCTGTCTCTGAGAAAGTCTTTGACCATCCTGAGTTCCAAGTTTCGCCTCCATCGGAAGAAGTAGCGATGCCGATAGTTGATTGGTTTTGATAATTTTCGTAATAATGTTTGAATGACATAACGAATGATGGGATGTTAGTCATGTCGAAAGAACCCATTGAAAGATATGAGGTCCCTTCAAATTGTGGTTCCCAGAAAAATTCCATTTCCCATGGCATGCCGCCCGCTCTGTTGGTGTTCTGTACTGTCCAGCTGTTGTTGCCGCCGCCATAGACTGCCCATCCTGCTGGCATGCCTGAAGTGTTGAATGATTCATTCAAAAGGATTGCTCTGTTCTGAGCAAACATTGCTGTTGAAAGCAATAATGCGATTGTAAGTAGTAAAGTTTTTTTCATGATGATTTGATTTTGAAAGACACAATGACTCAAAGACATAAAGACACAGAGCTTTATTCTTTGCGTCTTTGTGTCTTTGCGACTCTGCGTCTTTATTTTTTAATTATTCTTATAATACTATTTTCTTTATCTGTATTTATCTCAACGAAGTAAACTCCGCTATTGTAATTTGATACGTTGATTTCTATTTCGTCAGAATTTGCTTTGATTTCATCAACTAATATTCCTAAGTAATTGTAAATCTTAACTGCTGAAAGCTGATATCCGACAGCTGATAGCTTGACAAAGTCGTTCGCTGGATTTGGATAAATCATTAAACTGTTTTCAAACTCATCAATTGTATCAGGGTCTTCAGGGTCATCTGGTTCTGATTCCCCTACTTGTGTACATGCTTCTGCAGAGAATCCGGAGTAGTTGCCTTCACCGCAATAAGTTCTTACGTTATAGCAATATTGTGTTCCTGATTCAATTTCAGTGTCGGTATATTCTGATGATGAAACAGTTGTCAATAATGTTCCGTTGCGATATAATTGGTATTCTTCTGCGCCGTCAACAGCATCCCATGAAACAGAGATTTCCATTTTTTCTTCATCGCCAGTCACAGAAACGTTTTGTGGAGTATCGCATGTTGTTGTGATGGCATTTGTTAATCCGATAGATGTTTTGTTGTCATAAACAGCAACAACTTCCACAGAAGTGATAGTTATTGTCTCTTGAATTGTGTATGACAATACATTTTCATTGTTGATGACCAACTCATTATTGATATATAGATTATATCCTTCAGGATTGCCGTTTTCAGGTGCTTCCCAGCTTATTGAGTTATCTTCAACTTGAAGGTTTTGTGCTGGATAAGGATGTTCTGTATATTCATATAAATAATGGCTGTTGTGTATTTCTTTTGAGTCGTAAGTCTGTACCCAAGCTGCCACTTCTAAGTCATTGATTTCTTCCATGTGAGTTTCAGTCATATCGAAAGAGAATTCGAAACGTTGGTATTCACCGGCGTTGAGGTTTGTCTCGATGCCATTGATATTTCCTAACATTTTCAGGAAGATATGATGGAACTCTGTCATTCCGTTGCTGCTTGCATTGCCTGTTGTTGTCTTTTCGTTTATAGATAAGAACATTTTTACATTAGGAAGGTCGATATATGATATGACATCAGCTATCACATTGATAGTGTTGCCTTCAACTTTAAAAGAACCTACGATGTCAACGTATGATGTTGAGTTGAATCTTTCATCTAACTCTGATTGAGTTATTGCGCTTGATTTAACCTGACCGTCGAGAGCTATGCTTGGTACTGTATAAACTTCGTAATAGTCGCTTCTTACAATGCAGTCAGGAATTGCGTAAGGGTCGCCTAAACCAGGCCAGTTGACAGGATATTTTGTATATGTGTATTTTCCATGATTGTTTTCTGTCAGTTCCATCATAGCATAGTCAACGCCGACGCAAGGCTGGCATGTTGAACTTGAGAAATGCTCAATCATAGGAGTTCTTTCAATAGTCTTGATATATGTCTTGATTTCTTTTGTTAAGCTGTTGTTGCTTTGTTCTGCGTCGTCAGCTCCATTGACACTCACTATATTAACCTTTAAATTATGTGTTCCTGCAATAAGACCTGCCTGTGTCTGGAATGTGAATTGCTTGTTGCTGGAAGGAGAGAGATTTGTCGCGAAAGTCTCTGTTACTGTCTCGTATCCGTCAATCTCGTAGCTTGCTTCGAAAGATGTCACTGTTTCTTCGCCAGTATTGTTCACTGTGAAACTGATGTCAACCATTCCTGCAGGAACGATGCTGTTGACATTGATAGCAGACATCTGGAGATCGGCGCCGCCTTCACCTCCGCCTTGTGTAAAGATGCAGATGTCGTCGAAATACCATTTGTTGAAGTTGTAAGTGTTGCCTTCATAAAACATACAAATCAAAACGTTGTTTTTACCCATGTCAGGAGTGCTGAATGTCTCGTTGATTTCGTATTGTCCTGTTGAAGCGGCGTTGGAATATGTCTGTGACCATCCTGTGTTCCAAGTCGCTCCATTGTCGGATGATGTGGCGAAACCGATGGTGCTGCTCAACTGGTCGTTGTTCAGATAATGTTTGAATGAAAGTCCGAGTTCGCTTACGTTGGTTAGGTTGGCTGTAGCCATCACTAAATGAATTCCATTTGTTACGATGGGAATGCTCTTGAAGTACAATTCATTTGGGTCGCCGCCAGCATTGCTTGAAGTCCTGACTTCAAAGTTTTCAGAGCCTTCGCCTGTGAAATACCAGCCGCTTGGCATTGATGACGAATTGAATGATTCATTGACGATGAATGCTCTTTCTTGAGCAAAAATCGTTACTGATAGCAATAATGCTATAACAAAGAATAAATGTTTTTTCATGAAAAAATTACTTGATAAAAATTGCTGCAAAGATATGCTTTTATTCTCAAACAATTAGAGTTTTTTTTCTTAAAAAGGATTATGAATTAGTAAATATTTTTACTTTTTCTTATCTTTGCAACTTAATGTTAAAAATGATAGAAATGTTTAATCCTACAGAATATAAAATAAAGTCGGTAGCGACAGGAAATGTCTGTGACGACTCAGGCTGGATGCTCGATTTCAAAGGGGAGGAAAAACCTAGTCTTATCCGTGCAGATTATGCTAAAAAACAACTTGAAGTAAAAGAAGAAAATAACGGACTTTATTGCTATGCCGACTGGCTCCCAATAAAACGTCAGTTGCAATGCGATGCCAAACCTATCACTTATAAGAGTAAAGCATTGGCAGAGAAGTTGGGTTTGAAGAATTTATATATCACTTTCAATGGTTATTATCCTGAAATAGGCGCTAATATGCGCACGTGTTCTTTCAAAGAGACGGAGGCATATTCTATCTGTGCACGTCTTGGAGAAGATAAAAAAGATGAGGTCATTGTGGTGTCATCGGCTGGCAACACTGCACGTGCTTTCGCTCAGGTTTGTTCTGATAACAACATCAAATTGTTATTGACAATTCCTGAAGACAACCTCAACGCTCTTTGGTTTGAGAAACCTCTTAATCCTTGTGTTAAGGTGTTGGCAACGAAATCAGGAAGTGATTATTTTGATGCGATAAATCTTGGTAACATAGCATGTGAACTTGATGGTTTCTTCGCTGAAGGTGGTGCCAAGAACATTGCTCGTCGTGATGGAATGGCAACGACAATGTTGTCGGCAGTGACTTACATCGGCAGAATTCCAGACTATTATTTCCAGGCTGTAGGAAGCGGCACAGGCGCTATCGCTGCTTGGGAAGCAAACCTTCGCTTCATTGAAGACGGCCGTTTCGGTAACAACAAGGCTAAGATTTATGTGTCACAAAACGCTCCTTTCTTGCCAATGTATGATGCTTGGAAACAAGACTCTCGTGATATGTTACCATACGATAACGACCAGGCTCGTCTTGATGCTAACACTGTAGTGGCCAAGGTGCTCACCAACCGCAAGCCTCCTTATTCAATTGCAGGAGGATTGTACGACGCCATGAAAGACACCGACGGTGATTTCTTTGCGGTCACTAATGAAGAGGCAGAAATGGCAAGTCGTATGTTTGAAGAATTTGAAGGCATCGACATCAACCCTGCAGCAGCAGTGGCGACAGCATCGTTGATACAAGCTGTTAATAATAATAAGGTGGAAAAGGACGCTGTCATCATGCTTAATATAACAGGTGGCGGCGAGAGACGCTTCAAGGAAAACAAAGAAATTTTCTATCTTAAACCTACGAAAGTATTCGACATTAACGCATCGAAAGAAGAGATACACGGATTTTTGAGAACTTTAGAGTTTTAGGAAAAGTTTAAAATAGTTGAAAATTGGCTATGAGCCATGAGCTATGAGTTGTGAGCAGTTTTGCTCATAGTTCGCAGTTCATTACTCGTAGCCTTTTGCGTTAGGGATTGGAGCGGCATCCTTTGCGAGCTTTTTCAGACAACAGACAACGGACAACGGACAACGGACAACGGACAACGGGAATTTTTGAGTGAGGTGGAATTTAAGCGAGCAAAGATATAGCGGAAAGCCCGACGGCTTCGCCGGAACGCCCTGAGAAAAAGACTACAAGTCAACAAGACTACAAGACAACAAGTTGTTGGGGTGATGTAGTAATGTGGTTTTTCATTGAAAATCAATTTCGTGAAAGATTCGTGCAGTTTCGTGGATGAGAAATGATGATCCACGAAATAACACTAAACCGACATAAAGAGATTTCGTGAAAGATTCGTGCAGTTTCGTGGATATGAAATGATGATCCACGAAAGGACACTAAACCGACACTAAAGAGATTTCGTGAAAGATTCGTGCAGTTTCGTGGATGAGAAATTATAATCCACGAAATAACACTAAACATACACTAAAGAGATTTCGTGAAAGATTCGTGCAGTTTCGTGGATATGAAATGATAATCCACGAAAGGACACGAAACAAACACTAAAGAAATTTCGTGAAAGATTCGTGCGATTTCGTGGATGAGAAATGATGATCCACGAAATAACACTAAACATACACTAAAGAGATTTCGTGAAAGATTCGTGCAGTTTCGTGGATGAGAAATAATGATCCACGAAATAACACTAAACAGACACTAAAGAGATTTCGAGAAGATTCGTGCAGTTTCGTGGATATGAAATGATAATCCACGAAATAACACTAAACGTACACTAAAGAGATTTCGTGAAGATTCGTGCAGTTTCGTGGATGAGAAATTATAATCCACGAAATAACACTAAACATACACTAAAGAGATTTCGTGAAAGATTCGTGCAGTTTAGTGGATGAGAAATGATGATCCACGAAAGGACACTAAACGTACACTAAAGAAATTTCGAGAAGATTCGTGCGATTTCGTGGATGAGAAATGATAATCCAGGAAATAACACTAAACAGACACTAAAGATATTTCGTGAAAAATTCGTGCAGTTTTGTGGATGAGAAATGATAATCCACGAAAGAACACTAAACATACACTAAAGAAATTTCGTGAAAGATTTGTGCAGTTTCGTGGATGAGAAATGATTTCGTTGATAAAAAAGAGAGGCGTCACATTAGTGGCGCCTCTACTTGTAGTCTTGTAGTCTTGTAGTCTTGTTGACTTGTAGTCTTATTTTTCAATGAAAGCGATTGTTTCACCTTTTTGTACGAGTTGACCTTGTTGAGCAACAGCTTCAACGATCTTACCTGGCCATAAAGCTACGACTGGTTCTTGACCATAAGGAGCTTGGATTTGTGCAACGATATCACCTTCTTTATATACTGTACCTGGAGCAGGAGTTGTAGACTTGTCGTTGAAGTCGATGTCCCATAAGATTCTCCCGCCGACAGGAGCCACGATTGGTTCTGCGTTTGGATGGCGTAATGCTCTTAAATCTGGAATCTTAGCTTCGCCGCCAGCTTTTTCAAACTTAGCCTTCATCTTTTCTTCTAACTCTTGGTTGAAACGACGTTTAGCTTCGCCTGATTTATATTCACGATATTGTTTTTCGTGCATTGCAAATTCGAAGAGTTCTTCTTCGTCTGGACCGAGATCCCAGCCATTTTCTTCCATTTCCTTGCGGAAACGTGGAAGTTCATCTGGATAGTTGTCTTGTGGATTACCTTCGAAGAATTCTAAGCCTTTTTTCTTAGCTAAGTCGATGATTTCTTGGTCTAATTTGCCAGGTAATTGACCAGCCTTACCTAAAATCATGCCCCATGCAGCAGGGTCGATAGAATTTTCGTAGCGAGCATCGCCCTTGCTTAATGAATAGAGGTTCATCAAAGCGATGTTCTTTGTATATTGGCTGAAT
This sequence comes from Bacteroidales bacterium, assembly GCA_045639025.1. GTDB lineage: Bacteria > Bacteroidota > Bacteroidia > Bacteroidales > F082 > Limimorpha. The sequence continues at coordinate 10,419 of JAZUCH010000070.1, forward strand.
GGAGTTACCAATGGAGGGTAACCGAGTTTAGGCCAGATATTTTGTACTTCGTCGAAGAGTTGAACGAGGAGTTCGTCTTCTGTGAGTTCTTTTTCACCTTTATTTTTGAGGTTCATGTTGATAGCAGCGTGAACACCTTTGAGGTCAGCCATGAGTGAGCCCATCATACCACCAGGGAGACCGCAGCCTAACATCAATGAGTTGAGGTAACGGTTACGTGGGTCAATCCAGTAGCCCAAGAAGTCGTCGATGAAGCTTTGTGTCATTGCGCGAGCTTCCATATATGCGTTCATGTCGATGTCTTTTACTAAGAAACCAGCGTCTTTCAACATAGCTTGTACTGAGATAACGTCTGGGTGAACCATACCCCATGAGAGT
>JAZUCH010000071.1:0-7143 GCA_045639025.1 Bacteroidales bacterium
CCTCCTTGCCATCAGTCCTGTTCCTTCATACAGCAAAGGTAATAGAAACTGATGTGTTTTCGATAAGTCTTCGGAACTTATATACTTTTTAGTATATTTTCCACTCACTTATTTTCACGCTGCAAACTTAGAGTCTCTACAAATTTTCAACTTTCAATTCCTAATTAAAACTTGTAGTCTTGTGGTCTTGTAGTCTTGTTGACTTAAAAAAAACTCTCGCAAAGACGCAGAGATACACAGAGAAATTGCCTTCGACAGGTTCAGGCACTATGGAGAAAGTCTGTTGTCCGTTGACTGTTGTCCGTTGTCTTCCTAAAAATCCTTAACATCATTTCTTAATATTTCACATATTTTATGTTAAAAATTGTTAAAAATGAAATTTTTCCTTTGTGAACTCTTGACAAAAGGATAAGATGGCTGTAGTTTTGTATAAAAATAAAAATTCCACAAAAAATCCACTTTTTTAGTGGAATATTTTTGAAATATTTTTATCTTTGCAAACAGAACAAGTAACCAAATATGGAAATAAACTTTGAAAAAGAATATCTTAGAGAATTATATGAAGTAGGTAAGACATCGGATAAAAAACATCGTTTCCAACCACAAATTGTAGCAAAATACCAACTTCGCATAAAGATGCTCGAAAAAGCAAGTTGTATTGAAGAGCTTTTTCCAATCAATTCGCTTAATTATGAAGTTTTGAAAGGAGATAAGGCTGGTATATCTTCAATCAGAGTGAATGACCAATATCGAATAGAATTCATTGTTGAACAAATTTCTTATGAAACAATTATTACTATTTGCAATATTTTGGAATTGTCAAACCATTATAAATAAAATAAAATGAGTAATCATATATGTCAACGTCCTATTCATCCAGGAGAAATGCTAAAAGAAGAAGTGGAGTATCGTAATATTAAGCAAACAAAACTTGCTAAACAAATGGGTATTTCTTACAAAATTCTTAATGATATTTTGAATTGTCGAAGGCCGCTTACAACACAAACAGCTATGTTGTTTGAAGCTGCTTTAGGTATTAGTGCAAGCTTGCTTATGAAAGTTCAGCTTGAATACAATATGTTTACAGCAAAACAAGACTCGTCATTTGTACAACGCCTTGAAAACATAAGGAAATATGCTGCAATACTTTAACTCATTAAAGTACAAATTCAATTCCTTAAACAAAAAAAAAGAGGAGAAACTAAAACTTTTCTCCTCTCCAATTATAACTTATTATAAAAGCTAATTACAAACTTTAGCCTTTAGCCATTTATCATTCTACAGGAATGTCTTTGTTAACATTCTTTGAACCTACTAATGCGTAGAACAACAAGAATGCGAGACCTGCTGCAACAACCCAGTAGCTTACTAAGTAGTTGCCGCTCAAGTCAACGACGAGGTTTTGTACGAATGGCAAGATACCACCGCCGCAAACCAATGCCATGAAGATACCAGAAGCTCTTTCTGTGTATTTGCCGAGACCTTCAACAGCTAAGTTGAAGATGCCGCCCCACATGACTGATGTGCAGAGACCGCATAATACTAACAATGCTGCATTGACTGGAACTTGTGCGATGCCAAAGCCTTCTGTGCCTTTGAATACTGGAAGACCGACAACTGTTGATGGGTTTAAGAAGATTGCCAATGCAACGAAAATGAAACCGATGCCTGATGCTACTGTCAACATTGCTTTTGCTGAAACCTTTGCACCTAATGCTGCACCTGCCAAACGACCGACGAGCATCAATAACCAGTATGTAGCTGTAACTGTACCAGCGATAGCTTCAGCACCTGTAGCAACGTTCAAACCGCCGTTTTGTAACCATTTTTGCAATACGTTTGGAATACCAACTTCAACACCAACATAGATGAAGATAGCGATAGCGCCAAATACGAAGTGACGGAATGACATTGGTCCGTATTGTTCTTTTGCACCTTTCTCGATTTTTTGTGCTGGGTTTTCTGGGATGTCTGTCATTGAGATGACGAGGAATGCTAAAGCGAAGATTCCTAATGCGATGAACATCAATGGGAATACTTGGCTGATTTTAGCGTCAACGATGCTAGGAACGAAAACACCTGTCAAGAAGATACATGCTGTACCCATCAATGAGTTAAATGAACCACCGACTTGTACGAGTTGGTTGCCTCTGTTGCCGCCGCCGCCGAGTTTGTTAAGCATTGGGTTGACAACGATGTTTAACATACACATTGAGAAACCTGCGATGAAAGCACCGAGGAGATAAACACCGAAAGCTGTGTTGCTGTCGATAGTACCTGAAATTGTCTGGATGCCAACGCCTACGAAACCTACTGTGACAGCTGCCAAAGCAGTTTTCTTGTAACCGTATTTTTGCAACATATTACCTGCAGGAATACCCATCACTGCGTAAGCAATAAAGTTAGCCAAAACACCTAATGTACCCATCCAGTTAGCGACGCTGAATTGATTTTTCAAAATGTCGCCCATCGGTGATGCTAAGTTTGTCACGAATGAAATCATACCGAACAAAAGAATCATCACGATGATTGCCAAAAAATTACCTTGTTTCTTTTCCATTTCTTTAATTTTTTTATAATGTTGAAAATTTAAATTTAATTACTTCTTTATATTCTTCTCCAGGACGTAATACTGCGCTAGGGAAGTTAGCTTTGTTTGGTGCGTCAGGGAAGGCTTGACATTCTAATGCAACGCCTTCATAGTCTTCGTATGACTTGCCGCATTTTCCTTCTGGGCAGCCGCTCAACCAGTTACCGGTATAAATCTGAACGCCTGGCTGTGTTGTCATGATATCGACTTTGATGCCTGATGCCTCGCTGCTTAATGTGGCGGCTGGGTTCATCACACCTTTATTATAATTGTCGTTAGCCCAGCAGCTGTCATAACCCTTGCCATTTACCAAAGCAGGGAAGTCAGCTTTGATGTCACGGCCGATGAGTTTGCCTTCTGTGAAATCCATAGGAGTGTCTTTCACTGTAGCAATTTCGCCGGTTGTAATCAATTCTTCTGTTGCAGGGAGATAGTTGCTTGCGTAAAGTTCCAGATTATGGTCTAAGATATTGCCGTTGCCTTCGCCTTTCAAGTTGAAATAAACGTGGTTGGTGAGGTTGACGACTGTTGGCTCGCTGCTTTCTGCTTTTAATGTAAGAGTGAGTTCGTTGTCGTCGCTCCAGTGGTATTCTGCTTTTGCGAGAAGTTCGCCAGGATAGCCGCATTCGCCTTCTTCTGAGAAATAAGTGAATTCAACGTTGCCGTCTTCATTGATTTCTCCGCACCAGAGCTGGTTAGCGAATCCGTCGTTACCACCATGAAGATGATGTTTGCCGTCACCGGTGTTAAGGACTAACTGGAATTCTTTGCTGTCGATGCTGAATTTGCCTTCCTTGATTCTATTTGAAAAACGACCTGGAACCTTGCCAGCGCAAGGACCGTCGCCGATATAAGATTTTAAATCTTTGTAACCAAGGACGACATCAGTCATCTTACCGTCTTTATCTGGAACCACGATAGAAACGATGCCAGCGCCGATGTTACATAATGTCACACTTGCACCATTAGCGTTAGTGAGTCTGTAAACATAGATAGCACCGCCATCTTCCAATGTTCCGTGTTCTATTCTTTCGATGTTCATGATTTTTTATTTTGCTATGAGCTGTGAGCTATGAGTAGTGAGCTTGTGCTTTGACTTTTAACACACAGCTAATTTTATTTCAAATGTTTATTTCATTAGCCTTGGCTCATTGCTCACTGCTCGTAGCCCAAAGCTGATTAGGATAAACGCCTCTGTTGATGAGGGACTGTACTTTTGCCACTACATCAGGTTTATCTTCTTTATATGTCACGCCAAACCAAGCAGCGTCGCTTGACAAGACTCTCAACTTAGCTTCGTCGCTGTTGATGAGGTTGTTGACCATCAAAGGAATGAAGAACTCTGCCTTGATATTGGTTTGTGCTGGACCTTCCAAGAATTTCTTGAAACCTTCTTTTGAGTGTTCGAAGAAGTCAGGGGTGAAACCGAAGAAATTCATTGACACCAAAGTGTCTAAGTCGAGTGGGTGAGAGCCTTCTTCATCTGTGAAGGCAGCGCCGTCTTCAGTCTTAGCGATAGAAGTACGTTCGACAATAGTCCTGAGGTAATTGTTTTCGTCTTGAGTGCAGACGCCTCTTGAAACAGTTCCGAATTCTGATAATGTGTTTCTCAATTTATAAGCCACCATGCTGTAAGCGCCTCTTTTGCCTTCGCATTCGGTGAGATATTTTGCCATCACTTCGTAAGCCTCTTTGCCGTAGAAGTCGTCAGCGTTGATGACAGCGAATGGCTCTTTGATGGTGTCGGCTGCCATGAGAACAGCGTGGCAAGTGCCCCAAGGTTTCTCTCTGCCTTCTGGTACTGAAAAACCTTCAGGAAGAGCGTCGATGCTTTGATATACATATTCTACAGGAATGCCGAAGCGTTCTGTGTTGTTTACTTTTTCAAAAGCCTCAGCGAAGTCTCTGCGAATCACGAATACAACCTTGCCAAAGCCAGCTCTTTTAGCATCGTAGATTGAATAATCCAAGATAGCCTCGTTGTTAGGACCAACGCCGTCCATCTGTTTCAATGCGCCGTAACGAGAACCCATTCCCGCTGCTAATACTAATAATGTTGGTTTCATTTTCTTTATCTTTTATGATTTTTTGCTTTGAGCCATGAGCTACGAGCTACGAGCCTCTGCTCACAACTCGCTGCTCATAGCTCACAGCAATTTTTAATTTCTATTTATCAGAGACGTGTCAATTACATATTGTTAATTTCATTGGTGTAATCGATGCGTCTCTACTTGTAGTCTTGTAGTCTTGTAGTCTTGTAGTCTTGTTGACTTATTTAATACGTCTCGCTCCGTCAGAAATGACTACATCATAAACCTTAGGTTCGCGGTTATATTTTGCGTGGTATTCTTTCTTTGCTGTAGCGATGAAGTTGTCGTATAATTCTTCTTTTACGAGGTTGATTGTACAACCGCCGAATCCGCCGCCCATGACGCGAGAGCCTGTCACGCCGCATTGTTTAGCGATGTCGTTCAAGAAGTCGAGTTCTTCGCAGCTTACTTCATATTCCTTGCTCATGCCGTAGTGAGTGCCGAACATTCTGTCGCCAACTGTCTCGTAGTCGCCTTTTTCCAAAGCAGCGCATACGTCGAGGACGCGTTGTTTCTCGCCGATGACATAGACAGCGCGCATGTAATCCTCTTCAGAGATTTCTGCTTTCACTTCGTCGAGCATTGCCATTGTAGCATCGCTCAAGAAATTCACTTCAGGATGATTAGCCTTGATGTGAGCGCAGGCGTTTTCGCATGACTCGCGGCGTTTGTTATATGCAGAAGAAGCGAGTTCGTGTTTTACTACAGTGTCGAGGAGAACCACTTTATAACCCTCTGGGTTGAATGGGAAATATTCGAACTCCATGGTAGCGCAGTTGAGGCGCATGAGGTGACCTTTCTTTCCGAAGACAGAAGCGAATTGGTCCATGATGCCGCATTTCACTCCGCAGTAGTTATGTTCTGTTGACTGGCCGATTCTTGCGAGTTCGAAGCGGTCGATATTGAGGTTGAAGATTTCATTCAAGGCATTGGCGAATGTTGATTCCAAGGCAGCTGATGATGACATGCCAGCGCCGAGAGGCACGTCGCCGACGAATACAGTGTCGAAGCCTTTAGGTTCGAAGCCACGTTTCTTCATCTCGCGGCAGACGCCGAAGATATAACGAGCCCATGACTCTTGAGGAGCGTCTTCTTCGTTCATGCCGAACTCTGTTTGTTGGTTATAATCCAAAGAATAAGCGCGTACTTTGTCAGTGCCGTTAGGATTTATAACAGCGTAGATACCTTTGTCGATTGCGCCTGGGAAAACGAAACCGCCGTTATAATCAGTGTGTTCGCCGATGAGGTTGACGCGACCAGGGGAGGTATAAACCATATAATCATTGCCAAATAATGACTTAAACTTTTCTTCAATGATTCTTGTATCCATAATTATCAAATTTAAATTCAATTTATATTTAACCCTCAAAAGTACAAAATATTATCATACGAAAGACACCTTATATAAATAAAACTTTGTTTTATGTCAACGGACAACAGTCAACAGACAACAGACTTTGTCCACGGTGCCTGAGCCTGTCGAAGGTAATTCCTCTGCGTTCTCTGCGTCTTTGCGAGAGGTTTTTTAAAGTCAACAAGACTACAAGACTACAAGACCACAAGTTTTAGTTAGGACTTATGAATGAAATTTAATACCCTCAGATCCTCAGTTCCTTAATTCCTCAAATCCTGAAATCCCATATTGATTATAATAATATCAAAATGTTATTATAACAATCTTTTCAAATCCTCAATATTGGGCAACGCCTTCCTGAAATGTTCGGGTAATTCTTGAGAAGTTCTATACGTTGAAACACCCATTGGTTTCGAAGTGTCTGAAAAAGATAGTTCTACAATTTCTTCGTTTTTGCTTTTACACAAGATGATACCAATTGAAGGATTCTCGTCAGGTAACTTTACATATTTATCTAAAGCAGCAAGATAAAAATTCATTTTCCCAGTATATTCTGGTTTGAACTCGCCGCGTTTCAATTCAAAAGCAACAAGACATTTAAGACGACGAGAGAAGAATAACAAGTCGATAAAGAATTCCTGACCAGATACTTCCAAGCGATATTGATTTCCCATAAAAGAAAATTCCGGACCGAATGCCATGATGAACTTCTTGATATTCTGTACAACTTTTTGTTCGATAATCCTTTCGTTCATATCATCATTATTGATAAAATCAAGATGATATTCTTCTTTGAACGATTCCAAAGCACGTTGTTTAAAATCAGGCTCTTCTAATGTTTTATCGAAGTTAGTCTGTTGTATGCTCCCTTCTTTATGATAAAGATCTTCTTTTAGATGATACTTGGTCGTTTCGACATTCCATAACTCTTTAGAGCAACGTCGGATGTAAAACAGCCGTTCTTCTAGACATTTTGTTTTAGTTAAAATTATATAGTGATTAGTGAAACCAACATTTAAAAAGCAAGACAAATCTGACTCAGATATTTTTTCTGTTGAAAATTTATTGACTGTTATTTTGTTGTCTAATATCTTGTTAGCTAAATTGTT
>JAZUCH010000072.1:0-39617 GCA_045639025.1 Bacteroidales bacterium
TCAAAAGCATATCTCTCATCATATTGTATTCCGTATGCTTTCAAAAACGATTCATATTCTTCGCGGAATGACATTGTTTTATGATGTTGTGATTGGTTTCTGACATAGTTTATTGTTTTGTCAAGCAAGGTCGGACTAACAGAAAACGCGCCATATCCTTCTTGCCATGCGAATTTGTCATAATATGAATCAATGGATTTTATCCATCTGCTGCTGTCAGATTTAATGATTTTCACAAAATCTGATAATGATTTCGTTTTAGGTAACGATGCCACTATATGAACGTGATCAACAACGCCTCCAACATTCATTGTAACACCACCAATCCCGTTAATGATTCCGCCGATATATGAGAAGATTCTTTTCATATCGTTTTCTCTCATTCTTATCCCATTGCGTTTTACATGGAATATGATGTGCACGTTTATTTTAACTAATGCGCTTGCCATATTTATTTTGGTTTTTCTGTCGTCCTTTCAGGACTTTGATTCTACTTGGTTCATATTTGCAGGGATTTCGCACTGCGTGCTTCATCACCTGCCTGGGAACTATCGCACCTTCGGCGCTTATTCCATATTTGAGTTGCAAAAATAACAACTAATTAAATAGCATTGAGTTAAAATATTTTAAGAAATAACGATTGTTGAAATTTTATAAAAAAAACAACTTTGATGAAATAATTTCGTCAAAGTTGCATATTTAGATAGGGATAAAATTCTTTACAAGATTTTATCTTTGATACACTTTATAGAATGATTCAATATGTTTAAGAAAACCTTGAAAATATTGTTTTATAGAACCTGAATTTCCCCATTGTGAATATACAACAATAGCTGTGTTATCTTTCAATAATATTATTTCTTCTTCTTTACATAAGAATCTATTTTTTTTATCAGGATGAGTCAATGATAATTTTTTAAAAGAGGAGAATGTCATGATAACACAATTTTTACCTTGACTAAGATCTGGTGGAAATTTAGATTCTAATTCTTCAAAAGTTATGTTTGGATGATCTGTCACATATTGTTTAATTACATGATGTACAAACCTTCTTTTACAAAAGTAATTCACTCCGTCTATTGAAAACTTTGTTTTATCTTTGCTATTATTGTTATAGTTCTGATTGTGTTTTATGCTAGTAACAGGTTCTGTGTTTAAATGATAGGAAATCGTTTTATTTGATTTTACTTCAATCAAGAAATTGTTGAGTTCACTTTCTAATATTTCTTCATCGAATCCTTCAGCGATAAATTTATTCTTTATCAATTCCTTAATGTTATTGTCGATATTTTCAATTGATAAAAAATCATTTAATTTATTTTGTAAGCAATTCTGACTTATGATATTTTTATATAATTTTTTACAATTTTTTTCTATATCATTTAGATAAAATGTGTCGTATGTTAACATTTTACAAAGATAAATGCCATTATTGTCATTTTCTTTAAATTCAGCTTTCAAAACACAAACTGGCAAATCAAGGTCAGACGGATTATCGTAATATAATTGAATATTATTACCAATATAAAGACCCACATTTAATTTCAATTGGCGCATATATGACATCAATTGTTTTTCTTCTTTTGAGGAACTTATGTTTGTAGGTCGCTTAACTTCAATAGGAAGTACTGGTAGATTATCTTTATAAAGCACAATATCTGGACGAATTGAATTATTATTCCCAATATGTAAAGTAACTTGTTCTTTCAGAGTTCCTTCTTTACTTCTCCAACCTAACATTCTTAAGCAGTTAACAATCTCTCTTTGATAGATACCTTCACTTATATCAAGTGTAATATTTGAAGAAAGAATATCTACAATTTCATTCCAGTTATTCATAATTATAATTTTTTACAAAAATAATATTTTATGTAAATCAGAACTCATAACATCTAGCATTAAAACAAAAAGCGTCTCGAATTTTTCAGAGACGCTTTTTGTTTTGTTCTAATTAGCTTTATTATCCGCATTTAGAGTATCCGCAGTTCTTGCAATGTTTACATCCATCTTCGTAAACCAATGCCTCGCCGCATGTAGGACATACTTCCTTGTCAACTTTAGTTCCGTCAGGGATGTAACGTTTCAAAGCGCGGGCGATACCGTTTTTCCAAGCATTGATGTTATCTTCATTAACGCTTAGGTTTTGAATTAAAGTAACCACATTAGTGATTGGCATGCCGTGACGCAAGATACCTGATATCAATTTAGCATAGTTCCAGAATTCTGGGCTGAATGAACGTGAGAGACCTTCAACGGTAATCTTGAAACCTTGTTTGTCGAGGAATTGCAAGTCGTATCTTGACTTGTTGTTTTCATCTTTATTTTTTGTAATCCATGCTGTTTCAACGAATGGAGGCAAATAGAAGTCGTCTTGTTTTCCGAGGAATATTTCGTAAGGTTTGTTGTTAATCTTACCAACGAAAGCAATCCATTTCTCGTAGTTGTTTTGGAAACGTACTACGTCGCATTCGAGTGTTTTAGGACGTACAGGTGAGTGTGTCTCGATGATATCGTTTTCAGCGTTTTTCTTTTCTTCTTTTGTTTTGTTAGAAACGAGGACGCCTGTACGAGAACCGTCGCGGTAAATTGTCATGCCTTTACATCCGCATTCCCAAGCAGTCTGATAAATCTGACTTACGAGTTCTTCTGTTGTTTCAGCAGGAACATTGACAGTCACACTGATTGAGTGGTCAACCCATTTTTGCATTTCGCCTTGCATCTTGACTTTGTTAACCCAATCGATGTCGTTAGCGGTAGCTTTATAATAAGGTGACTGATTGATTATTTCTTGAAGTTTAGCATCGTCGTAGTTTTTGACTTCTTCCACGTTATAACCATTGACTTCAAGCCAAGTCATGAATTTAGGATGGAATACATTATATTCTTCGAATGAGTTGCCATCGTTATCTGTGAAAGAGACTTTTGCGTTTTTGTCGTTAGGATTTACTTTACGACGACGTTTGTAAGAAACCATGAATACAGGTTCTATACCTGATGTTGTTTGAGTACAGATACTTACTGTTCCTGTAGGAGCTATTGTAAGCATAGCGATGTTACGACGTCCGTACTTCACCATATCTTGGTAGAAGTTTTCATCCATTGCGCGGAGGCGGTTGATGAAAGGATTGTTTTCTTCACGTTTTGCGTCGAACACTTCAAAAGCGCCACGTTCTTTAGCGAGGTTCACTGATGACTTATATGCTTCGTATGCTAGGAGTTTCTGTACTGATGTTGAGAATTCGATAGCTTCGTCAGATGCGTAGCGTTTGCCGAGAGCTGCGAGCATATCGCCTTCTGCTGTGATGCCGATACCTGTACGACGGCCTTGGAGAGCTTTCTTACGGATGTTTTTCCATAATTCAACTTCACATCTTTTCACTTCGTCGCTTTCAGGGTCGGAATATACTTTTTCGAGTATAGCATCTATTTTTTCTATTTCGAGGTCGATGATGTCGTCCATCATTCTTTGGGCTATGGCAACATGTTTAGCAAAGAGTTCTGCATTGAAACGAGCTTCTGCTGTGAAAGGATGTTCAACATAGCTATAAAGGTTCATGGCGAGGAGGCGGCAGCTGTCGTATGCGCACAATGGAATCTCGCCGCATGGGTTGGTGCTCAGTGTCTTGAATCCGAGGTCGGCATAGCAATCTGGGATAGATTCGCGTGTGATGGTGTCCCAGAAGAGAACGCCTGGTTCGGCTGACTGCCATGCGTTATGGATGATTTTATTCCATAATCTCTTGGCATCGATTTCTTTTGTATATAATGGTTTTTCTGAATCGACAGGATATTTTTGTACGAAAGGCTTACCTTCTTTAACAGCCTTCATGAATTCATCGCTGATACGGACAGAGACGTTGGCATTGGTGATGCGGCCTTGTTCCATCTTAGAGTCGATGAAGTCTTCTGAGTCAGGGTGATTGATACTGATACTCATCATAAGAGCGCCGCGACGACCGTCTTGGGCAACTTCTTTTGTAGAGTTAGAATAACGTTCCATAAATGGAACTACACCTGTTGATGTGAGGGCGCAGTTTTTAACAGGGCTGCCTGCTGGACGGATATGAGAGAGGTCATGACCAACGCCGCCACGACGTTTCATAAGCTGAACTTGTTCTTGGTCTATCTTCATGATAGCGCCGTATGAGTCGGACTGGCCATTGGTTCCAATAACGAAACAATTTGACAATGATGAAATTTGGAAGTTGTTGCCAATGCCAGCCATAGGACTGCCTTGTGGGACGATGTATCTGAAGTTTTTGAGAACCTCGAATACTTCTTCTTCCGACATTGGATTTGGATATCTGTTTTCGATGCGTGCAATCTCTGCTGCGATACGATGATGCATATCGTCTGGAGTTAATTCGAAAATATTGCCGTCGCTATCTTTCAAAGCGTACTTGTTCATCCAAACATCAGCAGCCAATTGGTCGCCATTAAAATATTTTATGGTAGCCTCTTTGACCTCTTCAACAGAATATGTCTTGTATTCTTTATTTTCCATTTTATCTGAATCGTTTTCAGTATTTTTATTATCTATTATTTGTTGTTCGAGAACTGTGTTTTCCTTATCATCTATTATAATATCATTGTGAGATTCTTCAACAATGGATTTTTCTTCAAAATCTATCATTGAAAATAAATCTTGCGTTTTCTTAACTTTTCTACTCATTACTTAAGTATTGATTTTAAATAGATTAAATGAAAAAAACTTTTAACTTTTCCCTCGAAAATTCCGTTTGCTAAATTATAAAAAAGATAGATGTTATACAAGAAAATCGTTAAAGTTTTTTTGTTTTTTTCAACAGAATTTTGTTGACATTTTTAGGATATTTTTTTACTGCGGCATTCTGTTTGTTTTGATTTTTTTCTTAAAATAGCACACTCATTAAAATGATATAACTATGTTAAATATTAAATGTTTCACTTTTAATCCAATTTGCGTTAATACTTACGTAATATATAATGAATCAAAAGATTGCGTTATCGTTGACGCTGGAAATTGTAATTTGAGAGAAGATAATATTTTATTTGATTTCATCGAAAAAAATCAATTGAAGCCTATAATGATTTTAAACACTCATGCTCATTTCGACCATATTTTGGGCAACTATTCTGCAGCTCAAAAATACAATATTCCATTGGCTTCTCATCCTGACGGAAATGAGTATTTCAGGAACGCTTACGCATACGCTTCATCCTTCGGAATGCACTACGAAAAAAACAAGACATTATACCCAACTATTGAGTTATTCGAAAATCAAATAATAAAGATTGGTGATGATGAATTAGAGGTGATTCACACTCCAGGACACGCTCTAGGATGTTGTTGTTTCTACTGCGAAGAACAAGATTTCATCATCACTGGCGACACTTTGTTCTGCCGCGGAATCGGCCGCACCGACCTCCCTGGCGGTTCTTATAGCCAGATTGTCGAGAGTATAAAATACAAATTATACGAACTTCCAGACGAAACAGTATGCTATTGCGGTCACGGACCAGAAACCACAATAGGCGACGAGAAACATTTCGGAAGTATCATATAAAAATTAAGGACTGCTTATGCAGTCCTTAATTTTTATATGATACCTGGAATTCGCATCCATTCTCTACCTTCAGCACAGCAGGCTTCTACTTCTGCTACTGTCTTTGGTATAGGACGGCCGAGCACTCTGTTGCCATCGTTGGTGATTAACAAGTCGTCTTCGATTCTAATTCCGCCGAAGTCTTTGAAAGTCTCGAGCATATCGTAGTTGATGAATTCTTTGTGTTTGCCTTCTGCTTTCCAGATGTCTATCAATGTTGGGATGAAATAGATTCCTGGTTCGTCGGTGACAACCATTCCTGGTTTCAGCACTTTGCCGCAGCGTAAGCCTCTGAAGCCTTCTTTTGTTGAACGTGGTGTCTCTGCATCGTAGCCTACATTATTTTCACCTAGACCTTCCATATCGTGAACGTCCATACCCATTGCGTGACCGAGTCCGTGAGGCATGAATAAATAATGTGCGCCTACAGCCAATGCATCGTCAACGCTGCCTTTCATCAAACCAACTGCATTCAAGCCTTCGATGATAGTGCGTACTGCCAAAGTATGCATGTCGAAATATCTGATGTTAGGACGTGTGTTCTTGATGACTTCCATGTTAGCTTTCAACACGATATTATAAATGTCACTTTGGCGTGAGTTGAATTTGCCACCTACAGGAATTGTACGTGTGAAGTCGGAAGCGTAGTAGTTCTTTGTCTCAGCGCCAGCGTCGCAAACGACCATTCTTCCTTCTTGGAGAATATTGTTATGATTGTGGTTGTGTAATGTTTGTCCGTCAACGCTAAGGATAACAGGGAAAGAGACGCCGTAACCATTTGATATTGCGATGCCTTCTACTGCGCCTGCTATTTCTTGTTCGATGACGCCTGGCTTACACATCTTCATCGCTGTGGTGTGCATATAATATGCTGTGACGGCAGCCTTTTCCATATCTTCAATCTCGACTTCAGTTTTGATTTCACGAAGTTTTACGACTTCTTGTATAAGTTCTTGACTTACATATTTTGAGAGATTGTCGATTTCTGTATTGAACCATTTAGCAAGTTTTATCTTCATATCTCCACGGTAAGGAGGCAACATGTGGATTTGTCTGCCTTTAGCTACAGCGTCGCGGAGATATTCACCGAAACCGTTGATGTCGCGAGTTTGTTTGACAGCTATCATCTCGCCTTGCTCTGTGAGAGAAGGGAGGTTGCCGCACCAAATAATATCGTCTATTGTTATTTCTCTGCCAAAAAGAATTTCCTCGCCAGATTCGAAGTCGATGACACCGACCAAGTCAGGAGTGTCGAGACCGAAGAAATAAGCGAAGTTGCTATCTTGACGATAGCGATAAGTGTTGTCAGGATAATTGAGAGAAGCCTCGTCGTTAGCAGGGAAGAAAGCTATACCTTTGAGACCTGATTTTAATAAAGCGGCACGACGGCCTGCGAAAACTTCTTTTGAAAACATAGTATTTTATTTTTTTAAGTCAACGGACAACAGACAACTGTCTTCATCCACATTAATTATTTTTTTAAGTCAACGGACAACAGACAACAGTCAACAGTCTTCATCCACATTAATTATTATCTTTAGTCATTAACCATTAGACTTTAGACATTTGTCTTTAGCCATTTTTTCATTGCAACAAAGATAATGATTTTTGTTGGAAGATTTATCTTTTTAGATTAATAAAATGTTATGAGGGCTTGTGTAAATACCCCATCTATATTAAGCTCACTGATGACAATTAAAACTTTTGCTTGATTTTATTATTTCTTAATCAGAATCTGACAATTCTCGTTGTTTGGTAGTTTGTATAGTTTTGCTTTGAGAAAGAGCATTAAATTGTCTTTGAGCCTCCTGCTGTATTAGCTCAAAACGTTGTTCTTTAGACAAATTCTGCGATATAAGATAAGAATTAAAACTTTGCATATTGTCCAATACAATTAACTCTTCTAATAACAAATAGTCTCTATGATTCTTATTAGACATCACTAAATCAGGATGTTCTTCAGACCACTGTTTAGATGTATATCCCAATGTTGCGTAGTTTATCAATTCCGCCTCACTCGCATAAATTACTCCTAACTTATCTTTGGGCAGAGCCGACAACGGAACAAGATATTTTTTTACAGCATCAGTCTGTATCACATAGTTTGCTTTTGCTGTAAACCTACGATACAACCAATCTGCACTTTTAATATGCTTTTGCTCTTCATCCTTTAATCTTTGAAACTCTTTTATAACAAGCAGATTAAATTCTGGGCTTAACCACATACCAAAATGATATGCTATATCTGTATGAGCATAAGTGCCACCATATTTGCCAGTCTTAGCAACTAGCCCTATCGCATCTGTTTTTTCGACCCATTTTTTCACAGATAATTTAAAGCGATTCAAACCTACCTGCATCATAATTCCGTCGAATTCGACGGAATTAAAATTCATATTATTCAATCGTTCCCAAATACCTAAAAACTCTACTGTATTCTTATTTCTTAACCAGTTTTCAATCAAGCTATTACCACCTTCAAACGCCTTTGTCATATCCGTTAAAGATATATAATCTTTTTCATTATATGACGTAATGGAAATAGAAGTACCTTGTACTTGTATAAGTTTGTTTTTAACTAAATTTGATTTCATGATTTTGATTTTTATTAAATTATTATCTATTTCTTATTGCAACAAAGATAATATTTTTTGTTGGATGATTTATCTTTTTAGATTCTTTTTCTATTGAAAAAAGTGTTAAATATTTTATCTAAAAATCAAGAGACGCACCAATAACACCTTATCTATTTCATCGGTGTCATCGACACGTCTCTACGTTAATTTTCAATTTTCAACTTTCAGTTTTCAATTCTCAAAAATCCCACTTCACACCAAAGCATGGATTGACATAGAATTTCTTGCCATGACTTAAGCCACCGAAATTATATGACATCTCTACTTCACCGCCGACATTAAGATTTGGACAGTTGAAGAATTGTCCTACATTATACCAAATCTGTGGTGCTGTGATGAAACAGAATTGTGTTGTATATGGAATAATCTTATCTAACCAAACGTTTTCTTGCCACCATAAATCAGCGAAGCCGTTAAATCTCAATCCTTTTACATTGAAGATATCTTGCATTCCCCAAACGATAGAGAATTGTAATGGAAGTTTTTGATTTGTCTTAGCTATAGTCTTATACATTGCATAAACTGTCAAGGTGTTTGCGTAATCTTCCGAATGGAAGCAATATTCTGCACCAAACATCCAAGCATTGTTAATATTATAACCCAATGCAGGAGGGATAACGCCAAGACCACCAGTGTATTCGACGTGCGCACTTAAGTCTTTCAACTTAGAATCTTGCCAGAAGTTCAAACCTCTTTCAATCTCCATGTATGTTCCCATAGGACCGAAATTGCCTGGATGATTCTTTCCATTGTGATAAATGTCAACGAAGAAGAAAGTATTACCCCATTTGTCTGGCTTATACATCTCCAATGTTGTTGTTACATACTGACGTTCACCGCCAAAGTCGTACATCACTTGAATGTTTTGTGCTTTTGCTGCAAAACCCAATCCCATGAAAATCATGAGAACTAAAATTGATAAAGTCTTTTTCATGTTGTTTATTTTTTAAGGTTAATTTTTTTTAAAGTCAACGGACAACAGACTATGTCCAATAATTTATTAATTTTCAATTCACTTTCCTTGAGACGCAGCAATTACATATTGTTTATTTTTTATGGTGTAATTGATACGTCTCTACATTAATTATGAATTATGCATTATGAATTATGAATTATGCATTAAACTCTCAATTTCCTCCACTTCAATTGGAAGTCCTTCGAAGAGGTTTATAGGCTCGACTTCTGTGATGAGGAGGTCGTTTTCAATTCTTATTCCTATTCCTTCTTCTCTGATGTAGATTCCTGGTTCGCAGGTGAGTATCATTCCTGGTTTGAAAGGCTCGTATTTATCTACGCTGTCGTGAACGTCGAGGCCGATATGATGAGCCATTCCGTGCATGAGATATTTACGATACATCGGTGCGGCAGGGTTTTGGTTCTTGACATCGTCTTCGGTGAAGAGACCGAGTTTTATCATCTCTTGTTCCATCAGTTTATATGTTGTCTGGTTCACCTCGTCGATGGTTCCGCCCACCTTATATAATTTGGTGATTTCTTTCATTACGCGAAGCACTGCGTTATAGCAATCTTTTTGTCTTTCAGTAAATTTTCCGTTGATAGGAATAGTACGGCTCAGGTCGGAGGAATAGTTTTTATATTCGCATCCGATATCGAATAGAATCAAGTCACCGTCTTTCAAGACACTGTTGTTTGCTGAATAATGAAGGCAGCAGGCGTTTTTGCCGGCAGCTACAATAGGATAATAAGCGTGTCCGTTTGCGCCATTATATTTAAAAATGTATTCTATCTCAGCCTGAACCTGATATTCGTTAAGGTCAGGTTTCACTGTTTCCAAGCAGCGACGGAATGCTTTTGAAGTGATATCGCAGGCTTGTTGTGTCACATCAATTTCCTCTTGCGACTTAATCATGCGCAGTTTATTTAATATAGGTGCTGAGCGTTCGAACTTATGCAAAGGAAACTTAGCCTTCATCTCTTCGAGGAAGCGTTGTTGGATTGTAACGACCTTACATTCATAACGAGGATATTCGTAAGTGTTGAGATAAATGGTATCGCATGAGAAGGCGAGGTCTTGAAGCACAGCATTGAAGTTGTCGCTATACATTACGTTTGTCACTCCTGAGATATTGGAAGCTTCCTTAGAGTCAATCATTTCGCCGCGCCAAATCACTTTGCTTTCGCTATAAGGCTCCACGAAGAGAATCTCGCGCATAGCAGGATTCGGATGGTCTGGATATAATATAAGGTATGCGCAGTCGCGGTCTATGCCGGTAAGATAGAAGAAGTCGGACTGCTGACGATAAGGATAGAACTGGTCGCCGTTACGAGGCATTTCTTCATTGGCGCAAAATACCGCCATGGAATTCTTAGAAAGTTTTTCAGCGAAATTCTTTCTGTTTTTTATAAAAAGATTCTTGTTTATATTTTTATTCATAGTTTTACATTATTTGAAAAGATAAGAAAAACTGTTTTTCATCATAAGATTTTCGACTTTCAAAGGTATAAAAAAACACAAGATGTAGATGAATCAACAAAATAAATTTATATGAAAAAGGCCAAAGAGAAATTCCCTTTAGCCTTTAGTCCTTAGCCTTTAGCCTATTATATAATCTTGAAACCTAATGTCACTGTGAAGATATTTTGTTTTGTTTTATCACCCATTTCAAATTCGCCAACGCCAGGTATTTCCAATTTGTCATCGAAAGCGTCTGTCAAACCGAGGCTGTAGTTGATGTCCAAAGTGAATTTCCAGAGGTCGATGCCGAGGTTCAAAGCGCCGCCTATAGACATGTTTTCGCTAGGTGATTCTTTTGTTTTCACTGTGTTGTCGCCCATCCAATTTGTTGAATATTCTGTCTTGCCTACTGCGAAATAGAAGACAGGTCCAACGTTAGCTCTCATTTTTATCAATGGTATGTCGATGAATTGATAACCGAGAAAAACAGGCAAAGCGAAATTGCTTTGGTTAATAGTGAATGTTGGTTTTACTTCTGGCAAAAGACCTGGAGCATCGTTAAACAGACTCATTTCAAATGTTTTTCCTGATTTATAATATAACAATTCAGGTTGAAGTATGAAATTTTTAATTGTGAGACGAGCGAAAACGCCGAATGCCATGTTGCCTTTGAAGTCAGATTTGATAACATCTTTATTAGTAGATAATTTTGTTGTTTGATAACCAACTTTTGGACCGAATGTAATCGGAGAAATTTGCGCATTAACTGCTGTAGCTACAAATAATGCTACGAATAATAACAATGCTTTTTTCATGTCTGTGTATTTTTAGTTTGTTAATAATTAGTCTGACAAATATAATATTTTTTTTGATGTAAATTATTTTTTAATGATTTTAAAAAAAAATGTAATTTTAACAATTCAAATTTTATGGATATGAAGAAGATAATTTTGACATTATTTATTGTTATAGCAGTGACAATCAATGTTTCGGCGCAATATAAGCCTTTTCAGTTTGGATTAAAGATTGAACCTGGTCTCAGTGTTACTAAACCAAATGGTGATAATTTCAGTAAGGGTTCAAACAAGATGTCGTTCAACTGGGGCTTCAACGGTAATTTTTATTTCGTTGAGAATTATGGATTTTCAACTGGATTCAATGTCAGAAATATAAGCGGCAATTATACATATATCGACAGCGAAATAGGAGAGATAGACTGTAGTATCGACAACCAATATCTTGAAATACCGTTAAGCTTGATAATGCGGACGGAGAAAATAGGGGAGATGCGAATCATAGGTAACGTGGGCTACGGACTTGGAATATGCTTGAACAAAAGCCAAAAACATACTTATGGAAACGAAGAGTTGTTGGATAAAGAAATACCTTTTAATAAAATACGTAACGCTTTGATTATTAAATTGGGCGTGGAATACAATATACATAAATCTAGTTGCTTGACAGCAGCGTTTGTATTCAACAACAATTTCAGCAATATATATAAAAATGACAATACTCATGAACATAATGTGGTGTTGAACAATTTATGTCTTGAGATTGGTTTTATGTTTTAATTCTTGAAAAGATGAAGATAACATTAGCACAGATAAATTTCATTGTCGGTGACATTGATGGCAATAAGGAAAAGATAATAGCTGCTGCCCAACAGGCGAGGGGTTCTTCCTTGGTGGTTTTCTCTGAATTATCATTATGTGGATATCCTCCGTTGAACATGTTGGCATACAACGACTTCATCGAGCGTTGCGAGAAAGCCATCGACGAGATTGCCGAGAGATGCTGCGATATTCCTTTATTAATAGGAGCGCCTGTGAGAAATACTACTGGAAAAGGCAAACCTCTTTTCAACGCTGCAATATTTCTACATCAGGGCAAAAGCCAGATTTTCAAGAAGAAAAATGTTTCATATTACGAAAATGATGTTATAAGACGCCACGGGGGTGACGTCTCTACATATTTCGAATCATCCGACGAAACCAATATCTTGCAACTTGGTTGCATGAAAGTTGCCGTCACCATTGGCGAAGACCTTTATAATATAGGTGATGACGAATTTCTTATGACTAACCGCATCGACGATTTTGAAGAGAAACCAGAGATTATCGTTAATCTTGCAGCCGACCGCTTTGACTATCAGCGTGCCGCCAAGAGAAGAGAGATTCTTCGCATGACAGCCTTGAAACATGAGATTCCGCTTATTTACGTAAATCAGGTAGGTGGAAACGCCAACCTCATCTACGATGGTGGTTCTATGGTGTTCGGTTACAACGGCTACGTCGTCAAGAGCCTGCCTTTCTTCCAAGAAGAAGTATCAACATTCGACTGCGAGCTTTTCATCTCGATGAAAAAAGAAGACGAGCAAGTCATTCCTGAGAAGATGGAACTCATCCACGACGCTCTCGTTCTTGGAATACGCGACTTTTTCCAAAAACAAGGTTTCAAGAAAGCCATACTCGGATTATCGGGAGGTTTGGACTCGGCATTAGTCGTTGCGTTGGCAGCCAAGGCTTTAGGCGCAGAGAACGTTTTAGGAATATTGATGCCATCTCAGTTCTCGAGCGACCACTCCATCAGCGACGCTATCGCTTCAGCAGAAAACCTCGGATGTCCTTATCATATCGTCCCAATCAAACCAGCTTTCGACACTTTTGATGAAATGCTGAAGCCTATCTTCAAAGACATGCCTTTCGACGTGACAGAAGAAAATATACAAGCGAGATGCAGAGGTTTGATTGTGATGGCTATATCAAATAAATTCGGCAATATCTTATTAAACACCAGCAACAAGAGCGAAGCTTCCGTCGGTTACGGAACATTATACGGCGACCTATGCGGAAGTTTGTCGGTAATAGGCGACATCTACAAGACAGAAGCCTTTGAGTTGTGCCGTTACATCAACCGTGACAAAGAGATAATTCCTTGGCACACAATCAACAAACCGCCATCAGCAGAGTTACGTCCTAATCAACAAGACACCGACAGTCTGCCAGATTATCCAGTCTTGGACGCACTTTTATATCAACATATCGAATGCAACAAATCAGCCAGTGAACTCATAGCTCAAGGTTATGACGAAGCATTGGTTAACAAAGTTGTGAGAATGGTTTATAGAAACGACTTCAAACGTTTCCAGCTAGCGCCTGTGTTGGCAGTGTCGCCTAAGCCATTCGCTATGAGAGAGATGCCTATTGTAAAGAAATAAGAAGAGGTGCAACACAGGACTTTAAATATTGAAGAAGACGAACGAAAGCGCAACGAGCGCTACATCATGATGACGCAGGCTCCTATCAAGAAGCTGGTCCTCAAGATGTCGGGACCGACAATCATCAGTATGTTGGTCACTTCGTTATACAACATCATCGATGCTGCTTTTGTGGGACATATAAGCACTGAAGCGGCAGCGGCTGTTGGTGTGTCGTTTGCATATATGACATTCATCAACGCCTTCGGATTCTTCTTCGGTCATGGTTCTGGCAATTTCATCTCGCAGGCATTAGGAGCGAAAAAATACTCCGACGCAGAAAGAATGGCTGCAACAGGTTTTCTGTCGCCTTTCATCTTAGGAGCGATAGCCGGAATTTTAGGTTTGATATTCCTCACGCCTTTATCGAAAGCTATAGGCGCGACTCCGGATATATTGTCATTATCAAACGATTATCTGTTTTATATATTGATAGGAACGCCTTTCATGATGTCGGCATTGGCATTGAACAGTCAGCTGCGACTTCAAGGCAACGCCAATTACGCCATGATAGGAATCACGTCGGGAGCAGTGCTCAACATCATATTAGACGCCATTTTCATCTTAGTCATGAAGATGGGTGTAACAGGCGCATCATTAGCTACTTGCATAAGTCAGATAGTCAGCTGGATGATATTGTTAGCAGGTACCTTCAGAGAAGGCAACGTACATATCAGACTGAAAAACTTCTCGCCTAATCTAGAACATTTCAAGAAGATATTAGACGGTGGACTGCCTTCATTATGCCGACAGGCATTAGCTTGTACAGCAACCATTTGTCTCAACCACTCGGCAGCCATTTACGCCACAGCAGGCAACGAAGCATCAACCATAGCGGCATTCTCCATAGTGTCGAGATGCATGATGTTCGCCTTCTCCATAGTACTCGGCATTGGACAAGGATTCCAGCCGATATGCGGATTCAACTACGGAGCGAAGTTGTACAGAAGAGTAAGAGAATCATATACATTTACCATGAGTATCATGACGATGTTCCTGCTTATCTCCGGAACATTAGGATATATCTTCGCTCCACATATCATCAGTTTCTTCAGAAGCGAAGACCAGGTGCTCATTGAGATAGGAAGCAGAGTGCTGAGATGGCAATGCATAGCTTTCCCACTCATCGGATTATCCACATCGACGAATATGCTGCTGCAGACCATCAGAAAGACATTGCCAGCTACCATTTTATCGATGTGCCGTCAAGGAATATTCTTCCTGCCAATATTATACATAGCACCAATGTTCCTTGGTTTGCAAGGCGTTGAGATGACACAAGCCATGGCCGACGTATGCACATTCTTATTAGCGATACCTGTTGCTATTGGAGTTTATAAAAAATTGTCAGCTGAGGCGGAATGAAGAGTTCTGGAATTCAGGAATTAGAGGTGCAGAGGGATTAGAGGGATTAGAGGTGCAGAGGATAGTAAAAAGTATACTCAAATCAACTCCGTAGGAGTGGCAGTTTATAGGCAGGTGATGAAGCGCAAAGCGCGACGGCGGAGCCGGAACGCCCAAAAAGAAATTTAGAATCTTAGAATTTTGACAGTAATGTAGCGATGGAAGCAATGGAATTTTTAGAGCTTTAGAATAATCAAATCATTCCTAACTCCTAATTTTAAAAAAACATCACGTAATGATGAATGATTTTCCCACCTGACGAGCGCCATCAACTATCAATATCGTATTAGGATTACACTCCAGATGATTTTTTATTTCTTTCTCTATTTTTCTGTATAACATGTAATTTACAATTTAACGTTAAACAACAAAAAACATCACACTTTTCCTATAAAAACAGCAATGCAAAAATACACTTTTCCTATAAAAACAGCAATATAAAAATACACTTTTCCTATTTTTAAAGCAAAATATAACCTTTTATTCCTAATTCATAATTCCTCATTTCTAATTTAAAAAACTTTCCCCTTTTGTCTTTCACCTTTAGACAATTTTTTATTATATTTGCAAGTTCTACATACATACTAAATAAATATATATAATATTATCATTTTATGAACGATAACAACAACAATAAAGGCAATAACAAACAAGGATATAAGAAGAAATTTTATCCAAAGAAAAAATGGAATAACAACAAGAACAAAAACCATAACGAACCTAAAAACCAAGAAGAACTCCTTGAAGAAGAATTAGTTGAGAATGTTGAGTTGACAGAAGAGAATGTGGTTGAAGTTGAAACGCAAGCTACAGAAGAAACTGTTGAAAATGAAGAAAAGACAACAGAAGTAGTAGAAGAAAAAGGCGCTACTCCAACAAAGAAATTCGTCAAGGAAGCAGAAGACGAGAAAGAAGACTTCAACAAGCCTGAAGACATCAACGAGGAATATCTCAAGATAGAATGGCAGCTCCACGACAAGATGAAATTGTCAACCGACTTCCACAGAGGATGCCGTCTTAAAGCTGAAGAATATTCGGTAGGTTCTAATGTGTTGCGTCACAGTCAATGTAAACTCGACAGTTTTAACTGGTTAAAAGATTATCACGACACAGCGTACGAGGGCGAACTTAAGGTGGCTGAGATTCGTTTCAAAAACGATAGAAAAGATTTCTATAGCTATCCTACAGAATTGGAGCTTATTGAAGGCGAACTCGTAGCTGTTGAGACAGCCATAGGTCACGATATAGGTATTGTCACAATGGTAGGTTCTTTGGTCGAAAAACAAAGAAAACGCAAAGGCAGCAACTGTCCGGTAAGCGAGTTGAAAAAAATATATCGTAGAGCACGCGTTGCCGATGTCGAGAAATTCTTGGAATCAACAAGACAAGAGGAACGCACTTTGTATCGCAGCCGCGAAATCGCTCTTAACCTCAATCTCGATATGAAACTCAACGATATTGAATATCAAGGCGACAGAACAAAGGCTATATTCTATTACACAGCCGATGGTCGTGTCGACTTCCGTGAACTCATCAAGAAATTAGCAGAAGAGTTCCACATCAGAGTAGAGATGCGTCAGATAGGTTTCCGTCAGGAGTCGGCTAAACTCGGAGGCATCGGTTCTTGCGGCCGCGAATTATGCTGCAGCTCTTGGATTACCAACTTCCAGTCTGTGACAACAAACGTGGCAAGGATACAGCAGCTCTCGCCTAACCCACAGAAACTTGCAGGTCAATGCGGCAAACTCAAATGCTGCCTCAACTACGAATATGATACATACGTGGATGCGCTTAAGTCGTTCCCTGACAACCATATCAACCTCAAGACCAAGAAAGGTGAGGCTTTCTACCAAAAGAGCGACATTTTCAAAGGCTTGATGTGGTATTCATACGTCTTCGACAGAGGCAATATGTTGGCTATCCCAGCTGAGAAAGTCAAGGAAATAATCGACATGAACAATAAAGGCAAGTTCCCAGAACAACTTGAGGACTACGCATTCAGCAAGGAACAACGTAACACAGAATACGGCGAAGAAGGACACAATGTCGATTTAAGCAAGCTCGAATAGTATGAGAAATATCTGGAAGTATATATCGATTTTATTGGTTGCGATAGTCGTCGCTTCATGCGGCAACAAAAACGTCATATTCGATGAGAGCGTGATAATAAACAACGCCTCATGGAACAATGAAGACCTTCCTTATTTCGATGTCAACATAGAAGATACTTTGTCAACATACGCTTTCTACCTTAACATCAGACATCTGGAAAACTATCGTTACAGTAATTTCTATATGTTTTTACATTCCACATTCCCTAACGGCAACCAGACACACGACACCATCGAATGTATCTTAGCATATCCCGACGGACGATGGGCTGGCGACGGAAGCGGAAGCATGAGAGCGTCAAAGATATTATTAAACAATAACTTAAGATTCCCGCTCAAAGGTGAATATCATTTTGAGATAGAACAAGCTATGAGAGATGATGTGCTAGAAGGCATCACTGATATTGGAGTGTGTTTTGAAAAATTGAAAGTTGAAAACTGAAAACTGAAAATTGACAGTTGAATAAGTAAATTCTAAAGTTCTAAAATTCTAGAATTCTAAAATTCTTAAAAATGGCTGAGATTAAAAAAGAAGATAAGGCAAAAACTAAAAAGAAAAAAAACGGCAAGGCTAAAGAAACCGGCGTACGTTGGTATCTGATAGTCTTGTGGTCGATGTTTGTCATTGGTATGACATGCGGTTTCGGATTGTTCTATGGCATCAGTCATGAATGGTTTGGTGATATGCCTACTTTCGAGGAATTAGAAAACCCATCAACAAACTTGGCTTCTGAGATTATCTCAGCTGATGGCAAAATTCTCGGAACATACTATATCGAGAATCGTTCTAACGTCAGTTACAGTGAGTTGTCACCTCATCTCGTCAACGCTCTTCTTGCTATTGAAGACATCAGATTCTACGAACACTCAGGCATCGACCAAAGAGCTTTGCTTCGTGTTATCTTCGGTATCGCTACAGGCAACGACAAAGGTGGTGGCAGTACATTGACACAACAGCTTGCGAAGAACCTCTTTCCTCGTGGCGAGAACCTCAGCACACCGCAGCTCGTCATTCGTAAGTTCCAGGAATGGGTGACAGCGACAAAGCTGGAATACAACTACTCCAAAGACGAAATCATCGCTATGTATCTCAATACCGTTTTCTACGGACATAATGCATACGGAATAAAAAAAGCAGCTGAGACATTCTTCAATGTTGAGCCAAAAGATTTGACTATAGAACAGGCAGCATTTCTCGCCGGCGTCGTCAATGCGCCATCGCGTTACAGCCCGATAAGATATCCTGAAAGAGCGATGAGCCGTCGTAACTTGGTCATCAGCCAGATGGCTACATACGGATTCATCACTCCGCAAGAACGTGACTCAATCTCACAGATTCCTATTGATATGTCGAAGTTTGGTGTCCTAGATCATAACAGCGGACAGGCTACATATCTTCGTGAATATCTCAGGATGATGTTGAGTGACTGGGCAAAGACAAAGACCAAAGCTGACGGCACTCCGTATAATATCTATAAAGATGGTTTGAAAATATACACCACCATCGATTCAAGAATGCAACGTTATGCAGAAGAGGCAGTGAGAGAACATCTTGCTTTAGACCTGCAGCCTGCATTCGACAAACACTGGAAAGGTTATACCAATGCTCCTTTCTCTTTGGAAGAAGAAGAGATAGAAAATCTTATGGAACTCTCGATGAAACGTTCGGAACGTTATCGCGTGATGAAGAACGCTGGCATCAGCATTGATTCTATAAGAAATAATTTCAACACTCCAACTAAGATGACGGTCTTCTCATGGAATGGTCCTGTTGACACAGTGATGACACCGATGGACTCAATGCGTTATTATAAGTCATTCCTTCAATCATCATTGATGTCGGTTGAGTCACACTCCGGACATGTGAAGGCATACGTCGGCGGCATCGACTATAGATTCTTCAAATATGACCATGTAACACAGGCTCGCCGCCAGGTGGGTTCTACTTTCAAGCCGTTCCTCTATTCCTTGGCAATGCAAGAGGGTGAATATACTCCATGTACTACAGTGCCTAACATCAGCTATAGCATCGAGATGCCAGACGGCAAGTTCTGGGAACCTCGTGATGCCGGCAAGACCAAGTTTGGAGAGGAAGTGACTTTGAAATGGGCTTTGGCTCACTCCAACAACAGAATATCCACTTACCTCATGAAACGCTTCGGTCCTGAAGCAGTTATACAGATGGCTCGTCGTATGGGCGTCAAGTCACCAATAGATGCAGTGCCTTCTATATGCCTCGGCGTATGCGACTTGTCATTATATGAAATGGTTGGTGCAATGAATACATTTGCTAACAGAGGCGTATATATCAAACCGATATTCATCACTAAGATAGAAGATAAAAACGGCAACGTGATAGAATATTTCGAGACAGAACAAGTGGAAGCCATGGACGACGTCACTGCTTATAAGATGATTGAAC
This sequence comes from Bacteroidales bacterium, assembly GCA_045639025.1. Taxonomy (GTDB): domain Bacteria; phylum Bacteroidota; class Bacteroidia; order Bacteroidales; family F082; genus Limimorpha. Next base: position 19,834 of record JAZUCH010000072.1, read on the forward strand.
TCATGAAGGGCGTGGTACAAAGCGGTACTGGCGTGCGTCTCAGATATAAATATGGATTGAGAAACCCTATCGCTGGCAAGACAGGAACAACACAGAACCAAAGCGACGGCTGGTTCATGGGTATCACACCTGACCTTACAACAGGTATCTGGACCGGCGCCGAAGACAGAGCCGTTCACTTCAGAACTATCGGTCTCGGTCAAGGTTCAAATATGGCGTTGCCAGTATGGGCTATATATATGAAAAAGGTATATGCCGATAGTACGCTCAATATCAGTCAAGGCGACTTCGACAAACCTCTCAGCGATGTGGCATTGGAATTCGACTGCGAACTTTACGAACAAGAGCAAAGTCAGAAAAACACTGTAGTCGCAGAGGAAGAAGAATTCTAGAACTCTAAAATTCTAGAATTCTAGAAAATAGTTTATTAAATAATTATAAAGAAAAGTATAAAAATTCTAAAGTTCTAAAGTTTTAGAGTTTTAGGATTCTAAAAAATAAAGTTTATGGCATCAAATTTCGTCGATTATGTAAAGGTCTTCTGTCGTTCAGGTAATGGCGGAGGCGGTTCAATGCACTTCCATCGTGCTAAATATGTTCCTAAAGGCGGTCCTGACGGTGGCGACGGCGGCAAAGGCGGTGACGTCATCATGAGAGGCAACGCTCAATTATGGACATTGTTGCACCTTCGTTATACCAAGCATCTCTTCGCTGAAGACGGCGGCCATGGCGGCGACGCTTTACGAACTGGTGCCAACGGAAAAAACATCTATATCGACGTGCCTATCGGAACTATAGCATACGATGCTGAAACGCGCGAGCCTCTCGGTGAGATATCAGAAGACAAACAAGAAATCGTCATTATGAAAGGCGGACGCGGCGGCAAAGGCAACGCTTTCTTCAAGTCGGCTACAATGCAGGCTCCTAAATTCGCACAGCCAGGCGAGCCTTGCCAAGAAGGATGGATTATCATTGAGTTGAAACTCCTCGCCGATGTTGGTCTTGTAGGATTCCCTAACGCCGGTAAATCGACATTGCTCTCTGTGGTGTCGGCTGCTAAACCTGAGATAGCTGACTATCCTTTCACAACATTGACACCTAACCTCGGCATCGTGCCTTATTATGACATGAAATCATTCATCATGGCCGACATCCCTGGCATCATAGAAGGCGCTGCTGAAGGCAAAGGCCTAGGACTTCGTTTCTTGCGTCACATCGAACGTAACTCCATCTTATTATTTATGGTGGCAGGCGACAGCGAAAACGTGAAAGGAACCTACGACATCTTGCTTAAAGAACTTAAGAAATATAATCCTGAGTTGCTCGACAAGAAACGCATACTCGCAATCAGCAAGAGCGACCTCATCGATGAACAACAAAAGAAGGATATCAAGAAACATCTTCCTAAAAAAATACCTCATATCTTCATCAGCTCAGCATTAGGAGAAGGCATCAAAGAATTGAAAGACCTCATTTGGAACAGTATTAATAATGAGGAATGAGGAATGAGGAGTTGTTGGGGAGTTTTGGAAATAACGAATTAAGGTTCAGATGTCTAAGTTAAGAATCATATTATTTCTTATAGTATTGTTAACTCAGAGCACAAGGCTCGTAGCCCAAAGCTCTGAGTTAAGTAAGACCTTGTTGGAAAACAACAAGATTATCAAGACTATGCTCGACTATAGATATAAAGGAGGAAGTGGCGCTTTCGAACGCGACTTCTTTTTCTATGTAGATTACAACCAGATTTCACGTCAGAGCTGTACGGTAGGAACTACGATAATGGTATTTGATGTACATTGCGACGGCAGCCTAGGCGAATTCAGCATCATCAATCCGCTCAACGATTACATCAGTTCCCAACTGCAGAAGTTCTTTATCATGACGAAAGACAAATGGAACGAATGCAACAACAGCGACTACGAATATTTCGAAATTCCGATTTTATTTACCATTGAAGGATTGCAGACAGAGGCCATAGGCTTTATAACAAATTATGCCGATAAAGAGGGCTACCCTTGTAAAGGAGACAATTATTATCACGAAGAATTTGAGCGTCTCAAGAAAAGGCGACCAGAGAAAGCACTTAAAGCATTGGAAGAACTCATAAGAAGAAATCCATATAACGAGTTGTATATTAACGAAAAAGAAAATCTCTTGAAAGAATTTCCTAAAATTAGAAAAAAATAAATACCTAAAATATTAATTATAAAAACATGATTGACTTTTTAACAAGAATAGATACTGAATTATTTCTGTTTTTAAACGGACTCCATATCTCATGGCTCGACCCTGTTATGACTTTCATATCGGGAGAAATCACATGGGCACCTTTTTATATTGTATTGATATATCTCGTTATAAAGAAATATAAGAAACAAAGTATAATTATAATAATAGGTATAATATTATTGGTACTTTGTGCCGACCGGATTTCTTCTGGCATCTTCAAACCAATTTTCGAACGTCCGCGTCCTTGTCATAACGAGGTGATAAAAGACTTGGTATATCTTCCTAATGGACATTGTGGCGGAGCATACGGATTTATTTCGTCACATGCATGTAACACTTTTGCATTGGCGGCATATCTTACATTGTTATTAAGGAAGCATTACGCTAAGATTGCATGGGTCATGTTCACCTGGGCAACATTAGTAGCATACAGCAGAATATATATGGGCGTACATTATCCAGGCGACGTCATCGTTGGAGCTGCCGTTGGAGCTATAATAGGATTTGTTATAGGAACCTTAGCTAATAAAGTAATAAAGACAAGTAAATAAGTTTAGAGGGAATAAAAGTCATAACATTAAAACTTTTATTCCCTCTATGCCTTTAGTTTCTTTTATTTCACAAACTTTAAGCTGTATAAAATGCTTTCTTGTTGTCTTAACAAATCTCTCTTGTTTTTGTTAGGATAATAAACCCATCCTTCAGCTGTGACAATCTTGTCTTGCTCAGGATTTACTATGGAATAAGAGACGAATGGTCCTGCCATAAAGTCACCGACTACGTTCCATAGACCGCGTGTTTCTATTGCGTAACCTGCTGGGAAATTAGGTAATGTCTTGAATGTAGGTGTCAAGAATTCCTTGTCTGTTGTCATATATGAACCATCTGCAGGTCCTGGAATATATTTCTTTACGATAGAGTCGCGTACGCTGATGATATTGTCAGGATTAAGGTCGGCGGTGTCTTTGTATGGTAATTCATAAATCAAGAATGACATATCTTTGTCGTCGTGTCTTTGAAGTAGCCACATGAAATTATCTCCATTGGCGGCGATGTAATATCCTTCAGGTACATTCATTGTGATGCCGAATTTTTTCTTCAGTTGAGCTACAATCTTTGTGTCTGTAGTAGGGCGGAAGAATTCTTGGAATCTCTCTCTCTCGTTTTGGTCGAATTTGAGTTTGAGTTCGTCTTTCTGTGACTCGAATGTTTTAACCCATGACTCTTCTGATGGTGCTGTGATTCTTATCACATATTGAGGTTCCGACATCCAGTTTTTCTGTGTCTCAACCAAAGGATTCTTGACATCACTGTCAATCTTTGCTATGATGAGGTTGCGATGTTTCTTGAACATATCGTTGAAAGCATCACTATTAATATTTGCTACTTTGAAGTTCTTCTCAGGCTGTGGCAAACCATATTGTTCTTGTTCGAAGAAATCGCGGACATTCTGTCCAATTTGACCATTCCATTGATTTTCGTTTTGTGTTATCAGAAGCACCTCCGATGTGCCTCCAACAGAACGAGCCTTCTTGATTTCATTTTTATCTTTGCTTCCACTATCACTATCATTATTGATGCAGGAAGAAAACGATGTTATTAAAAACATCATCATTACTATCAAACTAAATCTTTTCATACTATATTTTTTTAAGGTTAATTTTTTTTAAGTCAACAGACAACAGACAACAGTCATTCCTCATTCCTAACTCCTAATTCCTAATTATTAATTTCTGTCCTATTTTCAATACAGCCTTTGAGCTTAAACCATTGAGTTTTCTTATCTGTTCAACGCTGACGCCATATTTTCTTGAGATGTCCCAGAGGTTGTCGCCCGATTTGACAGTATGTACAACAGGGTTTCCGCTTGATGATGAAGAACTTTTTGCTGGAGGATAGACCTTCAATTTCTGACCTATGCTCAAAGTGGTTGATTTTAAGTTGTTCCAATTTTTGAGGTCGGTCACTGTGCATTTGTATTTTTTTGCGATGATACTTAGATTCTCACCTGATTTCACGACGTGTGTTGTCTGTTCTGTTGAGCGTTCCACAGGATTGCTGTTGCCAGCTTGTGCCATAGGCGCTCCTGAGCTATAGACGATGAGTTTTTGTCCAGGATATATCGTGGTGCCTTTTAGGTTGTTCCATTTTTTCAGTTGGTTGACGCTGATACGATATTTCCTCGCTATGCTTCCGAGGTTTTCACCACTCTTCACGATATGGACACTTCTGTCGCTCACCTTCTTCATCTCTTCCTCGAGTTTCTCTCTGTCGATGCCTTTCTTGGTCTTGAAGGCATAGAGCTCTTTCTCATTGTCGATGAAGCTGTTGATATATTGTTCAGGAAGACGTAATGACATAGGTTTTTTGGCGCTTGCTGGAATTATGCTTGCCTTATACTGAGGGTTGAAGAATTTGATGTCTTCCATTGGTATGTTGAGCATCTCGTGGAGCTGGTCGAAATGCAGAGGCTGATGTACTGTTACGCTATCTACGCCGTCGGCTATGATGCCTGGGTTGGTAGGGTAGAGGTTATGTTCTTGAGAGTAGCTCATCACATAATTGACAGCGATGAAAGCTGGCACGTAGCCTCTTGTCTCTTTTGGCAAGAAAGGCCATATTGCCCAGTAGTTCTTCAAGCCTCCTGCGCGACGTATTGCCTTGTTGACATTGCCCGCGCCTGAGTTGTAGGCTGCCAATGCTAAGAACCAGTCGCCGAATGTGTCGTATAAATCCTGAAGATGCTGACATGCAGCCTCGGTGGCTTTTATAGGGTCGAAACGGTCGTCAACCAATGATGTAACATTTAGTTTATAAACCTTTCCTGTTCCGTACATGAACTGCCACAAGCCCTTTGCGCCTGCGTGTGAACCAGCTCTAGGATTTAAGGCTGATTCTACGACAGCAAGGTATTTTATCTCCAAAGGCATGTCGTATTTGTCTAATGTCTCTTCAAACATTGGGAAATAGATGTCGGCTAAACCGAGTATTCTGCATGTGTGTTCTCTCTTTCTAACAGCATAAACATCGATGAAACTCTTGACGTGCTTGTTGTAAACCAATTCGATGGTTGTCTGACTTCTCAGCTTTGCTATACGTTCGGCATATACGCTGTCGGGAAATGTCGGTACATAACCAGCAGGATAATTGTATATGTTCTCCGACTTGGAGCTTGACTCGAGTTTGTTTTCTTCAAAATATTTTATACCCTGCAACTCGTCAATCATCCCCATCATTACATCAGACTCTTCCACGATGGCTTCGCCAGAGTTCTCGGAGTCGATGCGTTCCTGCAATGCCATCTCCAGACTGTCGGCGACAACAGGGTCGAGGGTGTCGGCTATTATCTCAGATTCAATGTATGTTTCATCGATGAATGACTCTTCGTAAATGTCATCCTCGTCATAATAAACCACGTCATCTTCATCAGCAATAGCATCTTCAAAAACAGTTTCGTCTATGTCTTCTATAATAGAATCGTTCTGTGATATGATGTTGTTTTGCTTGTTGAAATAAGGTATGTATTTCTCAACGACCTTACATGAAGTTGTTGATAATAAAATACAAAATATTACAATCAGAAATGATTGATATGCAAGTTTTTTCATCTATAGGAAATAATTTAAAAAATGTGATATTAATGTTTGCAAAGATAACGTAAATAAGGGAAAAAATGGTATTTTTGCGCAACAAAATTTATCAAAAAAAATGAGAAAAAAAATTACTTTAATCGGATTATTATTCTGTTTGGCGTTGAGCGTTAGTTTGAAGGCTCAAGAGCAAGAACTTCCTGAATGGAGAAAGATGAAATATCTCTCAGAAGAAGAGATGAACATGCCAATTTCAACACGTAGTTTTGTTGAGACACCTCCTCCAACAGGCGAGGTTCGTTTCCCAGGTGAATATGAACCAATGCAAGCTGTGATGATTGTCTATCCTCTCGGCATCCCTGTTGAACTCGTAAGAGAGATGGCTGAAGATTGCAAAGTCATCACTGTAGTTACAACTTACGAACAATCATCAGCTCAAAGCGAATTCCAATCTGCAGGCGTCAATATGGACAATGTAGAATTCTTGAACGCTAACACCAACTCTTATTGGATTCGTGACTTCGGTCCTTGGTATATCTTCAACGGCAAAGAACCTGCTATCGTTGATAATATCTACAACCGCCCTCGTCCTGCCGATGATGATCTCCCAGGTCATTTCGCTCAATATTGGGACATTGAAATGTTCGGTATGAAGGTGGTTCACACAGGAGGTAACATGATGGAAGACGGCCGCGGCAATGGCGTTTCCGACGATATCGTCATCACAGAAAGCGTCGCTGAAGGCATCACTGAAGAGCAAGTATATCAAAGAATGAAAGATTATCTCGGCATCGACCCTTATCACGTGACAATCGACCCTCAAGGCGAATATATCGCTCACGTTGACTGCTGGGGTAAATATCTCGCTCCTGATAAAATATTGTTGGCTCGCGTGCCTCAGTCAAACCCACGTTATCCTTACTACGAACAAGTAGCAGAATATTTCGCAACAACAAACTGCTGCTGGGGTTATCCTTATAAAGTGTATCGCGTCGACATTCCTGGCGGCAACACACTTTCTCCTTATACAAACAGCTTGATTCTTAACAAGAAAGTCCTCGTTCCAATGGGCTCTAACTCAACATACAACGAAGGCGCTCTTAACATCTATCGTCAAGCTATGCCAGGTTATGAAGTAATCGGTGTTGAAAACAATCTTTATTGGGATGGCTGGTTAAACACTGACGCTCTCCATTGTCGCACTCGCGGCGTTATGGATTTCAACATGTTTTATGTTGACCATCGCAATGTCGTTTTCGGCGAACAAGAATGGCAAGATTCAATCGCTATCACAAGTAAGTTCATCGCTTACAGCGGCGCTGATTTGAAACAAGACTCTCTCCTCGTTTATTATAGCATCGATGGAGGCGAATACCAAACTGCTACCATGACAGCAACAGGCAACCCTGACGAATATGTAGGTTATATCAAAGGTTATCAATCAAAATCTGAAGTTAAATATTATGTATTCGGCGCTGACGAATCAAACCGCAGATACCAACAACCTGTCTTCGGCGAACTCGACCCTCACGTCTTCACAATGGGTGAACACGACAATTATGAAACAATGTTGACTTTCAATTTTGAAGAAATCAATTTGAGCGATGAGAATGGAATCAATGCAGAAACATTGACTATCACAAATAATACCGCTTCTGATGTTGTCGTAAACGACATTATGTTTAAAGGTGATGATGCATCTATGTTTGGTACAGAATATGATTTCTCTTTGCCTTATACAATTGCTGTAGGTGAATCTGTTGAGGTTGAGGTGTTTGTGAACACAATGGTGAAAAGAGAAGTAATAGAAGTAGAATTGGTGATTAATTCTTCTGTTGGCGAACAAATAATTCCTGTTACATGGACAGGCGAAGTTGGTCTCGAAGAAAACGATGCGCTTAAGGTTGAATTGTATCCAAACCCTGTAAACAACGTTCTTACAGTTAAAGGCGATAACATTGCTAAAGTTGCTATCTTCAACGCATTAGGACAAGAAATCGTTACAGTTGAAAACAGAAATGAAATAGACGTCACATCATTAAGCAACGGACTTTATTTCGTGAGAGTGACAGATGCTAACGGCAACGTTTCTGTTAATAAGATAGTTAAAGAATAAGAGAGTTTTTTTAAGACTACAAGACAACAAGACAACAAGACAACAAGTGGGCGCTCTTATGATAGGGCGCTCTTTGTTTTTTTTAAGATGACGATGAGTTAGGAGTTATAAGATTCTAAAGTTCTAAAATTCTAGAGTTCTAAGGTTCGAAAGTTCGTCCTGCGTTAGGGATTGGAGCGGCATCCTTTTGAAGCGGAGCGGAAAAAGATATAGCGGAAAGCCCGACGGCAGAGCCGGAACGCCCAAGAAAGAAACTCAGAAATTTAGAAATTCAGAAACTCAGAAAGTATGAGGTTTAAAAAGTTCACCTCTTTATTCCCTCTATTCCCTCTATTCCCTCTAATCCCTCTAAAAAAAACTTTAGCCATTAGTCATTAGCCATTGGTCTTTTTTCTTATATTTGCAAGTTTAATAGCCAATTAAGAAAATCAATATATTATGTTAAGCGAACAAGAACAAATAAGAAGGAACTCATTAAACGAGTTGTACAAATTAGGTATCAATCCTTATCCTCAAGCAGCTTTTGAAGTTAATGTCAACACAGCGCAGATAGCAGAAGAATTCGATGATGAAAACTTGGCTAAGTTTGAGAACGTCAGCATAGGCGGTCGTATCATGAGCCGTCGTATCATGGGCGCTGCATCATTCTGCGAGCTTCAAGACGCACACGGACGCGTTCAGATTTATATCAAACGCGACGAGATTTGCCCAGGCGAGGATAAGACTTTATATAACGTCGTGTTCAAACGTCTCCTCGATATTGGCGACTTCATCGGTGTAAAAGGTTTCGTATTCCGCACACAAGCTGGTGAAGTGTCAATCCACGTTAAAGAATTGACTGTTCTCAGCAAGTCATTGCGTCCGCTTCCAATCGTGAAGGAAAAAGACGGTGTCATCTACGATGCTTTCACAGATCCAGAACAACGCTATCGTATGCGTTACGTTGACTTGGTAGTTAACGAAAACGTGAAAAACATATTCATCGCTCGTACCAAGATTATCAACTCAATGCGTAACTTCTTCAACGAAAGCGGCTACCTCGAAGTTGAAACTCCAATATTACAATCAATTCCTGGCGGTGCAACAGCACGTCCTTTCATCACACACCACAACGCTCTCGACATCCCAATGTACATGCGTATCGCTAACGAACTCTACCTCAAACGTCTTATCGTTGGTGGCTTCGACGGCGTTTATGAGTTCTCACGTAACTTCCGCAACGAAGGTATGGACCGCACTCACAACCCAGAGTTCACATGTATGGAAATATACGTCGCTTACAAAGACTATATCTGGATGATGGACTTCACAGAAAGAATGATTGAACGCGTCGTGACAGAAGTGTTCGGCACCGACACAGTGAAAGTAGGCGATAACGAAATATGCTTCAAACGTCCTTTCAAACGCATCTCTATGATTGACTCTATCAAAGAAAAGACAGGCGTTGATATCACTGGCATGGACGAAGCACAACTTCGCGAAGTATGTAAAAACCTCGATATCGAAATCGACGACACAATGGGTAAAGGCAAGTTGATTGATGAAATCTTCGGAGCAAAATGCGAAGGCACATATATCCAGCCAACATTCATCACCGACTACCCAGTCGAGATGTCACCATTATGTAAACGTCACCGCGAAAATCCAGAACTCACAGAACGTTTTGAATTGATGGTAAACGGCAAGGAACTCGCTAACGCATATACTGAGTTGAACGACCCTATCGACCAACGCGCTCGTTTCGAAGAACAAATGAAACTCTCAGAACGCGGCGACAATGAAGCTATGTTCATCGACCAAGACTTCTTACGTGCTATGGAATACGGTATGCCTCCAACATCAGGTATGGGTATCGGCATCGACCGTCTCGTTATGTTGCTCACAGGTCAGCTCGCAATACAGGAAGTTCTCTTCTTCCCAACAATGCGTCCTGAAAAAGTGAAGAAAGTCGCTACAGAACAAGACTTCATGGCAATAGGCGTTCCTGAAGTCTGGGCACAAGTGCTCATCAAAGCTGGTTACACTTCAGTGGATATGATGAAGTCGGAAAAACCAGCAGCGCTCCGTGAAAAACTCAACGGTCTCCGCAAGAAGAACAAGATGGATGTGCCAGCTCTTCAACTTGAAGAAGTAACACAATGGATTGAAGGTAATTCATAATTCAAAATGCATAATTCATAATTACTTACAAGAAACTGATAGTATGAAAAAACTCTTATTAACATTAAGTATAATAATGATGGTTTTCTCTGTGTCCGCTCAGGTCATAGAGAAAACCTTTTATTTTTCAAACCCTTCATTTGAAAAATATCAAGGCTACGAACAAATCAATTTCGACAATTGTGTTCAAAGAGGAGAAGTAGGCGAACCCACACTTCCTTGGTTTGCCGTATCACTCTTGCTGCCTCAAAACACAGAAGCGCAAGATGTTGAAATCGAATATTCTGATTTCATCGATGTAGAAGGCTCGCATCTTTTATATCCTTATCAGGCGCCTCGTCCAGTCTCTTCTACAAAAGAGATTCCTTTTGCTAAAAATGAGAATGTTTATAGTTCAAAGGAAATTTATACTACTGAACATAAGTCAAATGTAAGCACTCAATATCTCAACGGATATTCATTTGCTTTCTCAGGATTTTCTCCTGTAAGATATATTCCTTCAGAAGGAAAAGTGTCATACGCTAAGTCTGTTACAGTGCGTGTAACATATTCTCAGTCAAGAGACGATAAAAGCAAGATGCTGAAAACTTCTCCAGAAGTGCAGGCACGAGTCAAACGTCTTGCACAAAATCCAGAATCATTAGGTTTGTACTCTGATAACTCAAAACAAAGGTCATTGGACGGTTATGAGTTATTGGTCATCACTCCGCAAGAATGGGTATCACATTTCGATGAATACAAGGCATTTTACGATGCACGTGGATTGAGAACAGAAGTCGTTTCTTTGGAACATATTTATGCTACTCAGACAGGTCGTGACGAACAAGAACAGATTCGCTCTTTCATTAAACAGGAGTATGAAAATGAAGGTGTTATGATGGTTCTTCTTGGCGGTGACTCTAATGTTGTTCCTTATCGTTGTCTCTATTGCTATGTGATGGAAGATTATGAAGATGACTGTCTCCCTTCAGATATGTATTATGTAAGTCTTGATGGCACATGGAATATAGATGATGATTATTTATGGGGCGAAACAAATGAGGCCGACTTGTTGCCAGAACTCGCTATAGGTCGTATGCCATTTAATAATGAATATCAGTTTAATAATATGATGCACAAGACTTTGGAATATCAGTCGAATCCGGTCTTAGGCGAATTTAATGATATCGTTCTTGGTGGCGAGCATTTGGGTGATGGTTATTATGGCAGCAGCGATTTGGAAGTTATCATAGGCGAACAACATGATAGTGGATATACTACAATAGGCATACCGGAAGATTATGACTTCCATCGTGTTTATGCTAATGGCGAAACAGGTTGGAGCGGCAGTATTTTTAGAGATAAAATCAATGAAGTTGGAGGAGGATATGTTCATCACGTTGGTCATGCTAACACAGACTATGTCGCTGGCTGGTATGTGAGCAGCACCAATGATGAATCTTTCAAAGAACTTGATGGCGTAACACATAATTATAATTTCTTCCATTCTCATGGATGTATATGCGGCGACTTTACTAGTACATGTATGTTAGAACGTTTGGTGAATATATCGACAGGCTTCGTTGCTGCTACAGGCAACTCACGCTATGGTTGGTATATTCCATGGGGCGACGGCCCAGCTCGTCACTTGCATCGCGAATTTATAGATTCTTATTATAATGACAGACTTCCATACATAGGAACAGCTTTCCAAGAAATGAAAATAATGACAGCGCCTCTCATCAATTCATGGGGTGAGAATGGTGCACTACGTTGGAATTTGTATTGTATCAATATCTTAGGAGATGTTGCTGTTTGTCCTTGGCTCGATGAACCTTTCGTACCAGAAATTAGTTATGAGCCTGCTATTAAAGGAGGTGCAACTGCAACAAATATTGTCATTAAAAAGGATGACATCGCTCAAAACAATTTCAGATGTAGTATGTTTAAGGGCAATGAACTTATTGCTTTTGGCTTGACAGACGATGATGGAACTGTAAATCTCGATTTTGAGTCACCTATGACAGAGGGCGATAGCTTGAAACTTGTCGTTACTGGCCCTAATGCAATATGCCAGACTTATGATGTGGTAGTAATGTCTCAGAATGTTCCTTTTGTTTATGCTAATAAAATGGAAATAAATGACAGCGAGGGTAATAATAATGGAGTCCTCGATTATAATGAAACAATAGCTCTCGATGTCGATTTCTATAATATAGGAACAGTTAAAGCTGAAAATATTAGTGCTACCATCACAACTTCAACTCCAGATTATGTTGACATCATCACTTCTAATGCAACAATTGGCGAAGTTGATGTTAATACTTCTGTGAATATTGAGAATGCTTTTTCATTTAAGGTGAAAAGAGATGTGCCTAATCAAAGGTATGTGCATTTTACTGTAACATGTACTGACGGCAATGACACATGGACCCAAAACTATTCGTATAAAGTGTATGCACCTGAGTTGAAGATGTATGAACTTACTTACGATGATAGCATGGGTAATGGTAATGGTTTTGTTGAAGCCGGTGAAACTATTCTTATTAATATTAAAGGTGAGAATGCAGGCCATAGCAAATCGGAAGTTATTACTATAGAAGGTAGTGTGTCTAATCCTAATGCGTCTTTGGTTGAAGATAATGTTACACTGGAGGGCGTTGATGGAAAAGAGGATTTTGATTATGTGTTAAAACTTGTCATAAACGATGATATACCTAATGTTGAATTCTTTACTGTCAATGTTAAACTTACATCAGGATTGAGCGTAATAGAAAAAGAACTTAAATTCACTATCGGTATAATCAAGGAAGATTTTGAAACAGGCAACTTCTCTCAACTCAACTGGATGTTCGATGATGATTTGCCATGGATAGTTACTGGAAATGTATCTTATGCAGGCAATTTCAGTGCGGAATCCGGCCATATAGATCATCATGAAATGTCGTCTCTTGTGATAGAAATAGAAACATGTAGTGGCGGTGAATTGTCTTTCTACTGCAAAACATCAACTGAAAAAGATTGCGACTATTTGATTTTCTCTATTGATGGCAGTTCTAAAGGCAGATGGTGTGGCGAAACAGATTGGCAATATATTAGTTATGAAATACCAGCTGGTATTCATACCTTGGAATGGTGCTACGATAAAAACAGACTTAATATAGGTGGTGAAGATCGTTGTTGGATTGATGAAATAACATTCCCTGGAAACAGTGTGGTGTTGAGTGTTGATTCATATACTGAAAAGAAAGAGTTCGACCTTTATCCAAATCCTGCTAATACTTACATAGTTGTTGAAGGCAGCGATATCAAAGAAGTTGAAATTTATGATATGATGGGACGAAAAGTCATTTCATCAAATGTTGAAAATTCATCTTCATCAGTGATATATGTCGATAATCTTACAAACGGAATATATCTCGTTCGTTCTATAGATGTTGATAATAACGTATTAACAAAGAAATTCATAAAGAAATAATTAGGAGTTGAAACAATGTTGTTTTCTCAAATAATTGGACACGAAGATATCAAGAAGAAACTCATACAGAGTGTTAAGGAAAACAGAGTGGCTCATGCGCAGCTTTTCCTGGGTCCAGAGGGCACAGGAAAACTTGCGCTGGCTGTCGCTTATGCTCAATATATTAATTGTTCCAATAAAAAAGAAAACGACAGCTGCGGCGAATGTCCTTCTTGCAAGAAATTCAACGCTTTTGCACATCCTGACTTACATTTTATTTTCCCGACAACGACAAATAAGAATGTCAAGAAAGATCCAGAGTCGGATTCATTTCTAACAGAATGGCGTGATTATCTGTCATCTAATAATGCCTATGCCGACCTTTCCTCATGGTATAATACTCTCGATGTGGAAAATAAGCAAGGCGCTATCAATGTGCGTGACGCTTCTACGATAATGAGAAAACTGAATCTCAAAGCGTATGAGGCTGAATATAAAGTGGCGATAATATGGATGGCAGAGAAACTCAATGTGCAGGCCGCCAATAAATTGCTTAAGCTTTTGGAAGAACCGCCTGAGAAAACAGTGTTTATTCTTGTCTCCGAAAATCAAGAAGAGCTCCTTGCTACAGTGCGCTCTCGTACAATGCTTCTTAAAGTGCCTAAGTTGCCATTCGATGTAGTGCAGTCTGCTCTCGTTCATAAGCTGAACTGCGACAGCACAAAGGCTTATAATGCAGCGCTGCTCGCCAATGGCAATTGGATTCTCGCTTCTCATTTCATAAATGAAGAAGATGATGATAATGTCTGTTTCAGGCTGTTCCAGAAATGGATGCGCTATTGCTTCAGATTCAGCGCCTCAGAACTCATCGACTTCATTGCCAATGATATAAAACCACTTGGCCGTGAACGTCAAAAAGAATTCCTTGCATACGGACTCGCTATTTTTCATAATGCATTGTTGTTTAATAATAATCTGAAAGATAATATATTGCTTCAAGAGGAAGAACGAAATTTTTTGAATAATTTCGCGCCTTTTATCTCAAACAATAACATCGATTTGATTATCGAACTCTTTGAAGAAAGCATAAATCAAATAGAACGTAATGGTAATGCTTCCTTGATTTTCTTAGACAATAGCTTTAAGATTTTTAACTATTTTAAAATGAAGTAAATGAAAAATATCACTAAAATTTCATTGGCTTTGTTGAGCGGACTCATAATGGCAGCTGCATGGCCTACTAATGGATTCGCATTGTTGATTTTCATAGCCTTTGTGCCTTTGATGTATTTGCAAGATGTTATTGGTAATAATGATAATAATATAAAAGGTAATATCTTTTTGCTTTCTTTCCTGGCTTTTCTTGTGTGGAATGGCCTGACTACATGGTGGGTGTGGAATAGTACGCCTGCAGGTTCTGTGGCAATGTTGCTGTTGAACAGTGGTTTCATGGCAACAACATTCTGGCTATATCATTTTACAAGAAAAAATGTCTTCAGAAATAAAAACGGATACATTCTCCTGATTTTATTTTTCTTGGCATTTGAGAATCTGCATCTTAACTGGCAATTGAATTGGCCATGGCTGAATATTGGTAATGTATTCTCTCATAATCACACTTGGATTCAATGGTATGAAATTACAGGAATTTCTGGCGGAACGATTTGGGTTCTTCTCGCTAATATCTTGGCATATAGAACGTTAAAATCAATTTTAGAAAAAGATAAATTATCTGTTAAGAAGTATGCTGCGCTTTTCGTGGTGACACTTGTTGTGCCTATAACGATAAGTAAGATAATGTATGCCACTTATGAAGAAAAAGGCGAAGATGTAGAAGTGATTGTCGTTCAGCCTAATGTTGACCCATATACAGAAGAGTTTACTTTGTCGGCAGCTGAAATATTGAAACGTAACTTTAATCTTGCCGAGTTGTTTGCAAGTGAGAAGACGCGTTTTGTTGTAAGTCCCGAATCTTCTATTCATGAAAATATCTGGTTGGAAAATATAGAATCTTATTATTCTATTAAGAATCTTAGATTGTTTTCAAAGAATAATGCAGGCGCTGCTTATGTCATAGGCGCTAGCACTTTGGGAATGGTCCCTGAAGGCGAGGAGAATGATTTCGCAGCTCGTAAATTCTACGACGCAGATGAATATTATTATTCGTATAATACGGCATTGATGGTGACAGAAAACGGTGAGGTTCAATGTCATCAGAAGTCAAAACTGACACCTGGTGTTGAGATGATGCCTTCGTGGTGGATACTTCGTCCGCTGAAAAACCTGGCTATTGACCTTGGCGGAACAGTAGGTACTTTGAAGGGAGAAAACAAACCTTCATTATTTGAGTTTGAAAATTATAAGGTGGCGCCTATGATTTGCTATGAATCGGTGTTCGGAAACCATGTTGCTGATTATGTTAAAGAAGGCGCAAATCTTATATTTGTGATTACTAACGACGCATGGTGGGGCAACACTCCTGGTCATCGTCAACACTTCGAGATGTCGAAACTAAGAGCTATCGAAAATAGAAGAGATGTGGCTCGCTCTGCAAATACAGGTATTTCAGGTTTCATTAATCAACGCGGCGATGTTGTGAAACGAAGCAATTATTGGGAACCAAATGTGCTTTCTAATACAATGAAAACCAATGATAAGCTGACATTCTATACGAAATACGGCGATTATTTATACAGAGCTGCTTCTTTGGTAGCATTATTGGTTTTATGTTTCAGTATTGTTAAACGTGTTTCTAAAAAAGAAAGATGATATTAAGTTTAGCACCATTTCAAGGAATAACAGATTCGGTATATCGTAACTTGTATAAAGAATATTTTACAGGTATAGATAAATATTATACTCCTTTTTTCACTGGCATTCATAAAGATAACAGCAGAAGCCTGAGAGGAGAGGAGATTGATGTTAAATGTAATGACGTCAATACATTGACTCCTCAAATTCTTGGCAACGATGCAGAAGAGATTATCAGATTTGCAAGCCAATGTAAGATGATGGGCTACAAGGAAATAAACCTTAATATGGGCTGCCCGTTCCCAAGGGTTGCCAATAAGGTGAGAGGCTGCGGTCTCATGGCTGAACCTAAAAGAGTGAATGAACTCTTCGATAAGATTTTTAACAATATCGATATAAAATTCAGTCTTAAATGTCGTCTGGGCTATTACCAAGATACTGAGATTGATGAACTTATAGATGGATTTAACACTTACCCTTTCAGCGAAATCATCATACATCCTAGAATAGGAAAGCAGCTTTATACTGGAAAAGCCGATGTTGACAGATTCGCTGAACTCGTTCCTAAAATAAACAGACCTCTTGTTTATAATGGCGATATTTTCACAGTTGAGGATTTTAACCGTATAAGCGCTAAACTTCCTGATGTCAAGATGTTTATGTTAGGAAGAGGTTTGCTCACAAATCCATTCCTCGCTGATGAGATAAAAGGTAAGTCTTTCGATTATGATGAGAGAAAGAAGAAACTACATCATTTTGTGGTGTCGCTTTATTTGGAAAGATTGCGTCATGCAGGTGGCAGCCCTAAGATTATAGGCTGCATGAAAGAGATGTGGTCTTATCTTATGAATTCTTTCGAAGAACCTCAAAATATATGGCGCAAGGTGAAGAAAATAAATAATCTGGAAGTTTACGAAGAAACAGTGGAATTAATATTTAGAGATGAGAGACTCAGTCAGCATTATGGCAACTGATTATGATGTTTAATTTAAAAATCTAGGTGCATGAAAAAAATTCTCGTAATTCGTTTTAGCTCAATAGGTGACATTGTCTTGACAACGCCTGTGGTCAGATGCCTTAAAAATCAGCTGAAAGATATTGAACTTCACGTGTTGACAAAAAAGAAATTCAGTAGTCTTTTTAAGAAAAACATTTATGTTGATAAAGTGTTCGAATTCGATACGTCTTTGAAAGATAACATTAAGGAGCTAAAGGCTGAGAATTACGATTATGTAGTTGATTTGCAAAAAAATAAACGCAGTAAAAGAGTGAGTTCGTCTTTGCATTGTCCGCATTCTTCTTTTCCTAAACTTAATTTCAAGAAGTTCTTGCTCACTACTTTCAAGATTAACTTGATGCCTGATATACATATCGTTGACAGATATTTTGAAGCTGTCAGAGATTTGGGAGTTAAGAATGATATGAAAGGTCTGGACTTTTTCATTTCTGAAGAAAATCAGTATGATATTTCAAAATTGCCTGCTGCTTTTCAAAATGGATTCCATGCATTTGTGATAGGTGGAACTTATAAAACCAAAATTCTACCGGCTGTGAAGATTGTTGAAGTTATTAAAAAACTTCAGGAACCAGTAGTTCTTCTTGGCGGACCTGATGATGAAGAGCGAGCTAACGAGGTCTTGTCTTCTGTAAGTGAGAATGTTGTAAGTCTTGCTGGTAAGATAAATCTTGAACAGTCGGCTTATTTGGTTAAGATGGCGAAATCTGTTTTGACCAACGATACAGGGCTTATGCATATTGCTGCAGCATTTCATAAGAATATTGTGTCTGTATGGGGAAATACTGTCCCGGAATTAGGTATGTATCCATACCTTCCAAATGAAAAGGAGAAATGTCATATCGTTGAACGTAAAGATGTCAGATGTCGTCCATGTAGTAAATTAGGCTTTAAGGATTGTCCTAAAAAGCATTTCCGTTGCATGATGGAAATTGATACTGATGTTGTTGTTGAAAAGTTAAGGAAATAAAAGTTTTATTTTTCTTAACTTTGTGGTAATGTTGCCAAAAATAGTTGGTAATTGAGCGAAAAAAAGACAGGTAACGGGCATACAAAACAGCCCAAGTTACCTGTCTTTTTTTCTATCCTCATTTTTAAAATACAAATACCATTTTAAATAGTTTTGATGGTGTTTATTAGAAAGTCCCCTATGTATTATAATGTTATCTTTTAAATGGCCAAAGAATGATTCTAAAGCATTAGTTGATCTAGGTATATCTGGATTATCAATGAATGTAAACATATAGGGCAAAGCTCTCCTGATATGGATATATGCCTTCCGTAACATCTTATGAGTATACCATTCCTTATTAGATTCATTGTTGGTGGTTTTGGTATTTATATAAGAAACATACACTGAATGCCAATCACTTAACATTTGCTTCCACTTCAACATATCATTGCGTGTTGCTATTCTGTTTATAAGTTTAACTATGTTGTACAAATCCATGCCGGCTTCACTTTTAGGATGTTGGGTTAGCCATGTCATGCATTCCCTTTGAATATGAACAAGACATCTTTGTATTTTGGCGTTAGGACAAACTGTCTTTACAGCTTTCAATATACTCTGACTTCCATCACATGTGACACTGTTTATATCTATATTAAGTGATTGTATATTACGAAGATCCTCTTCTATTTCCTTTTCTACCTCATCGTTGCTAATGCGATAAAACACAGTTTTATGTACGATGTCGTCTCTATAAACCACAAGACATATTTTGTTGGAAAACCAAGTGCCGTCTATGAGCAGATTCACTTTATTACCACATTTTATTTTCCATGTTGGATAGTCGTCAAGATATTCATCAAACCATCTGGACAGTTGTCGTGTGCTATACCCGCTAAGTTCGGATATCTGCTTCAGTGTTTGTTTGCCCGTTATCCACCATTTGAACCATACAAACCTATTTGACTTTGATATATCCTTGCGACGAAGTGTAAAAGAACTATTGCAGTTCTTGCATTTGAAACGCTGTCTGCCTGCTTGTTTGCCCCATCTTATAACTTCCAAAAAACCACATTGTGGGCATCTTTCTTTCCTCTTTTTTGACATAAAAAAATAACTTTGATGAAAACGTTTTCATCAAAGTTACTATATTCAATTGGTATACATTAACTTATAATGATTTTACCAACTATTTTGGATCAGTCCTAATTTCCAGTGGGGAATTTTGTGAAAAAGTAAGTATCTTTGTGTTATGATAAATATAAAAGAGAAGATAGAAGATCCGTTGAAGTTGTTACTGCCAAAGGCTATATACGACTACTTTGAATTAGTGAATACGGAAGCATCTAATATGGAAGTACATCTGTTTCTGGATGAGAAGCATAATCCCCCTGAATCTGACGGCTATGAGAGCAAGGGCTTTACCGAGCAAAGCGTCATTCAGGATTTCCCGTTACGTGGAAAGCCGGTCTTTCTTCACATACGTCGTCGTAAATGGTTGGAGAAAAACACAGGAAAGGTCATTACCAACAGCT
>JAZUCH010000073.1:0-4126 GCA_045639025.1 Bacteroidales bacterium
TAGAAAATAGTTATTTGAAAAGCATGAGGAATATAGTGTAATAAAACAAGTTAGCAATTTCTTATCCATTGCCCATTCTCATGCAAGTTCTTCTTAATGGTTTGATACTCAAAGAATCTTAATCAAACTACATCAAATATACAAAAAGAAAAGTTAAATTAAGCAAGTAAAAAACACTTGTAGTCTTGTAGTCTTGATGGCTTGTAGACTTTTTTTCGTATCTTTGCAACAATTCATTAAATAATAATTAATCGACAGAATTTTTATGTCTCAATTTCAAGATTACAATTTGAACCCGGCTATACTGAGGGCTATTGAAGAGCTGGGATTCAAAGAACCTATGCCAATCCAACAGGAAACATTACCTGTTCTATTGTCTCAAAGAACTGATATGGTTGGCCTCGCTCAGACAGGTACCGGTAAAACAGCAGCATTCGGACTTCCTTTGCTTCAAAACATCGACGCATCTCAACGTTGCGTCCAGGCTTTGGTGCTTTGTCCGACTCGCGAACTCTGTGTTCAAATTACTAAAGACCTTAAGAATTTCTCTAAATATATCCCTGAAATTCTTGTGGTGCCGGTCTATGGTGGAGCAAGTATTGAAGTTCAGTTTAAAGAATTAGCCAAGAAACCTCAAATCATAGTCGCAACACCTGGTCGTCTTGAAGATATGATTCGTCGTAACAAGGTTGATTTCAGTAATGTCAAGACTATCGTACTCGACGAAGCTGATGAAATGCTCGATATGGGTTTCCAAGAAGACGTTGACGCTATCCTCGAATATATGCCTGCAGAAAAGAATATCCATCTCTTCTCTGCAACAATGCCGGTGGAAGTCGAGAAGATTCTCAATCATTATATGACTGACCCTGTGAGAATCTCTATCGGACAAAAAAACTCCGGAACAGCTAACGTTCGACATATCCATTATCTGATTAGAGCTAATGACCGTTATCTCGCTTTGAAACGTTTCATTGACTATACTCCGTCAATATATGGCATCGTTTTCTGTAGGACAAAACTCGAAACTCAAGAAGTTGCTGACAATCTCATCCATGATGGATATAACGCTGCTTCATTGCATGGTGACCTTTCTCAAGCTCAACGTGACTTGGTGATGAATCACTTCCGTCAACGTTACCTCCAGATTTTGGTTGCAACCGACGTGGCAGCTCGCGGTATCGATGTCAGCGATCTTACTCATATTATTAATTATAACTTGCCAGACGAAACTGCTGTCTATATCCATAGAAGCGGTCGTACTGGACGCGCCGACAAGACTGGCGTATGCTTGAGCCTTATTCACTCACGCGAAAAACATAAGATTAAAGCTATAGAGAAACAACTCGGTCAGACTATCGAAAGAGCAATGGTGCCTTCCGCAAAACAAGTGTGCGAAAAACAACTCTTCAATCACGTTGACCGTCTTGAAAAAGTCGATATAATGCGCGACGACATCGCCGATTATCTTCCAATAGTTTTCAGAAAATTAGGTTGGATGTCTCCTGAAGAACTCATCACAAGAGTTGTTGCTCTCAACTTCAACCGTTTCCTCGATTATTACAAAGATGCTAAAGACCTTAACTTCGATGATACTAAACCTGAGAAAAAAGAGAAAAAGGCGAAGGGCGAAAAGAAAGATTATGACGACAGCGGATTGCAACGTCTTTTCTTCAGCAAAGGCAAGAAAGATAAAATCAAACCTAATAATATCATCGGAAAGATAAACGATGTTACAGGAACAAAAAACATTCGTATCGGTAGAATCGATATGATGGAAAACTTCTCATTCGTCGATGTAGACCAAACTCAAGCTCAATTTATCGTTGATTGTTTCGCTGATGAAAGAAAGAATGCAGAAGGTATCCGCGTGGAGATAACAACTACAGATCCTAAGCCTAAGAAGAAAAAAGAAAAGAAAAATTTCGATGACGACAGACCTGAACGTAAGAATCGCGACAAGTTCGGTGACAGAAGTTATAAGGCAGAAGGAAAGAAAGAGTCAAGAAAAGAGTCAAAGAAGGATTCAAGAAGAGACTCTAAGAAAGACTCAAAGAAAGACTCAAAGAAAGATAGAAAAGACTCTGGCCGCAGAGGTAAAAACAGAAGCAGATAAATCTGAAAATATGATACGTAGGGACGTGAAATCACGTCCTTTCGTGTTTTTGTTATGATCTGATTCTTATTCGTAAAACTTTTTTTCTCTATTTTTGTACATATTAATATATGTGAACAAAGTTATTAGTCATTTGCCTTTAGTCATAAGTCATAAATAATATGAATACTATTGAATCAATAAATAATATAGTCCAGAAGCAAAGAGAATATTTTCTGTCAAATGAAACAAAGTCAATTGATTTCAGATTGAAACAGTTGAAGAAGCTGAAACAGTCTGTTCTTAATCATATCGATGATATTTACGAAGCTTTGTGGACTGACCTTCACAAATGCAAAGAAGAGGCATTTCTGACAGAGATTAGCATTGTGCTTAATGAAATCAATGACCATATAAAGCATCTGAAAAGATGGGCGAAACCTAAGAAGGTGAAGACTCCGGTGTATCTGATGCCGTCCAAGAGTTTTGTGATGTACGAACCATACGGCGTGGCTTTGATTATTGCGCCTTGGAATTATCCATTTCAACTTATGTTCGCACCTTTAGTAGGAGCGATTTCTTCGGGATGTTGTACTGTCATGAAGCCGTCGCCTTATTCTCAATACACTTCGGAAATCATGCAGACAATAATTGACGAGACTTTCGATAATGAATATATCACTATGATACAAGGTCATAGAGATGTCAATCAGGCTTTGCTTGCACAAAAATTCGATTTTATCTTTTATACCGGAAGTCCAGATATGGGCAGAGTAGTGATGGAAGCAGCTTCTAAAAATCTCACTCCTTTGGTTCTAGAACTTGGTGGTAAAAGTCCGTGTATCGTTGATATGAATTGTAATATCGAATTCGCTGCTAGAAGAATTGTGTGGGGTAAGACTATAAATGCTGGCCAAACCTGCGTCGCTCCTGATTATATGTTCGTACATAAATCTGTGAAAAAAGAGTTAATCGCTAGAATGATAGAATGTGTCGAATATTTCTACGGAAAAGATATGAAGAGAAGTGATTCTTTCTGCCGCATTATCAACGATAAATCTTATAAAAGGCTGGTTTCTTATCTTGATGAAGGTGAAATAATTTATGGTGGCAAAAGCGATGCCGAAGAAAGATACATACAGTTTACTCTTTTGGATTTAGGCCAGCAGTCGGCGTTTAATGGTAAACCGACTTTGGAGGTGATGACTACAGAAATCTTCGGACCGATTCTTCCTGTCATAGAATTTGACAATATTAATAAGGTGTCGGATTTTATTTCCAATCGACCCAAGCCATTGGCATTATATTATTTCGGAAATGATAAAAACGCTTTCGAACTTTTGAATAAAACAACTTCAGGCGGCGTTTGTATCAACGATACAATTTTACATGTCGCCAACGAACATCTTCCATTCGGCGGAGTAGGGGAGAGTGGCATGGGAAAATATCACTCTCAGGAAAGTTTTATGGCATTCAGCAACAAACGCGCAGTCTTGAAATCATCTAACAAAATCGATTTCGCGATGAAATATCCACCATACGAAAAAATAGAATTGATAAAGAAGTTGATGTAAATCATGGTGGCTTTTAGCTATTGGCTGTTGAACTAAAAGCCATTTCGTATCAGATTCGTGTGATTTCGTGGACAAACCTTTTCGTGCCTGATTCGTGTGATTTAGTGGAAAAATGTTTCGTGTCCGATTCGTGTGCTTTCGTGGATAAACCATTTCGTGCCCGATTCGTGTCCTTTCGTGGACAAATCATTTCGTTTCCGATTCGTGTGATTTCGTGGACAAACCTTTTCGTGCGGATTGGTGTGATTTCGTGGACAAAAGTTTCGTGTCCGATTCGTGTCCTTTCGTGGACAAGCCTTTTCGCGGATGTCTCCCGGTCTTTCTGAGTTTCTGAATTTCTTAGTTTCTTTGGCGTTCCGGCTATGCCGTCGGGCTTTCCGCTGTATCTTTGCCGTCTACGTCACCGCCTTCGCCGTCAAAGGATGCCGCTCCAATCCCTAACGCTGCGGGCGCTCCT
>JAZUCH010000074.1:0-10350 GCA_045639025.1 Bacteroidales bacterium
AAGGTCGCTGAGCTTGTCGAAGCGCCGAACGTTGTGCCTTCGACAAGCTCAGGCACCGACCACCTGAATTCCTGAACTCCTGAATTCCTACTTAACCCATTTCCCCGTTTCCACTTCCTTCATTCCTAATTCCTCATTCCTAATTCCTAATTTCCAAACATAAGTTCCCGAGTCCCAATTAGAAGCATCTACAGAAGTGACATCGTCTGTTATTTCCTGTTCGTGGATTTTTCTTCCGTTAATATCATAAACCGATAAAACAGCATTTCTCAAACCGGTCCTGATATTCATGACATCTCCGCCTGGATTAGGATAAGCGACAGCGACTTTCAAATTATGTGCGTGAGCTTCTTCGATGGTGAGTGCGGAGGCTGGGAATTTGGTGATACAAGTCGAACATTTATCACCATTATCTAAATTTTGGGAATACGACACAAGTATTACACCGCCATCACAGGTTGCTTTCATTGAAAATAAATTATTATATACCCATTCTTGGTCATAGAAAAATGTTGATATGGTATCAAAATTTGCATCTAATTTTTCTATCATAATCCAAGAATCATCATACATAAAACCCACATTTAAAGTATATGCAAAATAAATATTTCCATCAACTGCTATATCTACACCAATTGGTGCTGCGCGATCATGATCATCAGTATAACGTTCTATGTAACGTAACACTGATATTTCTTCTTCATTATCGCTAATGTCGTCGTCAATTTCATATAGTCTTACATCTGATTTTTTATCTCCATCAGATTTCTTTCTGAACTCAGTTGAAAGATATGTGGTGTTATGACTGCTGCGCTTTACACTTATATTACTCAATCTTGATAGTGAATACATAGTTTCGGGATCATGTCCTGGTTGAATCAAATATTTTGTAGTCAGATGATTGAATTCATTATCATAATATTCTATATCACCATGGTAATCAATGTTAGAGCCTTTTGTATATATTATATATCCATTATCTGATTTTACCATCTGCTGTCTTTGATATGCATATTGCATTGGAGAACCTGAAGATTGCAATTCATATCCTTTCTTCAATAAAAAATTCCCTTCAAAATCCATCTTGAAAAAGAAAAGTGAGTCTTGTCCTCTTGGAACATCAGCATAGCTTACGGTCTTGAAGTAAGCTCCTGTAATATATCCTTCATCTTCAAATGCAGAGTAAAGAAAAATATTGCCGCTATAAAAATTAGGGTGATATTGCCATTCCATCATATCCCTATTCTCATACACATCAATCGGATATATATGTTCATAACTTTCTTTAATGTCAAGTTTATCGTCCAACATATATAACCCTAAGATAGCATCTGTGGGAGGAATTTCACAATCTCCGAAATAATTGAAGTATGTTGAATCATGATCGGGACTATATGTTGTCAGCATATAAATGTTTCCATTATTTTCAAAGAGGTATGGGCATGTCGTAGTTGTACATAATCCTGGACGGAAGAATTCGTTTCTCGCCAATTCCTGTCCATTTGATGATATTAGTGCGACTGCTGGATGTTCAGAATAAAAATCACCTGCACCGCTCTTATAAGAAGTGGTAGAACTTACAAAAAAGTTGCCGTTTGCAAGTTCTACCGTACATTCTTCATACCAGAAAACAGATGTATCATTATCGTAGGAATAAGTTTCAATCACCTCCCATTCTTGAGACTCCACATAATTTACATACAACAATGCCAAAACAAAAAACAAAACTCTTTTCATAATGTGTATTTTTAATTTTAATACGCAAATTTAGAAAAGAGCATTATATATATCAAATAAAATAAATCGAAAAATTTCAGATAAAAACAAATATATAATTGACAATAAATTTATTATAATATTTTCTTTAATATAAATTTATCCAATTCTTCGTTTGCAACATCTAAAACGCTACATATTTTCTTTCTTCTGGCATTGATAGTGCTATATGTCACACCAAACAAAGACGAAATCTGCTTGTCTTTAAGATTTAAAATTGTAAGGCATAGATAACACAAGTCTTCGTTTTTCAACTTTGGATATTTTTCTGACACTTCGTTTATGACGTTATCCAAATACTGATTAGCCGTCTTAAGCAACATCATAAAATCCTCTTGCGACAAAGGATTGCCATATATATTTCTTAAAATTTTTGTACAAATTTCCGACTTATAAAAAAGTTCAAGGTTATAACTTTCAACTTTTCCCTTTTTCAATTTGTCTTTAATTTCTGATATTTCCTTTTCCTGCTCCTTTATAATATCCTTCTGCTTCTGCAATTCTGTATTTTGTTTCTTTACCTTTCCTTCAACAATGGAATATCTGAACTTGGCATCTCTTATTTCTTTTTCCTTATCATCCAAAATGCTGTGGAATTCACTATTTTTTCTCTTAAATCTATGTTTTGTAATTATAACAACCGCAATGACAACAACTATAACCAAAAGCACTATCAATTTAATTATCTTCTTATCTTTTGATTTTTTAATTGACTTTTGCTTATCACTATATGATTTATAAACATAATATAACTCCATTCTATCAATTTCTGTATCAACTCTATCATAAGCCAATTTTGAAACGAATGAATTATAAAAGTTCCTTTTCTCCTCATTACCCAAAGAATCATAAATAGAAGTCAATGTCGCAGAAGAATACAATTTTATAAATTGATTATTACTTTCAAAGGATTTTTCCAAATAATAAATAGCAGAATCATATTTTTGGTCATTATACAGCATATCACCATAATTACAATAATATGATTCCCTCACTTCATCATGCTCTATTATCTTGAGATTACGACGCATAATAGCGTATGCACTATCCGTCTCACCTTTATCATATAGAAAATTGGCAACAACTTTATCAATATCAATCTTATTCAAATAATTAGAAGGACAAGCCTTTAAACATTCATCAAAATAATACAAAGACGAATCCATATCAACAAACATGTATGACATTCCCAACATTTTCAGGTTTTGAGATAAAACATTATCATTGCCTATTTTTTCAGCTTGTTTCAATGCTTCCTGAAGAAAATCTATACTAACCCTTATATGAGTCTGACTTCTATACATCACGCCCAAACCTATATATATATTATTCAACAACATACGTTCATCAATATCCATTTCGCTTTCTTTGTAATATTGATTCATGATTTCCAACGCCTTAAAATAATGTTTACTGGCGTTTAGAACTTCACCTTTACCAATGAGCGCTTCTGCCATATAAAAATTAGCTCTAGCCCATTTATAATAGAAATTGTCAGATATAGATTCGATACTTAAATTTTGATTCTTCTCATCAAAAATTTCAGATATACTATCATAAAACATCAATGATTCTTCTAGCAAGTCTGATGCATCTTGAATATTTTTATTTTTTCTTAAATCATTCTCAACTGCCTGAAATAAAGAATCGTATTCTGCAAGATAACTCATTACATCGTTTTCCTTACTAAAAAGCGATGACTGCAAAGCAAACAAAAAAGCATATATGAATACAACAATTTTTCTCATAATCCCAAACTACTCTTCTATCCTAATCAGCTTATCTCTTCTTGTATGATAGATATATGATTCGTATGGGTCGTAGCGCATGTATCTATCTTCAGAATATTCCTTGCCTCTTTTCTTCATCTCTTTCTTGACATATTCATTCATGAAATAATCGAAAGAATATCCAGCGTAGAGTTTTCCTAACATCACGGCGAAGTCGTAAAATCCGTCTATAGTAAGTCGTTGAATGTCGGCAGAGGCAATCACATTATTAAGAGAATCCAGATAATAACCACAATCCTCTACATACTCAACATAACTCTGTTCTGTGTAAAGCAAGTCTCCTGTCGACTTATCATTGTTAATCAATTCAAACCACGAATCAACATTAACGGAAGTTGATGGAAAGAATTCATAATTGCCTTCATAACCGCAATTTGCCATGATATATTCTATGAACTCAATCACTTCGATATGCGACAAGTCAACAACCCAGTGAAGAGAGTCTGGCTTGGTGTTTTCATTTTCCCAATAAGAAAGCTTCAGATTATAATCATTCAATGTGCTTTCAAAAGATGAAATCATGACATTGAAAAACTTCTCATCATCAATCTTATTGACGATTCTAGTACGTGCGTTGATAGTATCGTTAATATCTTCAGGCGCAATGGAATCGAGGAAGTCTCCTTGGCAATCTTTTCTTATGTTTATCTTATCTAGCTGATAAGGAACATAAAAAGCCACTTCTGCGCCTTTGGTCTTCCTGACAAAATCGTACGCCAGATTTGTCTGCGTCGAACATGACGCAAACAACAGACAAATCATCGATATTATCAAGCACAATCTTATCTTCATTTTTATTCAAATAATGTCAGTTGTACTCCATCGTCTTCAGAGAAGAAATTCTCATCAGATTCATTAGAAGATGTATTTGTTTCTGTATTGGCATTTTCCAATCCTTCAGATGTATCTTCTAAGTTCTCAGCATTTTCTTCTTCAACGAGTTCTTCCTCTTCTGGCTCAAAAGGTTCGAGGAATGTGTATGTAGCGACGTCATGAGTTGAGAGGCGTTTACCTTTTGCCTTATAGCTCTTCACGCCTATATATTCCGCCACGTTAACTTCTTCGTCTTCATATTGTTTTCCAGAAGGACTATCGTTGAACGACAGCAACAGACGTGGAAGTTTATCCATATTCATTATCAAGAATTGAGCGTCATCATGTTCACCGATGAACGATATTCTTCTGTTCAACGGTGTCTCTTCGTCTATATCAAAACGTTTGATATACATGAGTTTTGTTTCGCCTTCGATATAGATAACAGAATAAATCATACTTGGGTCGTACTTCATGATTTGAGTCATGTCGTCGTCGAAGTGAGTTGAGAGGTCGTAGCCTGAGAGACGGAACTCACCGTTTGAGAATATCTGCAGAATCTTATCGTCGCCTGAGAATTCGCCAATCAATGTGCCACGTTTGTCGGCATTGAGACGTTTCACAGTATCATCGTACCAAATCTCGCGAGCTGCCAATGTAGAGACGCCTTCATCGCGTTTGACGATTTTATTGATAGGATGTATGGTAAGTCTGTTACCTTGACTTGCACGACCTTTTATTGCCAAATCAGCGAAGTTATATTCGAAGGATGTCTTCTTCAGTTTAGGCTGTGGACGAAGCATAACTTTGATGACTTCTGCCTCGCCATTAGGGTTGGCTGAGAAGTAAACCACTTTTGAACCTGGCTCACCTTTGGTCAAGTCATAATCCTTGTCGTGAGTGATACCCTTGACAGAAAATCTCTTAACATAATAAGGCGCTCCTGCTTTACCAGAACGATACACCATATTATATACAGTTCTGTCATCGTTCTTATGGAAGACGTCGGCATGAATGATTTTCTCTGGTCCTACGAAGCATTTTGGTTGCAACTTAGTAACCATGAATGTACCGTTTTCGCGGAATACGATAATGTCATCCAAGTCGGAACAGTCTGACACGAAAGTATATGCGTCTTTATTTTGTTCTTTCTTAAGACCTGCCGAAGTACAGATGAAACTCTCTTCTTTGTTGACATAGAGTTTCTCGTTATTGGCTGCTACAGCGACAGCAGAGATGTTATCGAAGTTACGTATTTCTGTTCTACGTTCATGACCTTTACCGTGTTTTCTCTTGATTTCATTATAGAAATTGATGGTATAGTCAACGATATGGTCGAGGTCGTATTTTACTTTTTCTATTTGATTTTCAATATCGAGGATTTGTTCTTCCGCCTTCTTGATATCGAATTTTGAAATCTTTCTAACAGGTTTTTCGCAGAGACGGAGCACGTCATCGCGTGTTATCTCTGTCTTAAGCATCTTACGGTAAGGGTCGAATGCTCTTTCTATTTCAGTTATTTGGTCGTCCCAAGAGTCGGAATCTTTTTCCAAGATTTTATATATGCGTTTCTCGAAGAATATCTTTTCGAGAGAGATATAATGCCAATCTCTTTCAAGTTCGTCGAGTTTAATCTTCAATTCCCAGCTGAGCAAGTCGAGAGTTCTGTCGGTGCTTTCTTTGAGAATAGCGGATATTGTTGTAAACTCAGGATGTTCGTTACGGATAACGCAGGTGCATAAGCTGTTAAGCGACACCTGACATTGAGTGAAAGCATAGAGAGCGTCTATTGTCTGGTCTGGAGACACGCCTGCTGCGAGATGAATGACAATCTCTGCATTGCGAGAAGTGTTGTCATCGACGCGACGTATTTTAATCTGTCCCTTCTCCCCTGCCTTGGTGATTGATTCAATCAATGATCCTGTTGTTGTTCCGTAAGGAATCTCAGTAATCACCAAAGTCTTTTTATCCAACTGAGAAATCTTAGCTCTAACCTGTACCTTACAACCGCGTTCTCCGTCGTTATATCCACGCACGTCAATCATGCCGCCGGTTCTGAAATCGGGATACAACACAAACTCTTCATCACGGAGATAAGCTATGGAAGCGTCTATCAACTCATTGAAGTTATGAGGAAGTATTTCGCATTTAAGACCTACAGCGATACCCATCGCACCTTGAGCGAGCAAGAGAGGGAACTTGACAGGCAGTGTAACAGGTTCTTTGTTACGTCCGTCGTAAGAGAATTTCCATTCTGTGGTTTTCGGATTATAGACGACATCGAGAGCGAATTTTGACAGACGAGCCTCGATGTAACGAGGAGCAGCTGCCGGGTCGCCGGTGAGCACGTTACCCCAGTTACCCTGAGTGTCGATGAGCAAGTCTTTCTGTCCGAGGTTAACGAGAGCGTCGCCGATAGAAGAGTCACCGTGTGGGTGATACTTCATAGTGTTACCAACGATATTAGCGACCTTGTTATAACGACCGTCTTCCAATTCCTTCATAGAATGTAAGATACGACGTTGCACTGGCTTGAAGCCGTCGTTGATTTCAGGCACAGCTCTGTCGAGGATAACACTGGAAGCGTAATCGATAAACCAGTTATCAATCAAGCCTTTAAGAGGTATCACTCTAAAACCGCCGTCGCTCTGCTGAACGCGAACACCAGACTCTTCCTCATGAACATTTTGTTCTTCAAAATCTTTTTCTTTATTGTCTTCCATAATTTTTATATCCGAATTCAATTAAAAGTTCATCTGTAAGATATTCATCACTAAAACAATGCATATCTGCGACTCCATTACTTATCAGGTCGTATGTCGTCGAATCATAAAATTTACCTAATGCCTCTTCGTATGATAATCCGACCTGCTCTGCAAACATTTTGACTATACGAGCATATTTCATTTGTAATATAGTAGCATTTGCCTGCATAATTATAATATTTCAGATGATTGAAAATGCAAATATTTATCAAGTACATCTTGTGATGTTATACATACCTGATGATTGGGTTTCTTATATCTCAATTGGTCAAGCGCTTGTTCCCTTGTATAAATTCCTGAAAAATATAAATCAATAGTATCAAACACCTGATCATCAGCGATTCCACCTTCAATAACATCATAAGATTCATGATGTATTCCTTTACGACATGCTGTAACAAAATCTAACCATTCACCATCATACATTGTAAAAAACTTGTGTGTACAATCATCACGAATCTCATCAAGTTGGTATGTATTCAGAACAGCCATATCACCACGTCTCAAGAAACGTTCTCCATAAGCAACTGCCTGAGTACGAAGCGAGGTTAGATAGAAACCTTTGCCAAAATCAAGGCACGGACGTGAATATGACAATTCTGGGCGTTGTATCTCCACTGTCGATGTATGATACAAAATCATAAAAGCACTCCTTTCTTTTGCATTAGTGAGATCAAATCATCGACAATATATTCCTTAGAAAATGTGTGTAAAGTATCATAGCAAGGCACTATATAACCATCAATAACATTTGTATCTTGCATCAAATGATAGATTTCCTTTGCACTTCTACCAAGATATGCAGCAACATTATTTATACAGAATATAGTAAACCTTAAACTTTTATAATCCATAGTCGATAATAATTTAATCTACTTCACAAACCTTCCTTAATCCTTATCAAGTTTTAAACATATCAACTTCACTTTTTCTTCTCACCATTGGGCAAAGATAACGATTTTAATTCATATTTTGCGACATTAACAATCAAAAACTTTTCAACAAAAATCATCATTTAAAAAATCGTAAAACTAAAATTTCTATCAACAATAATATTAATGAAATTATGACAAATATCTTCCATAATGCTGTGTCTCTTACCACCACTTCCATCATGTTTTCAGAGTTGATTTCGTCATAATCTATTGTCGCCAAAAGATTCAATTCCTTATCTTTCAAAAGTTTCGCAACATCATCTTTCTCATAGAACGACATCTCTGATTCATTGCGATTGTCGTTCCATGCCATCGTCGAGATATAATCTTCATTTTTATAAATATCATAAAAACCAGCCGACGGCAAATCTTCAAAGAAATAAAGATAATTCAACTTGCCTCGATTCTCGACAAGAGGGAATGTCTCATATAATCCGTTCTCGCTTCTCACACTGATTCTGTCATCAACAAGCATAGTCATATCGTTGATATTATGATATTTGTCTCTTCCCAAGGTATATGACAAATCGGAAATTCCTCCACCAACGAGAGCCATCTTATACATAAGAGGCACGAAGATAGCGTGATTTGCCAAGTCGCACCATTCCTCGTCAAGAGTCGATGAGAAGACAAAAACGCTGCCCTTATCCACGCGGCTCATCATAATGAAAGGCTCGCCGTTTTGCAAAGAAGCGATGTTCAAGACATTATTATTTCTTATGTCAAAGGAGATGTGTTTATTAACTTCAGGCAATGCTGCGTTTTCGGGAAACTTAACGAAAACATCATCGAAGAAAGAATTTTGTTTCGCCACATACTCTATTCTTGAGACATTATCATCCAAGGCCTTAGGCTTAATTCCAAGTTTGTCGTACAACAAAGAATTATCTGTTTCTTCGTTATTGAAAACTACGAGACTTCCGCCCTGCGATGCAAAATCGAGCAGCGACTGTTGCATAGTAGCGTTAACATTTGCGGCTGCGTCAAGCACAATCATCTGAGCATTATTGATAACATTCTGGTCAATATTATAAGGACTCATCGACTGATAATTGACGAGTGCATCGCCTTCAAAAAGCAACTCAAGGTAAGAACTTTGGCTGTTGTCCGTTGTCTGTTGTCTGTTGTCTTTTATTTCAACGACATTGATAACTGGACGTACTTTTAATACGAGATTATATTCGTCATCAAATGTGATAGGAGAATCTTGGATTGAGACCTGCGCCTTTTTATCGCCGTCGCTTTCAATAACGAACTGCATATTGACATCGGAATGTGAGTTTGCGACAACATCGACTGTCGTATAAGCGACAACATTTCCGTCTAAAGAAAAATTAACAGGAAGTCCTTTGATATCGTTGGAAGTCTCATTGACGACACGAGCGTTTATCTCGTTGGTAAGATTCTTTTGCAAGACCGGCGACTGAATCCAAACGGAATCTATATAAATATTGTTTTGAAAATCAGATTTCAAAGGAAAAACGACGATTTGTATTGTTGTATCGTTTTTCGACTCATCGACTTTCATCATATTCTTTTGAAAATCGGAATAGACAAACAGACTCGCCGATTTGAAATTATTTTTCTTTTTAATAAACTCTATGCTGTTATAAATATCTTCGAATGATGCCGGAGCCGATTCTGTTTTCATTTCATTAAGACGAATCAGCATCTCGTCTTTATTCATAGGATATTCATTTATAGGATTTCTATCGTTTGACAGAAGAACAAATTTCTGCGCTTGGTTAAGGTTCTCAACAAGTTTAACCGCTGAAGAACGAGCATCGTCGAAGAGCGTCTTTTCTGAAGAATACGACTGCATGCTCATTGAGTTGTCGATATAAACAGCGATTAGATTATCGACATTATTATTGATGGTGTTATTATTCTTTTTATAAGGATAAGCGAAAGCAACGACAAGAGCTGCGATGAACAACACTCTTGTTATCAAAACAATTAAATCTTTAAGTTTTTTTGTCTTCTTATTCTCCTGCTCTATCGTCTTTAATATTGAAGTATTGCTGAAATAAACCGTCTTATGTCTTCTGAAGTTAAAGAGATGAATAACAACAGGAATCAGCAGAGCGAAAAGCGCATAAAGCATATTAGGATAAAGGAATTCCATAGTTCAAATATTTATTACAAAAAATCAGCGACTTAAATTTGACAAAGCATACAAAGGAATAATGTCAACTTTATCTACTTTTCCGAAGTTTTCCAATGAAGAACGAATGCCATAATCAAGGTTTTTGTCTATCATAAACTGATGCA
>JAZUCH010000075.1:0-3034 GCA_045639025.1 Bacteroidales bacterium
GAAATATGGCGATGCTGAAAATCCATTATTAGTATCTTGCCGTTCAGGTGCTCGTCAATCAATGCCAGGTATGATGGATACAGTTTTGAACATCGGTCTTTGTTCAAAAACTATCCCTGGTTTAATCAAGAAAACTAACAATCCAAGATTCGTTTATGACTCATACCGTCGTCTCATCATGATGTATGCTGACGTTGTTATGGAAAAAGCAGAAGACAAAGAACCAGCTGAAGGCAAAGGTATCCGTAAGATTTTGGACGAAATGTTAGATAACTTCAAAGAAGAAAGAGGTTACAAATCAGATACAGAAATCACAGCTGAAGAACTCCAAGCATTAGCAGAAAGCTTCAAAGCTACTATCAAAAACGTTCTCGGAACAGAATTCCCAGATGACGCTCAACTTCAATTAGAAGGCGGTATCAGAGCTGTTTTCAAGAGCTGGAACGGTAAGAAAG
Organism: Bacteroidales bacterium; assembly: GCA_045639025.1. Lineage (GTDB taxonomy): Bacteria > Bacteroidota > Bacteroidia > Bacteroidales > F082 > Limimorpha. The sequence continues at coordinate 456 of JAZUCH010000075.1, forward strand.
CTGTTGCTTACAGAAGAATCGAAGGTATTCCAGAAGATTGGGGTACAGCTGTTAACGTTCAAACAATGGTATTCGGTAACATGGGTGAAGGTTCTGCAACAGGTGTTGCTTTCACACGTGACCCAGCTACAGGCGACAACAAGTTCTATGGTGAATGGTTAATCAACGCTCAAGGTGAAGACGTTGTTGCTGGTATCAGAACTCCAAACCCATTGAACGACGATACAAAGAACGAGAAGAACAAGAATATGGCATCAATGCAAGAACTTATGCCAGAGACATACAAAGAACTCTGCGACGTTCGTACAATTCTTGAAGACTTCTACAAAGATATGCTCGACATCGAGTTTACTATCCAAGATGGTAAATTATATATGTTACAATGCCGTACAGGTAAACGTACAGGTCTTGCTGCTGTTAACATGGCTATCGACATGCTTAAAGAAGGTCGCATCGACGAACCTACAGCTGTTATGAGACTTAACGTTAACCAAATCGACGAATTGTTACACCCAATCCTCGATGCAAATGACGAAAAAACTCACACAGTTATAGCTAAAGGTTTACCAGCAGGTCCTGGTGGCGCAGTTGGTAGAATCGCTTTATCATGCGAAAAAGCTATCGAATATCAAGAACAAGGTATCGCTTGTATCTTAGTTCGTGAAGAAACAAACCCAGAAGACGTTGAAGGTATGCGCGCTGCTAACGGTATCCTCACATCAAAAGGTGGTATGACTTCACACGCTGCTTTGGTTGCTCGTGGCTGGGGTAAATGTTGCGTTGTTGGTTGTGACGATGTTCGCATCAGCAAAACAAACGAAAACGAAGTCGCTATCGGTGACAAAGTCTTCAAAGAAGGTGATGTTATCAGCTTGAACGGAACAAAAGGTTGGATCTATGCAGAACCAGTTGCTATGATCGACGCTACAGAAAACAAAGTGTTCCAAGAATTCATGCAATTAGTTGACAAATATCGTAAGATGGGTGTTCGCACAAATGCTGATACTCCAAAAGACGCTAAGAAAGCTGTTGACTTCGGCGCTGAAGGTATCGGTCTCTTCCGTATCGAACACATGTTCTATGGTGAAAACAGTGAAACACCACTCGCTAAATTACGTAACATGATTCTCGCTGACTCAACAGAAGAACGCGTTGCAGCTTTAGCAGAACTCGAACCATACATCCGCGAAACAGCTAAAGGTACTTTGAAAGTTATGGACGGCAAAGCTGTTACATTCCGTCTCATGGACCCTCCATTACACGAATTCGTACCTCATACAGAAGATAAACAAAGAGAACTCGCTGAAAGCCGCGGCATGGATCTCAAAGAATTACAAAAACGCATCGAAGCATTACACGAAGTTAACCCAATGATGGGCTTACGCGGTGTACGTCTTGGTATCGTTTATCCAGAAATCACAGAAACTCAATTCCGCGCTTTATTCGAAGCTACAGCTCAATTGATGAAAGAAGGCAATGATCCACACCTCGAAATCATGGTTCCTCTTACAGTCAACGTTAAAGAGTTGAAACATCAAAAAGCTATCGCTGAAAGAGTTAAGGCAGAAGTTGAAGCACAATATGGTTTAACAATCGATTACCTCTATGGTACAATGATTGAAATCCCACGCGCTACATTAGTTGCTGACCAAATCGCAGAAGTAGCTCAATTCTTCTCATTCGGTACAAACGACTTAACACAGATGACATTCGGTTTCTCACGTGACGACGTTAATGCTATCGTTGGCACATACCTCGAAGAAAAGATCATCCCAGCTGACCCATTCAACACATTGGATCAAGAAGGCGTTGGTCAATTAGTTAAGTTAGGCGTAGAACGTGGCCGTTCAACAAGAAATAACTTGAAATGCGGTGTTTGCGGTGAACACGGTGGCGACCCTGCATCAGTAGAATTCTTCTACAACGCAGGTCTCAACTACGTTTCATGTTCTCCATTCCGCGTTCCTGTTGCTAGATTAGCTGCTGCTCAAGCTGCTATCAAAGCTGACAGAAAATAATAAGAAAGAACACGTTAGTTCGTATTTATAGCGGTGGGCGTTAAGCTCACCGCTTTTTTTGTTTTCATATATGAAGGGTTATAGGTTTATTTAGTTTTTATTATAACCGGTATCGTTTCAATCCTTTTAGTTTGATATGTTTTATTTTAATCACTTGTTGTGGTTAATATGTGTCCATTCTGTATTATTTCCCTTATTAAAAATAAACGATTGCGCTTTTGTGTGATGGTGCTTTTTGTGATATTAGCTGAATAGAATAGGGGATAAATACGCTTTTAAAGCGTTTTAAGAGACTTAAATTTTCAGATGATAATTTGTACTATGATGCCGTAAAAAGTGCCTAAAATCGAATTTTTACATTTTAATCAATAAAGTTTACAAAAGTAATATGATTACAAATGTAAAACAAAACATAATAATTACCAATTATTTATACATTTGTAATATATGTTACAAATGTATAAATACATAACTTTATTGTTATTTGTGTAAAAATAAAGTTTATTTAATAAAAATTAACATAAATCATTATAAAATAATTAAATATGATAAAATATTTTA
>JAZUCH010000076.1:0-20860 GCA_045639025.1 Bacteroidales bacterium
AAAGGAACCAAAAGTGAAGATGTCATATATTATCTTAATCATTTGCCTCGAACTAAAAGATTAAAGGTAAAGGAGATTACCATCGACTTAAGCCCTTCGATGCGCTTGATTGCCAAGCAGGCTTTCCCTAATGCCACTATCGTCTCAGACAGATTTCATGTGCAAAAACTTATGAACGAAGCCGTGTCTGACCTTCGTGTGGATTTCCGATGGCAGGCTATCGACCAGGAAAATAAAGAAATAGCATTGGCAAAGGAGCTAGGAAGAAAATTCATCTCTCATACATTTGAAAATGGCGACACTCGCCGACAGCTGCTTGCTCGAAGCAGGCATATCGTAATGAAGCATCACTCCAGGTGGACGGACTCGCAAAAACGCAGAGCTAGAATACTGTTCAGGGAGTATCCGGCAATCGAAGAAGCCTACAATGTCTCGATGAAACTGACTGATATATTTAACACAAAGTGTAATAAAGGCATAGCACTGACAAAACTTGCACGGTGGTATGACGAAGTAGAAAGACTGAACTTCAAGTTCTTCAACTCGGTAATTCTGACAATGCAGAACAACTATGCTACAATCGTAAATTATTTTGAAAACAGATCTACTAATGCTTCTGCCGAAAGCTTCAATGCCAAAGTAAAGGCTTTCAGAAGCCAGTTCCGCGGTATCAGCGACATTCCTTTCTTTATTTTTCGGTTAGCTACATTATTTGCTTAACTTTTTTAATGCTCCACTGATTTTTCGGACTGATCCACTATTTTTGTCTATTATACCAACTTTGTTATAAAACAAAAAAAGCCGACTTTTCAGTCAGCTTTTCTGTGGTACCAGCGAGATTCGAACTAGCGACACATGGATTTTCAGTCCATTGCTCTACCAACTGAGCTATGGTACCCCGTTGTTTGCGAATGCAAAGATACAACATTTTTTAAATACTCCAACAAAAAAATAATTTTTTTTGAAAATATTTTTTTATTCACTCATTATCAGTATCTTTGCAAGAAAAAATAATGGGATACATTCTTACTGTCGATATTGGAAATACGAGAGCGAAATATGCGGTTTTTGATGGTGAAAGTCTAGTAGAGACTAATGTCTTCAATCCGTATAATAATGATTTAAAAGAACTTATAGTTAAATATCCACAGATTAAAAAAGCTATTTTGTCATCGGTGGGAGGCAAGATAGAAGAATGTCTCAATCAGCTCGAAAATATAGAAATTATCACACTTTCGGCACAAACACCGCTTCCTTTTGATTTGAATTATAAAGATAATAGCAAAATTGGCAGCGACAGACTGGTTGCTGTGGCAGCAGCGATGGCTGAAAAACCGAATCAAAATAATCTGGTTATCGATATTGGGACCTGTATCACATACGATATTATAACATCAGACAAAAAACATCTGTGCGGACCTATAAGTCCGGGAATCAATTTGCGTTTCAAATCGATGAATGATTATACTGAAAAACTTCCTTTATGCAAGCCTTCAAATGAAGATTTGAAAATAGTATGCAGTTCGACAGAAGAATGTCTTCAGTCAGGTGTTATAATGGCTATATCTATTGAAATAGAGGGGTTTATAAATCTATATTCGAACATTTATGAAAATTTAAATGTTTTTATTATAGGTGGGGACAATATTTTCTTTGAAAATAAGTTAAAAAATTGCATATTTGCAGACGCAAACTTTACTTTTAATGGTTTAAGATATATTCTTAATTATCAATGAAATATAGTATAATAAAATATTTTCTGTTAGTTTCAATTACTTTTTTAATTGCAGCTAATGCATCAGGACAGTCCGATTTAAGCTCTCCATATTCAAGATTTGGTTTGGGTGATATTATTACATCAAGTCCAAATCCGATATTAAAAGGTATGGGCGGAGTTTCAAATGCAGTGAGCGGCCGCACTATATTAAATCCTGCCAATCCAGCATCATACTCATCCCTCGATTCTCTCGCATTTGTTTTTGATGCTGCATTTTACATGAAAAACTCGACTTATACAACAGGCCGTTTGTCAGAAAAAGGCTCTAACTCATCTTTTAGTTATGTAAGCGTAGGCATCAGTGCAACAAAAAGATGGAAGTTCGGCTTGGGCGTAATGCCATATAGCAATAGAGAATATAATGTTATCACAGAACGTTATGATGAAGTGACTGGCGCTCATAATGTGGCATTTGAAGGTGAAGGCGGACTTAATAGAGTTTTCTTTGCAAATGGCATTAAGATAACAGATGATTTGTCGGTTGGCGTCACAGCATCATTGATATTTGGAACATTGTTCGACAATACATCAGTCTATTATCCTGATTCAACATATTTCCTTAACGGCAAACGTTCTATAAATATGAGAATCAGTGATTTTAAATTTGATTATGGCGTTTTGTATAGATTGCCAATTTCAAAATATGATGTTACAATAGGTCTTACATATTCACAAGGTGCAAATATAGCTTCAAAAAGAGACCTTTTTATAAGGAATATGTTTAAGGGATTTGGAAATCAAGTTGAAAATCCAATTGACACTTTGTCTTATATAGAAGATGAAAGAGTTGACATCAGGATACCTGACGGATTCGGTGTAGGTCTGACTATTGGCAAAGGCGAGGATTGGATGGTAGGCGCCGACTTTAACTGGTCGGGATGGAAAGGCTTTACAATGAACGGAGCCAACGACTCAATCCAAAATTCTTGGAACGTAGCATTGGGAGCTTCGTTCAAGCCAGAGTCAAATTCATTGTCAAGATATTATAAGAAAATGACTTATAGAGCAGGTCTCCATTATGACCAAACATATTACTATATTTACGGTCAATCAATTAATAAATTCGGAGTGTCATTAGGACTCGGTCTTCCAATACCTCGTTCGTTGACATCATTGAATGTGGCTCTTGAATTCGGCACAATGGGCACGATAGAAAATAATCTTATAAGAGAGACTTATATCAACTTATCTGTAAGTATGTCGATATTTGACAAATGGTTTATCAAGAAGAAATACAAATAATAACTAAAAAATTAATAAGAAAATTAAAAATGAAAATTAGAAAATCTTTACTCGCTTTTGCATTCGTACTTTTAGGATTCGGAGCAACACAAGCACAGGATTGTGAAACAGATTATTCACTCTATCGTGAATATATCAAACAATGGGAACAAGCTAAATACAATCCAAGCAACATGAACCCTCAGATGGTTGTTTCATGGAGAAACATCTTCCTCAATTGTCCAGATTTCAGACAAAACACTTATCTCGATGGCGTTAAAATCATGGCTTACGGTTTCATCAGAACAACAAAAGATGAAGCGTTAAAAGAAAAATATATCGATACTCTCGTTATGATATACGACAAAAGAGCTGAATATTTCCCAATGGGTAAAAACGGTTCTCAAGTAGGTAACATTATGGGCCGTAAAGGTGTTGACCTTATCAAATGGGCTCCTAACCGTTACGAAGAAGCTTACACAGCTCTTAAACAAGCTATCGACATGGACGGCAACAACGCTAACTACGGATTCATCGATTCATACTTCAGCCTTGTTATCACCATGGTTAAGAACGGTAAATTGGAAGAAAGCACTATTCTCGAAGAATATGGCCGCCTTATGGAAATAGTTGATTACAATATCAAAGTTAACACAGAAACTGCAAACGAGAAATTATTAGGCAACTTCAATACAACAAAAGCTAACCTCGATGCAGCTGTTCAACCATACGCTAACTGCGAAGATTTGGTTCGTATTTACCAACCTAAATTCGATGCTAATCCAAACGACGTTGAATTGTTGACAAAAATCTCTGAAATTTTAGATAAGAGAGGTTGTGACAATACTCCATTATATCTTGCTGTTGCAGTCAACTTGCATAAAATCAATCCTTCTCCAGAATCAGCATACCTCATCGGTAAAAAATATTTAGCTGATAAAGAATATGATCAAGCAACAACATACCTCGTTCAAGCTACAAAGAGCGAAAACGTTGCATGGGCTCATCAATCATATATCTACCTTGCTCAAATCATGAACATGAACAAAAACTATGAACAAGGTCGCGAATATGCTAAGAAAGCATACGCAATCGACAAGACAAACGGTGAACCTTTCATCATCATAGGCCAATTATATGCAGCAAGTGCAAAAGATTGTGGTACAGGTAACTTCTATTCAAAGACAGCTTACTGGGCAGCAGTTGACCAATTTGAAAAAGCTAAGTCAGTTGACCCATCACAAGCAAGTAAGGCTAATGAACTTATCAATGCTTATTCACACTACTTCCCAACAGTTGAAGATATATTCTTCAATGGTTTTGAAGAAGGTCAGGCTTTCTCACTCGATAACTGCTGGATTAAAGAAACTACAAAAGTTAGAGCAGCTAAAAACTAATCTTAGCCATCAGCTGTCAGCCGTCAGAAATCAGCACTGATTGCTGGCAGATAGTAGATGACAACTTTTATGAAAAGGATTTTAAAAATATTCATAGAAATCAACATCATAGCCAATATGGTTATGGTGTTGTTTTCTTGTGAAAACTCGTTAGATAGAGTTAAAGAATTTATTGATACCGATACTATCAACGGTGTCTTGGCCTACAATGTTGTAATTACCCGTAGTGATTCGGGCTTTGTGCAAGCAAGGCTTATGGCTCCAGTGATGCACAGCATGGAAGGCGATAGTTCTATACTTGAATTCCCTAAAGGATTTGAAGTCTATATCTTGGATAGAAACAATGTACCTACTTCTAAGATAAGAGGTGATTATGGAATACGCTACGACAAGGATGAACTGGTTTTTATAAAAGATAGTGTAGTGGTTGAAAATTTTGAAAACCAAGAAATGATGCTTACAGAAACATTGTTCTGGAATCAAAAGACAAGTAAGATTTATACACGAAACCCTGTTGAGATAAAGAGTCCCGATAAAGTTATTTACGGCGACAGCCTCAATGCTAACGAAAACTTCTCACAAAGAGTGATTCATGGCATGAGAGCAACCCTCGAAATAGAGGATGAAAATTAATTTTTGAATTGAAATGAAAGACATATATATAGTTGTATTATCGCTGATGGCTTCGGCTATGTTCTCAGGTATGGAGATAGCCTTTTTGAGTACCAATCGCTTGCAATTGGAATTGGACTTGAAAAAAAGCAAATTCTCAGCTAAGATAATTAACAAATTCTTTAAAAACCAATCGCAATTTATTGGCTGCCTGCTTCTTTGTAACAATATAGCAAATGTTATTTACGGTATTGCTATAGCAAGAATTCTGGAGCCATTCATCATAAATGTCTTGCCTGAAGCCATTATTAATGATTTTGTTGTCTTGTTGTGCCAGACATTGTTGTCTACATTATTGGTGCTTATAACGGGTGAGTTCTTGCCTAAAATAATATTCGGTATCAATCCGAATAAGAGCATGAGGATATTTTCCGTTCCTGCGATGGTGCTTTTTATAGTGCTTTATCCAATTATATTAATATTCATTAGCATTTCTGAATTGGTGATAAAATATATACTTGGTGTTGATATCCCTCATGAGGAATATAAACTGAACACCGTTGACCTTAATGACTATATAAAAGAATATGCAAATCCTGATGATGACAACGAAGATATTCAGCAAGGAATAGAGTTGTTTCAGAATGCTATAGATTTCCATAATGTGAAATTAAGAGAATGTATGGTGCCTCGTACTGAGATTCAGGCTATTGATATTGATGATACTATTGCAGAGGTTAAGGCTGTATTTGAAGAAACGAAGCATTCCAAATTGCTTGTTTTTGAAAACAATATCGATAATATTATCGGATATATTCACATCAATGATGTGCTGACAAAAGTGACAAATCTCAGACAGAAGCTGCGTCCTATAGAATTCTATCCAGAGACATATTCAGCCCAGGAACTTCTTAAGAAACTTTCGAAGAAACGTCAAAGTATAGCTGTTGTTGTTGATGAGTTTGGTGGAACATCAGGAATTATAACTATTGAAGACTTGATTGAAGAGATATTTGGCGAGATTGAAGATGAATTCGATGTGGAAGATGCAGTGGAAAAAACCATCAATCCAGATGACTATATCTTTTCTGCCAGATTGGAAATTGACTATCTTAATAAGAATTACAAATTTAATTTCCCAGAATCTGACGATTACGAGACTTTGGCCGGATATATCATTCACTATCACGAAAGTATTCCCCAAACAGGAGAGGAAATTACTATTGGAAATTACATTTTTAAAATAATAAAAGCGAGTGATACCAGACTCGAAGAAGTGGAAATTAAAAATAATCAATAACTTATAAAGATAAATAAGCAATTTAGACTAATTGAATTATTTTTTAATAAAAATGTCGAATATATCGAATGGTTTTGTAAATTTGCAACCTTATTAATAAAGTAGAAAAAAGATTAAATAAATTAAATAATATCATAGAATTATGGCAGCAATTGGAAACATTAGAAAACATTACGGACTGTTAGTAGTAATCGTAGGTCTTGCACTTTTGGCATTCGTATTGGGTGACCTCCTTAAGAGCTCTAACAGCAGCAGAACAACAAACGTAGCTATTGTTGGTAACGAAAAAATCACCTATCAAGATTATAGCAACTTGGTTAATTTGAATCTTGAAAATGCAAAAGCAAACAACGGTGGCTCCCTTACAACAGACCAAAACTACAGCATTCATGCTAATACATTAGAGCAAATGATTAGAGAAATCATCATGAAGAAAGAATATAAAGACCTCGGTCTTGTTGTTTCAGGTGATGAATTATTCGACCAATTCTTAGGCGAAAATCCTAATCAATATGTTGTTCAAAGCTTCACAAATGCAGAAGGTAAATTTGACAGTGAGCTCGTTAAAACATACATCTCACAATTCCAAACACTTTCTCCAGAAATGCAAGCAAGCTGGCTCAACTTTGAAAAAGCTATCAAAGAAGACAGATTGAACACAAAATATGAAAACCTCCTCAAAAAAGGTTTCTATCTTCCTAACAAATTAGCAGCTCGCTACTATTCAGACAAAAACGATAAAGTTTCTGCTGAAGTTTATGCAGTACGTTACAATACTGTAGCTGACTCAACAGTAGTTGTTAATGAAGCTGATAACAAAGCTTTCTACAACGAAAACAAAAATAAATATCAAACAGACGCTACACGCGCTATCGATTACGTTATTTTCGAAATCAAACCTTCTCAAGCAGACGTTGACTATTCAAAGAATTTCGTTAATGAACTCAAAGAAGATTTCGCTCAAATTGAAAATGCAGCTAACTTCGTTAATGCTAACTCAGACATCGCTTACGACAGCACATGGAAATCAAGAAAAGATGTTCCTGCTGAACTCGAAAAAGCTATCTTCGACGGCAACAATGGTGTAGGTTTCGTTTATGGCCCATACGAAAACGACGGTTACTACAACGTAGCTAAAGTATTAGAAATGGAAAATCGTTCAGACTCTTTAATGGCTTCACATATCTTGGTTGGTTACACTGGCGCATTACGCAGCACTGCAACACGTACTAAAGAAGAAGCTCAAGTTCTCGCTGACAGCCTCTTGAAAGTTATCAAGAAAGACAACTCAAAAATCGAAACACTCGCTAAAGATTTCTCAGACGACCCAAGCGCTCAAACAAATAACGGCGACCTCGGCTGGTTTACAGACGGTATGATGGTTTACACATTCAACGAATTCGTACAAGATAATAAAGTAGGTACAATCGGTATGGTTGAAACTCCATTCGGCTACCATATCATTAAAGTTACTGACCGCAACGAAGCAACTCCAAAAGCTCGTATCGCTGTCGTAGCTCACGAAATTACAGCAAGTACAGCTACATACCAAAACATCTTCGCAGAAGCTAACAGATTCGTTACAGAAAACACAACAGCTGAAGAATTCAACGCAGCTATAGAAGAACAAGGTCTCAACAAACGTACATACCCAACATTAAGAACAAATACTAACCGTATCACTGGTATCAGCAACCCACGTCAAATCGTTCGCTGGGCATTCGACGAAAATACTGAAGTAGGTGATATGTCAACAATCTTCGACCTCGATGATATGTATGTAGTAGCAGTTCTTACAAAAGCTATCCCAGAAGGTGTCGCTCCAATGGAAGAAGTTGCAGAACGTAATTCATACATCATCAAGAAAGAAAAGAAAGGCGCTATGTTAGCAGAACAAGCTAAAGCATACGGCACTGACTACCAAAAGATGATCGACAACATGAAAGGTGAAAAAACTACTGTTGACGTAACATTTGAAGGTCGTGGCTTCGGTAACTTCGGCGTTGAAGATAAAGTTATCGGTACAGTAATGGGTATGAAAGCTGGTGAAACATCAGAACCAATCGCTGGTGGCAATGGCCTCTACGTTGTTAAAGTTACTAAAGAAACTCCAGCAGCAGCAACAACAGACTATACTAATATCGTAAAAGAACAACGTTCAAAATTCGTTAACCAAATCCTTAACAACGCAGCTTACTCAGCTCTCAAGGACAACGTTAAAATTGAAGACAACAGCATCTTATTCTATTAAGAAAACATGAAATATTAAGTAAGAAGACAGCTTTCGGGCTGTCTTTTTTTTGAACTTTAGAATTCTAGAATTTTAGAACTTTAGAAACGTTATATCATATTTTATTGCTTCTCCTTGCCTAAAACACATGGTGAAATATAATGAATTGAATAAGTAATGAGATATAGATAGGCTAAATCAGCTGTAGGGGCGTCAGTTTACCTGTCATATCGCTATAAAAAAAGGCTAAAGATTAATGACATTCGCTATTCTTCTTTAGCCTTTTATCTTTAGCCTTTAGTCTTTAGTCTTTAGCCTCTATAAGCCTGTTCCCATTTCCATGCGGAAGCTGTCATCTCATCTAATGTACGTTCTGCCTTCCATCCTAATTCGTTGTTGGAGAATGTTGGGTCGGCCCAAACTTTCTCGATGTCGCCAGCTCTTCTTCCTACTATTTCGTAATTTAATTTGATACCGGAAACCTTTTCAAAAGATTTTATCACTTCCAAGACGGAATAACCTGTTCCTGTTCCGAGATTGAATATTTCGAAAGGCTTTTTCATCTTTTCGTTTAACATTCTTTCTACGGCTATCACGTGAGCTTTTGCCAAGTCCATGATGTGGATATAGTCGCGTATCGCTGTGCCGTCAGGAGTAGGATAATCGTTGCCATACACTTTGAGGCACTCTCTTATTCCGTAGCCTGTCTGTGTGATGTAAGGCATAAGGTTGTTAGGAACGCCAAGAGGCAACTCGCCTATTATCGCGCTGTCGTGTGCACCAACAGGGTTGAAATATCTTAGAGCTATGGCGTTCAAACCTTTGAATGCTGCTATTGACTCGCTTATTATCTCTTCTGCAATTTGTTTAGTGTTGCCGTAAGGGCTCTCTGCTTTCTTGATAGGAGCTTTCTCCGATACAGGAAGATACTCGGCGTCAGGCTGTCCGTAAACAGTACATGAAGATGAGAATACTAAATTAGGTACATTGTATTTCTGCATTGCCTCGAGTATATTCATTAGAGAATCGAGGTTGTTGCGATAATATTTTATTGGCTGCTCCACCGATTCGCCTACAGCTTTGTGCGCAGCGAAATGGATGATACCTTTGATGTCATTATGACGAGCGAAGAAATCGTCGGTCATTTTTTGGTCAGCGAGGTCGAATGATTCAAACTCCGGACGTTTGCCTGTTATTTTCTCGATGGCGTCTAATGTCTCGATACGAGAATTAAACAAAGCGTCAATGATAATTACATCGAAGCCTTTTTCCTGTAATTCGACAACGGTGTGAGAGCCGATGTAACCTGTTCCTCCTGTGACTAATATTCTCATCTTAAATTATATTAACCTATAAAATTTAAAATTGTCGATGTGACGTAATCAAGTTGTTCATCGGTGAATTCTGTATGCATTGGCAAAGCGATTACATTTTCGCAAAGATATTCGCTTACTGGGAAATCACCTTTTTTATATCTAGGGTCTTGATATGCTTTTTGTTCATGCAATGGAACAGGATAATAAATAGCACAAGATATACCTTTTGATTGAAGATGTTCCATCAGCTTGGCTCTGTCAACGCCATTGAGAACCATTACATATTGATGATAAACGTGTGTTGTGAAACCGGATTTTTTAGGTGTTATGATTTTATCTGTAACAGAGAATGCTTTGTCGTAATAAGCAGCTGCATATTGACGAGCTTTGATATATTCGTCAAGGTGTTTTAATTTTATATCCAACACTGCAGCTTGAATTGTGTCGAGGCGTGAGTTGACGCCTACATAATCGTGATAATAGCGCACTTTCATGCCATGATTTACAACGACACGAATTTGTTCTGCTAATGCGTCATCGTTTGTAAAGAGAGCGCCGCCGTCGCCATAGCATCCCAAGTTTTTAGATGGGAAGAAAGATGTGCATCCAATAGTACCAATAGTTCCAGCCTTTTTAACAGTGCCATCGCTGAATGTGTATTCTGCTCCTATAGCCTGAGCGTTGTCTTCAACTACATAAAGATTGTGACGACGAGCTATGTCCATAATTGCCTCCATATTGGCACATTGTCCGAAGATATGAACAGGAACGATGGCTTTTGTTTTAGGTGTTATGGCGCGTTCTATTGCTTCAGGGTCGATATTGTATGAGTCTTTTTCTATGTCAACCAAGACAGGGGTGAGACGTAATAAAGCAATCACTTCAGCTGTTGCGATGAATGTAAAAGTGGTTGTTATGACTTCATCACCAGGTTGAAGATTGAGAGCCATCATTGCAACTTGAAGAGCGTCGGTGCCGTTAGCACATGGAATGACATGCTTTACATTAAGATAATTTTGAAGATTTTCCTGGAAATTTTTAACATGTGGACCATTGATAAATGATGCCTTTGATAATATATCTAAGATAGCAGAATCTACCTCGGATTTTATCTTATTATATTGACCTACAAGGTCAACCATTGGTATGTTTTGCATAATAGATGTTTTTGCAAAAATAAGAAAAATCTACTGAAATTATCCAGCAGACCTCTGCTTTTTTTAGTCTTTTTTTTCGTAATAACATGGCATTAAAAAAAAGTTTAAAGTTTTTTCTCAAAGGTCTTGCGTAATTGAAAAAAAAATCGTTACTTTGCACCTCAATTTTTACGGGAAAATTATAACTATAAAATATTAAGAGTCATGTCAAAAGTTTGTCAAATCACAGGTAAAAAAGTTATTACCGGTAATAACGTTTCTCACTCAAACAGAAAGACAAAGAGAACATTCGCACCAAACTTGCAAATTAAACGTTTCTACGTTCCGGAATGGGATGAATGGGTAGTTTTGAAAGTTTCAGCAGCCGGTTTACGTACAATCAACAAAAAAGGTATTTACCAAGCTCTTATGGACGCTTCAATGGAAGGTCACTTAAATCGTTGGTAATAAATTGAAAAACACCATAAAAAAAAGTCGTCTTTTTTGACGACTTTTTTTTTAGAATGTCAAAATAAAACTAATGACTCAATAATAATATTTTACCCTTAATAGAGTTATAGATACAAATATATATTGATGAAATTAAGATATACATTATTTATATTATTAATGATTCCTTTTTTGCTCTTCGGACAGAAAAAAGAGGATGCTATGATTTATGGTAAAATCATTGATGATAGTGGTAATGTTATTGAACTTGTCAATGTGGCAGTGATGGGCTCGTCATACGGAACATCATCAAACTCACGTGGACAGTACGAATTGCATCTTCCTTCCGACACTGATTTGGAGATTGTTTTCTCTTTTGTTGGATATAAGCAGGTGACGAAAAATATCAAGCTGAAAAAAGGAGAGGAACGAAAAATTGATGTCGTCATGGAATATACTTCGGTGACACTTCCCGATGCTGTTGTTTCTGACCGTAAGATAAACTCTGCCACAATCACTCGTCTTGATGCACGCAAAATAACTTTTGTCCCAAGCAGCGGAGCAGGTGGAGTGGAAGACCTCGTCAAGACTCTCCCTGGCGTTTCATCTACCAACGAACTCAGCTCGCAGTATAACGTGCGTGGAGGTAATTTCGATGAGAATCTTACATATATCAATGGAATAGAAATATATAAGCCATTTCTCGTTGGCTCCGGCCAACAGGAGGGAATGAGTATAATTAACCCTAAGCTTATTTCAAACATCGACTTCTCGGCAGGCGGATTCTCCGCAGAATATGGCGATAAATTATCATCGGTGCTCGACATAACATATAAGAGACCTCTTCTAACAGAAGCCTCTTTTACAATGAGTTTCCTCGGCCTCGAAGCTCATGCTGAAGGAACGACTATACATCATAGACTGTCGTATCTCGTTGGAGCACGTTATAAAAATAATAAGTATATCCTTGGCAATATGGAGACAAAAGGCGTTTATCAGCCTAACTTCACCGATGTGCAAGGACTGCTCTCTTATAATGTTTCGCCTCGTCTGGAATTGTCGGCTTTCGGCTATTATTCCAGAAACAGCTACTCTATGATACCAACGACTCGCGAGACCGATTTCGGAAATATACAGCAGTCGCATCGTATCACAATTTATTTCGATGGTAAAGAAACAAGTAATTATAATACGGGTCTAGGTGCGTTTACTCTTAATTACAGCCCTAACGATGACCTTAATCTCAAATTCATAGCATCTGCTTATTCTGCTGTTGAATCAGAGAATTATGACGTTATGGGACAATATTGGATTGGTTTGCTTGAGACAAATCCAGGTAGCGAACAGACTGGTAACGTTATTTCTAATCAAGGCGTTGGAACTTATATTGAACACGCTCGCAACGATTTCTACTCGCGGGTTTTCAATATCGACCATAAAGGCGCTTATAAAAACGACCAATTCACCTTGAAATGGGGCGCCCGATATCAACATCAATATTTCGATGACTTCATCAACGAATGGGAAATGATTGACTCGGCAGGTTATAGCCTCCCGCATCCTCACGACTCTATAGGAAGTGCTAATCCTCCACATCCGTTGTTCAACATACAACATCTTTCAAAAGGTCATAACGAATTGCGAATTAATAATATTGACGGTTATGTCCATAACGAATGGACTTTCAATACCAAAAATGCTGATGTCTTGACATTGTCGTTAGGACTTCGTGCCAACTATTGGGGATATAACAATGATGTTAATGTCAGCCCTCGTGCTGGATTGGCTTACAAGCCAAGCTGGAACAGCGATATGCTTTTCAGATTGTCGGGCGGCGTTTATGTTCAGCCTCCTTTCTATCGTGAGCTGCGCATGTTCGACGGCAGCCTCGTAAGTCCAGAGAATGCTTCAACACAGAAGTCATATCAAGCAGTCTTCACTCATGAATATAATTTTACGGCTTGGGGCAGACCGTTTGTGCTTACTTCTGAATTATATTATAAATATCTGAAAGACATCATTCCATACGAAGTCGATAACATCAGAATAAGATATTTCGCCGATCAGAAGGCTACTGGCTATGCCGCAGGATTGGACGTTCGTATCAATGGCGAATTCGTTAAAGGAATTGAGAGCTGGGCAAGTCTCTCTATTATGAAATCAGCGGAAAACATCAAATATTATCTCTCTTCAAACGGAACGATATTATCGCAGACTGACGTTAACAACGGCGCAGAATATGTGTGCGATACTATCATAAGAGGAATACCGCGACCATCTGACCAAAGAGTCAATATGTCTATCTTCTTCCAGGATTATTTACCTTTTATACCATCATTTAAGGTTAACTTGAAACTCGTTTTCGGAACAGGAATGCCGTTCGGTTCGCCATATAGCGAACGCTATAAGCATAAGATGAGAATGTCGCAATACAGAAGAGTTGACATTGGATTCAGTAAGCAACTTATTAGCGAGACTTCAAGTTTTAAGAAAAGCAATCCTTTGAGTTATGTCAGAAACTGCTGGCTCACTCTTGAGATATTCAACCTTCTGGGAATTAATAACGTGAGTTCATATATGTGGGTCACCGACGTATATAACATACAATATGCAGTGCCAAACTATCTCACGCCACGACAAATCAACCTTAAACTTGTAGCGGAGTTTTAAATGGCTAAAGACAAAAGACTTTCATCATTAGACTTTTGTCATTAGACTTTCATTTGGTTTAGGGAAGATAAAATTCGTAAGTCGGCAGCTTGAGACCAATTCATTATCTTCATTTTTGATATCTATATTCCAGACGTGTGTTTGTCGTCCTTTATGGATGATTGTTGCTGTGGCATAGACGTAGGTGCCTGTTTTAGCCGCTTTGACGTGGTTTGCGCTGAATTGCATCCCTCTGATGACATACGACTTCATATCCACGTAATAAGACGAGCCAGCGCCTCCTATGCTTTCTGCGAGAGCCATGCTCGCGCCTCCGTGCAACATGCCATAAGGCTGCGATAATTCTTTCTTCACGAACATACGCGCATAAACGTAGCCTTCTCTCACTTCAAGATATTCTATGCCAAGAGTCTCCATCATAGTGCCTTCGTTCATGGCATTCATCTTCTTAACTAAATCTTCCATCTTATAAACTGTATTAAATATGCAAAGATAAGTTTTTTATGGATAGGTGATGAACAAATTGAGAACATCGTCGTTTTAGTTTCAATTATTAAGAAATTAGAATTAAAACATGGTATTATGAAAAAGAAGCTTATATTAGCGATTACTATAATAGCTGCAAGTTGTAATTTAGCCTTTTGTCAAGTTAATTATCAACAGGCTACAGATGGTTTCTTTGCAAGAAATAGTCAGGAATATGGTGAAGCAAAAGAATGGGGAATGTCTGTCGTATCAGACTCTCGTGTTGTTGAGGCTCGTGCTCCTATAGGCTCAGGTTTGCTTCTCTTGGCAGGAATGGGGCTGACTTATGGTGTCATAAGACGAAAGGCAAATGGCAAAAGGCAAATGGCAAAAGACTAATGGCAAAAGATAAAAGACTAATGGCAAAAGACTAAAGTAAAAAGGCGTCAATTTTTTGATTTGACGCCTCTTATTATATTCTAGAATTCTAAAGTTCTAAAATTCTAAAGTTCTTCTTAGAAGTTGACCCAGAATCTTTCCCAGAAACTTTGTTCCATCTCTTTCCAAGTGTTAGCTGTAGCAGCTTCGAAGTCTGATGTGTATCTGTTCAATAATTGTTGAGCTTCTTCTTTTTTACCTTCTTCTAACAATGCCTTTACTTCTTCTTCCAAAGCTGGGATTTCTTTCATAGCTTTTTCTTCATATCTTAAAACATTGTCGATCATGACTTTCTTTGTTGAACCCCATTGGATTTGAGCTAATTTGTTAGCTTTACGATAACGCCATAACAATGATTCTTCGTTGTAGTTGTAATGACCGCATTCGTCGAAGCATGAAGGTAATTTTGTTGAGCCTGTGAAGATTGGTATTCTAGGGCTTTGACCTGGGTTTTCTACTGAGAACCAGCAGATGCCGCCTATTTCGTTAGGCATCCAGCTTCTGAGTTGTGTGACGAAAGAATATGAACACCATGATACTGATACAGTACGTTTTGCATCAACTGTTCCAGGAGCAATCATATTATATGTGTTGATGTCGTTGCCGCCCATCCATGGATTAGCTATAGGACTTACGATAGTGTCGCCGTCTCTGTTGACAGTCTTGATATTGCGTGTTACGTCCATTTCTGTTCCTTCGTAAGTGCTTCTAAGCAATTCCATTACTCTGCGAGCATCGACTTTTTCTTCAGGTTTAACAGAGAAAGGAAGGTCTTCGTCGTCCATGCTTAATCCTAAAGAAGGAGCCAATGAGCTGAGGATAAACCATTCGCGTTCGCGGAAGTTCTTGCCGTTTGAGTAGTCGTTGCCGAAAGCCTTGTACCAAATGAATTCGCTTTCGCCGTCCCACAAACCATGTTTCTTAGCAACTTTCTCGATATTGTCTGAACACATGAAGTTGTCAGGGTCGTTTCTGTTGATGTATTTTATTCTTGGGATGTTAGCTGATACGCTTACTTCGCCGTCAGGCACTCTTTGAGCAGCCCAGATGCCGCCTATTTTCTTTTTGCCTTCGCCCATGATTTCCATGCACCATACTTCGTTAGGGTCGGCTATTGTGATACATTCGCCGCCGTCGCCATAACCGTATTCTTTGATGAGTTCAGCGATGAGTCTGATGGCGTCTCTTGCGTTGTCGCAGCGTTGGAGAGCGATGCGTTCCAAGTCTTCAATCATGAACAAACCTTTTGGGTTGACCAATGTGTCAGGACCTGAGAATGTTGTTTCACCGATTGCTAATTGTTTCTCATTCAAGCAAGGATATGCTGTGTTGAGGTATGAATAAGTATAAGCTGCTTGTGGAATTTCACCTGCCAATTCAAGGCCTTTAATCTCGTTGGCATTTCTTGTGTGCATGCTTCCTCTGTATATTTTTTCAGTAGCGCCTTTTTCATGTTCTTGAGCTTTTTCCCAGCGTAACCATGTGCGGTACATGCCGTCGCAGGTGTGTGATGTTATGACAGAACCATCGGTTGTAGCATCTTTGCCAACCATGATACTTGTACAGTTTGCGCCGTCGAAATCTTGTGCGTCAACATCTTGAGCATTGATGTTAAATGATAACAATACGAATGCCAATAATGATAATAATGATAATCTTGTTTTCATGATTTTATCTTATTTGAAATTATTTGAAAAAACTGAAATTTACTTTGCCATATCTGCGTTGTTCCACGAAGCGTGGATGATCTTTGAAGTCGAGGAATTTGTTGTGTTCAACAACAAACAAACCGTCTTCTTTAAGCAGATTGTTTTCTAAAATTAAGTTAACGAGTAAATCATAATGCTGACTGTCGTATGGAGGGTCGGCAAATATGAGGTCGTATTTCATCTTGTGCATAGGTATGAAACGGAAGACGTCGGAGCGAATGACTAGCAATTCTTCCATATTTAATTTTGATGCAGTCTCACGTATGAATTTGACGCAGTTGTTGTTTTCATCGACTGCAGTAACGCGTGGGCAGCCTCTTGACACCAATTCGTAAGAGATGTTGCCGGTGCCAGCAAAAAGGTCTAATGCGATGATTTCTTCGAAATCAAAGTGATTTTCTAAAATGTTAAAAAGACTCTCCTTTGCCATGTCGGTCGTTGGACGTACAGGCAAGTTGCTTGGAGCAGTGATTTGTCGTCTTTGATGTTTTCCTCTTATTATTCGCATGATACAGAACTATATAATATGTAATAATAATAATAAGGTATTGAATCCAATTCGTTGATATAATTGTGATTATTGTTTCTGTTGAAGAATCTGATGTTTCTTATATATCGTGAGCATAACTCAACGATGACAGACTTTTCTTCTATCAATCCCATGAAATATAATGGTATTGTCTCGTTGTCTATCTTCAGTTGTTCGAAGGTGAAGAGTATGAAATACAAGAAGTCTTCCTTGGTGTTGAAGTTAAAATAATTATGGAATATGAGTTTTGTATCGTTGATTATAGTCAGCTCATACGAATTATTTTTAACATTAACGAATGCTCTTGTTCCTTGTATGCGTTCTGAAAATTCTTTGATGAGGCTTTCAACCTTGATGCTTGAAGCATGATATAACTTTATCTTATCACACATTTTCAAGACATTGTCGATGTCGGACGCGACAGGGTAGATATTGTAAATGTCGTTGGTCAGACAATCGGCATTAGTAGGAGCATCATTGCTAATGTTAAGCAATGAGAGGTAATTGTTCTCTTGTTCTTTCTGATAATATTCTTTAGGCACGAAAGTGTTAAGATTATTATCTATAATTATTTTAACGTTTTTGAATTCGTTGATATTCCATTGTTCTTTTTCTTGAAGTTCGACTATCAAGTCTTCCAATGGGATATTTTTTTCATAAAGATGATAATGTTTAAGGCTCAGGAATTTCTGTTCTTCAGTGTCGAAGATAACAAAAGAAAGACCATCCAATGAGTGTTGGATGGTCAAAATATAATTATCTTTACACTTACTATTTAAATTAATAGACTCCTGGATATATGGATATAGGAAGGAAGTCATATTAAGTTATTAGAGGTTTTCCCAGTTACCGTCGATTGAAGCTTCGTTCATTGAACCAACTTTTATACCTGCGTATTTGTTGATAGCTTCTTGTTGAGCGGCTGTGTTTCTAATTCTTTGAGGATCGAGACCGTTCAAATATGTTTTGTAAGGAGCTTTAACTTCGAATACAGGGATTTTCATACCACCACGCATGATGTAACCAGCTTGAATGTCGAATTCTTGGTTGTTTGTGAATGGGATGTAACGTAATGTTTCAACATTGAAATTAGTTCTGCCTTTGAATAATGAGTCAGCAACTTTAACAAAACCAACTGTATCGTTGATAGTTTTTGTAAATGTTGTGTCGTTTGGATCTGGGATGATGTTAACAACTGGTAACTCGCCTGTACGGATGTATTCAATCAATGAATCGAAGTTAGCAGTGTATCTGTTATAACTTTGTTTGAACAAAACTTGTGTGCTTCTGATGTCTTTAAGGTTTTGAACAACTTTAAGTTCGCGAGCCTTTTTTTCATTTTCAAATTTAACAGGTTGGCTGATACTGTCGTAAACTTTATATGCTAAAAAGATAGCAACAAGAACTAATACGATGTTGATAATTGTGAATTTTTTATCCATGATTAAAACTTTTTTTTTCGATTGGCAAATTTACTGTTTTTTTTAATTGAAACAATCATTTTTTTCATTTTTTTTAGTCTGTTTTTATTTGCCGTAACAGTCTATTTTGAAACCAAGATTTCTTAGCGGTTCGGCTATTTGTTCCAATTCTTTCAAACTTATCTTTTCGAGATTTTTTTCTGGTGTTTCTCTGTCGATGGCATAAATCATTGTGCTGCGAGGCTTTATCTTTTTAATGAATTCATACCAAAGATTGAGTTCTTCTTCTGTGGTGTTGTCAATCTTCACTCCGTTATGTTCTCCTCTAAGGAAACATGTCTGTATGACCAAGTCGCCTTTGAATTCCAGAAGTGTGTTGATATATTTTTCTAAATCGAAATCGACGTTTGGTTTGTTGATGGCTTTTATTGTCTCGTAAGTGCCGCCGTCAATCTTGATGATGTTGTTGTCAACCTTTGAAATTGCGTCGAAAATCTCTTTCTTATGTAGCATCGTTCCGTTTGTAAGGACGCTGATTTTCGCATTCGGGATGTATAAGTCTCTTAGCCTTATGGTGATGTCAATAATCTCGGCGAAGTCGGGATGCAAGGTTGGCTCTCCATTGCCTGAGAATGTGATGCTGTCGGGTTCCATCTCTGTTCCGACCAATTCTTTCAGTCGCTCTTCCAAAGTGGTTTCATAAACCTCTTTCTTTGGTAACTTGCTGATTTGTTTCTTCTCAGGATTCCATCCGCATTCGCAATAAATGCAATCGAATGAACAAATCTTGCCGATTTCAGGCATTAAGTTAACGCCTAACGACTTTCCTAAACGACGGCTGCTTATAGGACCGAAGACTAAACTTTCAAATAATATCGACATAATTAAAAATTTTTGCAAAGTTAAAATAATTCATAATTCATAGTGCATAATTCATAATTATTGTGTTTGACTTGATATGTCTAAAGTTTAGAAAAACTTGTGGTCTTGTAGTCTTGTAGTCTTGTTGACTTTTATTATCTTTGCACAAACGTTTATAATTATGACTTACGAACAGATTTTGTCGGATATTAAGAAAAGAGTGTTTCATCCTATTTATTTTCTGATGGGCGAGGAGCCTTTCTTTATCGATACTATCAGCGATGAATTGGAAAATAACATACTTGATGAGGCCGAACGTTCTTTCAATCAAATCATTCTTTATGGCAGTGATGTTAATGCTAAAGATATTATGACACAAGCGCGTGCTTTTCCTATGATGGGCGAGCGTCTGGTGGTTATAGTCAAGGAAGCTCAGAACGTAAAGGATATTGAGAGTCTCTCGGAATATCTCGACAAACTTCCTTCAACAACTATTTTAGTCATTAATTATAAATACAAGAAACTCGACAAGCGTAAGGCTCTGGCGAAATATATTGACAAAAAAGGTGTGCTGTTCGAGTCGAAGAAACTTTACGACAACAACATACCTGAATGGATTGTGAAATATCTCGCTTCAAAGAAATATAACATCACGCCTAAGGCAGCTCAGATGATTGCCGACTTCCTGGGCAACGACCTCCATAAGGTGAGAAACGAACTCGAGAAACTGATGGTGGCGCTGCCTCCTTCAAAACGTATCGACGATGCCGATGTGGAATATAATATAGGTATATCTAAAGATTTTAACGTCTTCGAACTACAGAAAGCAATAGGCGCGAAAGATTTCCTTAAGGCAAATCAGATTATCAATTATTTCGGCGACAATCCTAACGACAATCCAATCTTCATGACCATTGTGGTTCTTTATGGATATTATACTAAATTACTGAAACTTCATTATTCTAAAGACAAAAGCAAAAACACCTTGGCGACGATGCTTGGCGTCAATCCGTTTTTTGTCAATGATTATTTGGAGGCAGCACGTAATTATTCATGGGTGGCATGTATGAGATGCATTGAGGTGCTTCGCGAATACGACCTCAAATCAAAAGGATATAACACAGGCGACATCTCGCAAAAAGAACTCTACAGAGAGATGCTGTATAAACTGATGACAGCTTAAACATAAGAATGACCCGTCCTAAAATTTGTTTACAAAATTAATACAAAATTTGATGCTATATTTTTTTTGTTAAAAATAAATTGACGAAGAAAATCAGGTTGAAAAATCAATACCTTTGCATGGTTGAACAGAAACGGAAACAGGC
>JAZUCH010000077.1:0-6768 GCA_045639025.1 Bacteroidales bacterium
TGTGGCGTCTTTTAAATTTTGGATTAGAGTTTTTTTCAACGGAAAAAACATTTTCGTGTAGTTTCGTGTGGTTTCGTGGAATCTCCAGAAACGGCGCTTCGACAAGCTCAGCGACCTTAGTCTAGGGTCAACAGACAACAGACTTCGTGTACGGTGCCTGAGCCTGTCGAAGGCACAAGGTTAGAAACTCAGAAACTCAAAACCTCAGAACTTTCTGGGGTTCTGAGATTTTTTATTTAATGTAGGGACGATGTGTACATCTATAATATGTGCAGATTGGTTCGGATAAAGAAGTGTTATTCCGATTGGGTTACAAATTAAATAATAGATAATCAATAATTTACCCCCCATATTTTTATAAAAAAACATTAAAAAACTGTTGCTTTTCTTAAATAAAATTATAAACTTTGCTGAACAAAAATGAAAGGATATAATATGGAAAATAACATACAAATATTAGGAAAGAACAGATTCATTAAATGAAAGTCTCTGCAAGATATGAATTACACATTCATCTACAGAGACTTTTTTTTATAATCTGATTCAATATAAATCTTCAGTTATGGGAATAATGCGGTTCTGCCCATAATTAAAGAGAAAAAAGTTAATAAATAACCCCAACTAAACTTAAATGATATGAAAACAAAAACATTTATTTTAACCGTGTTAATAAGTTTGTTCTGCGGTAATCTTTTCTCGCAGGAAGAAGGAACAATAATCTATACCGATTTTGAACCTGATAGCATAATTTTTCCTGTAAATTATTGTTCAAGTGGATGTAATCCTATTGATGTTAATTATGATTTGGAATCAGATTTTTATTTTTGTAAAAAGTTTTATTCGTCAGGTTATTTCTCTTTAGAGATGTACGTATATTCCACATGGGAAATTTGCAAAATCAGTCATGATGAAATATCAACGCACACAAATTGGAGTTCTCACATCAATATAGAGACTGGTTCTCACATGAGTAACAATAATGTAATCATTAAATATGGGTTAAGATATCTAAAAGAAAATGGCGAATACTGCTATGGTTGGTTGAGATTGTCATACGTTGTCTGCGAAACAGGATATGAAGTGAAACTTTATGATATGTCTTACTGCACTATTCCTAATTATCCTCTAAAATTTGGTCAAAAGTCGCTTACAGAAGATATGGCAGAGATAGATGGCTTTAATTGTCAGTATGAATTGTATCCTAATCCTGCAGATGACAGACTGGTTCTTAAATTGGCAGATGAACATAAATGCGAGAATGTTTCAGTTTATAGTATAGATGGTCGTATGCTCAAATCGCAGGATTCAGACTTTGATAATATTGACGTAAGTGCTTTGACTAGAGGCGTGTACTTCGTAAGAATAAGATTACAAGAAGGCAGTGTATTTTCAGAAAAGATTGTAATTAAGTAAAATATTTATTATAGGAATTCAGGGTTAGAGGGAATAGAGGTGCAGAGGGACAGAGGGATTAGTGGTTGATTTCGAGGTGACAAGAGCGCATGTAGAGACGTCACCCCTGTGGCGTCTTTTAAATTTTGGAATAGAGTTTTTTCAACGGAAAAAACATTTTCGTGTAGTTTCGTGTGGTTTCGTGGAGGAAGGATTTCAGGAGTTTCTGAGGTTTTGAGTTTCTGAATTTCTTATATATTTTTTTACAAAAGGTCTTGTTTTTTTAAAATTAAATTTTAAAATTTGCAGTATCTTTATAATATAAGAAAATCATGATATAGGAGATGTGGTTCAGCCTGTTTTGTGATTTAGTATTAAAGTGAACCTCACCACTAAAATTCAACATTATGAAAAAAACTTTACTATTTACATTAGCATTATTACTTTCAGTAACAATGTTCGCACAAAACAGAACAAGTTTAGTTAACGAAACATTTGATGGAGCAACATTACCTTCAGGATGGAGCATTGACGGTTCAGGAACAAGCAACTGGGGAGTATCAACAAGCTGCAAAGCTGGCGGCGAAGCTAACGAAATGTTATTGTACTGGTCTCCAGAGTTTAATGGCATCTCACGTTTAGTAGCACCTGCTGTCAACCTCAGCAATGCAGAAAGCGTAGTCGTTTCTTTCAAACACTACTTCGACAATTATGGCGGCACAAGTGCTATCGGTATCGCCACATCATCTGATGGAACAACATGGAACCAAGCATGGCAACAAAACTATTCTACATCAGGACAATATTCTATAAGTCAGATTATCTCAACTGAAGATATGGGCAAAGACAATGTTAGAATCTGTATTTACTTCAGCGGTAATTCATACAACATCAACAACTGGTATTTCGATGATGTTGAAATCTTCACACAAGAAAACCTCGACCTTAGAATCGTCAGCATCGACATTGCTGGTATGAAAAGTGCAGGCCAGACAGACATCACTTTCACAGTACAAAACATAGGTAAAACAACAATCGAATCATTCGAGGCACAATTCGACTCAGGCCTTGAAGATTGTGTTACAGAATTTGCAGAAACATTTACAGCTAACTTAGCACCAATGGAAGCCAAACAATTCACATTTCCATATTCAATTTTCTACAACCCAGGCTCATACAACATACCTGTTGAAATCGTAAATGTAAACAACACAACAGACGACGACGCCACAAACAACAGCTTAAACAAAGACATTTTCGTTGCTATGGGCGAAACTCAAAGAATACCTATGATTGAACACTTCTCAAGTTCAACATGCGGACCATGTGTATCTGTAAACTACGCTATGAACCAACTCACAGCTGCTAACCCTGGCAAATATACATACGTCAAATATCAAATGAACTGGCCTAGCAGCGGTGATGCTTACTACACAGAAGAAGGTGGCGTAAGAAGAGACTATTACGGCGTTAATGCTGTGCCATGGTTATATTTCGACGCTGACAACATCAACAACACAACACAATCAATCTTAGACGAATATTATGCACACCCAGCTTTCGCTGACGTTAGAGGCGCTTTCAACATCGAAGGTAACACTATCAATATCACAGCCGACTTCATGTCATACGCACAAATGAACAACGTAAGAGCTTTCGTAGTCGTTAACGAAAAAGAAACAACAGGCAACGTAGGCAGCAACGGCGAAACATCATTCCACCACGTCATGATGAAAATGTTAGACGGAGCTAACGGCAACACTATCTCAATCAATGCCGGCGAATACCAACGTCTCGAATTCTCATACGACTTGTCATCAACAAATGTTGAAGATATGAACGACCTCGAAGTTGCATTATGGTTACAAGACTTTAACACCAAAGAAGTTTACAACAGCCGTTTCGCTTACGAATACACAGACCACGCTTATCCTGTTCAAAACTTGACTGTTACATATTCAGAAGGATGTTTCGAAACAATAAGCTGGGAAGCTCCTGAAGCAGTCAACCCTACCGGTTACAATTTATACATCGACGGTGAATTAATAGAAGAAAACTATACTGAATTAACATACGTCAATGAAGAAATGGCAGCAACACTCAACGATGGCAACTATCACAACACTAAGGTTGTAGCTTTATATGAAAACGAAAAAACATCTGTTCCAGTAGTAAAGGAAATCATCTCAACAGTCAACGTAACAGAAGTTGAAGAAAACGAACTCAACATTTTCCCTAACCCAGTTAAAGACGTTGTAATGATTCAAGGCAACAACATCAACAGCGTTAACGTTTACAATAGTGTTGGCGTTTTAGTTGAAAGAATTGAAGCAGGAAGCAACGAAGTTGAAATCAACATGAACGACTACAACACAGGAATCTATTTCGTTCAAGTAAACACAGAAAACGGAACAACTACACGTAAGGTTGTGAAACTTTGATAAGACTACAAGACCACAAGTCAACAAGACTACAAGATTGGGCGCTGCTGTTATTAGTAGCGCTCTTTTTTTTAGACAACAGACAACGG
Source organism: Bacteroidales bacterium (assembly GCA_045639025.1). Lineage (GTDB taxonomy): Bacteria > Bacteroidota > Bacteroidia > Bacteroidales > F082 > Limimorpha. Next base: position 3,923 of record JAZUCH010000077.1, read on the forward strand.
TTTTTGGGATTTCAGGAATTTAGGAATTAGAGGTGCAGAGGGATTAAAGGTGAATCTCGAGGTGACAAGAGCGCATGTAGAGACGTCACCCCTGTGGCGTCTTTTAAATTAGGGTTTAGAGGGACAGAGGGATTAGAGGTGAATCTCGAGGTAACAAGAGCGTATGTAGAGACGTCACCCCTGTGGCGTCTTTTAAATTAGGGACTAGAGTTTTTTTCAACGGAAAAAAACATTTCGTGTAGTTTCGTGTGGTTTCGTGGATGGAGGAGTTCAGGATTTTCTGAGTTTCTGAGATTATGAATTTTTTAGATTCAAAAAAACTTGTGGTCTTGTAGTCTTGTGGTCTTGTAGTCTTTTTTATTATCTTTGCACGCATATTAAATTAATAATAAATCAATGAGAAAGACTTTACTTTTAGCTATTGCGTTATTGTTTTCTTTATCAGTATTTTCACAAGAAAACGTTTACATCATCAACGAAAGTTTCGACGGTTCAACATTGCCTCAAGGATGGACAAAAATGGGCAGCGGAACCAACAACTGGTACATTTCCACAAGTAACATAGCGGGAGGCAAACCTAACGAGCTCCATCTTCAATGGACACCTCCTTTCAACGGCACTGCACGCTTCGTCTCCCCTGCCGTCGATTTAAGCAATGTCACATCAGCTATCATTTCATTGAAGCACTATCCTTCATTCTTCGGAAGCCATACCGCTACAATAGGCGTCGCCACATCATCAGACAACGGCAACACATGGAACACAGTACATTCAGAAGAATATAACGTCAACGGACAATATACCATAACAGAAAACATAACAAGTCCCGACATGGGCAAAAACAACGTCAAGTTCTGCTTCTACTTCGAAGGCAACTCCAACTATATCAGCTCATGGTACTTCGACGACTTTGAAGTATATACAGTGCAAGACCTCGGCGTGGAACTCACTAGCATCGACGTGCCTAACACCGTGAAATTCGGATTACAAGCAATCGACTTCACCGTTAAGAACTCAGGCAGCAGCGCAATAGAATCACTCGTGGCATCATATACCATCAACGGAGAGACCGAAACACAGACTTTCTTCTCCAACATACAACCTTTAGAATCAAAGCAACTCACATTCAGCTCTAAATACAATTTTGCTCCAGGCGAAAACTATGAGCTAACAATAGAAATAAGCAAACTGAACGACAACGACGAAGAAATCACCGACGTCGTTCTCAGCAAAGAAGTAGCAGCAGCCTTGAGCCAGACACAGAGAACATCAATGATAGAACACTTCTCAAGCTCTACATGCGTGCCTTGCATCACTGTCAACAACATTATGGTACAACTCACCGAAAACCATGAAGGTCAATACACCTACACCAAATACACAGCCAACGGACCTGAATTAGGCGACCCATACTTCACAGCAGAAGGCGGAACAAGAATGACATATTACAACGTGATGGGCGTGCCTCAGACATACCTCGACGGCGTTGACCAAGGCTACGGCGCTGTGTCGGAAGACAACTTCATGGCAAGTCAGGAAAAACCAGCATTCGCCAACGTGAGAGGAACTTACACAACAGAAGGCAACATCATCAACATTAAAGCGGACTTCATGTCATACATCAATATGGAAGACGTCAGAGCATTCATCACTGTGAATGAAAAGACAACCACAGGCAACGCAAGTTCTAACGGCGAGACAGAATTCCATCACGTAATGATGAAGATGTTAGAAAATGCTAACGGCAACACTATGAGCATCAACGCTGGAGAATATCAACATCTAGAATTCTCTTTCGATATGTCGTCAACAAATGTTGAAGAGATGAACGATTTGGAAGTAGCATTGTGGTTACAGAACTACGAGACAATGGAGATTTACAACAGTCATTACGCATACCAAAGCGACGTTCACGTATATCCAGTAAGAAATATGAACGCTGAGATTAACGGCAGCGACCTTATGATAAACTGGAGCGCTCCTGAAGCAGGCAACCCAACAGGATATAACGTATATGTCAACGGAGTGTTGGAAGCAGAAAAAATCAACACTTTGGAATATATCAAGACCAATGCTAATCAGACACATAAGACAGCAGAAGTGGTCGCTGTATATGAAAACGGGACATCAGTGGCAGTAGCAAAAATCATCACAGAAGGAGACAATGTAACAGAAATCATCGCTGATAATATCAGCATCTACCCTAACCCAGCGAAAGACTTTGTCAAGCTATCAGCTATCAGCGGTCAGCTATCAGTAGTTAAAGTTTACAATTGTTTGGGAATGATGGTTGAGGAGATAGAAGTCAATGCTAACGAAGTAGAGATAAACATTTCAGAATACAATTCAGGAATTTATTTCTTCAACATTGAGACAGAAAGCGGAAGCCATATTCAAAAAGTTATTAAAAGATAAGAACTTTTTGAATGGAACTGAGGAATTGAGGAACTGAGGAACTAAGGAATTGAGGAATTAAATATGTCCCGATAGGGACGAAAGAAAATAGGCAGGTATGGAGAGCGTAGCTCGGAATGCCTGCAATTATGACCTGAACACCCAAGAGAAATTGACTAATGGCGAAAGACTAATGGCGAAAGTTCAGAGTTCAATGGTTCAAAAAAACATTCCTAATTCCTAATTCCACATTCCTAATTCCACATTCCTAATTAAATAGACGCTTCAATGTGTGTTTATTTTTAAGGTTACATTGACGCGTATTCTATGTTAAAATCCAAATTAATTTACAATTATTTTTTAAACATCTATATTGTTACAAATTTTTGATCAAGTCTATTTTTACATAACACATATTTATTAGGGTCATATTTAGTTTTATTCTTTACCAA
>JAZUCH010000078.1:0-10909 GCA_045639025.1 Bacteroidales bacterium
AGCAGAAGAACATCAAATCAACGGCGGTTTGTTCGACAGCATCTCACAAGTTCTTTCAAGAAACTGTCCTACACCAATCGAAGCTGTTGCTATCTTCGACGAATACGGTCAAAGCGGCACACCTGACGAATTGATGAAACACTATCACTTAGATACAGAAGATATCGTTGAAGCAGCTAAGAGAGCTGTTGCAAGAAAATAATTAGGAGTTGTTGTAGAGACGTATCAATTACACCATAAAAATTAACAATATGTAATTGCTGCGTCTCAAAAATCCAAATTTCTAAAATATAAAAAGTCTTCCGATGGAGAAAATCCGTTGGGAGACTTTTTTAGTTAGGAGTTAGGATTTTTTATCATTGAACTAAGGCTACGAATTAAAAAAGTGCTATCTTTGCACCCAACTCGAATGGTGGTGCCACGGCAAGCCTCACGGATGCCGTAGCTGAGATTATACACATTGCACCAGTACAGATAATGCTGACGCTGGAAGTTTGGAGTCCTTTTCAGGTACATGCGTACCACTATTTTGAGCAGTAGTAATGTTAAAAATAGTGGTATGAAATCAACAAAATCTTATCCCATCGTATTGTCCATCGCTGGTTCCGACTCCTCGGGCGGTGCTGGAATTCAGGCTGACTTAAAGACTTTTTCCGCCCTCGGCGTATACGGCGCTACAGCCATAACAGCGATAACGGCACAAAATACATTAGGCGTTTTCTCTCAATTACATCTCGACCCCAAACTCGTCTATGAACAGATATGCTGCGTCATGGATGACTTGCATCCTTCCGTCGTGAAAATAGGTATGCTGGCTAATGCCGAAATAATTCATTCAGTGGCAGATGCGCTCAGCAAATATAATGTCACTATCGTGCTCGACCCGGTAATGGTGTCAACATCAGGACATAGATTGTTATCGGTAGAAGCTCGTGATGTCATAAAAGAAAAACTTCTTCCAATGTCATCTATCATTACACCTAACATTCCGGAAATGATAGAGTTGACCAATATGACTCTTTCAAATATGGCCGAAAAAGAAACGGCTGCAAAGCATCTTCTTAATCATGGCGTTAAATACGTGCTGCTCAAAGGCGGTCATGAAGATGGTAACGTAAAGACAGATTTCCTTTTTTATTTTGATTCAGAAAAACTGGTGACAAAGACGTTTTCGTCGGAGACTATAGTCACCCAAAACACTCATGGAACCGGCTGTACTTTGTCGTCCGCAATAGCATCATTCATCGCAAATGGCGATTCTATAGAAGAATCTGTCGCGAAAGCAAAACAATATGTCTCTGACGCAATATCTCATGGCGCTGATGTCAATATCGGTAATGGTCATGGTCCGATAAACCATTCTTTCAATCCTCAAAAAATGATAATATTATGAATCTGCAAAACGTACATTTACAATTTATTACGCATTATACAGAAAATTATTCCTATATTGATTCTGCAAAAATAGCATTGGAAGGCGGATGTCGCTGGATTCAACTGAGAATGAAAGACGCCGACGAAAGTCTGCTGGAAGAAACGGCTCTCATTGTTCAGAAAATGTGCAAAGAATATGGCGCTACATTCATCATCGACGATAATGTTCATCTCGTAAAGAAAATAAATGCCGACGGCGTACATCTTGGCAAAAACGACATGCCAATATCAGAAGCACGCATAATCTTAGGCGACGACTTCATCATCGGAGGAACAGTAAATTGTTTTGAAGATATATTAAGACAACAGCCAATAGCCAATAGCCAACAGCCAACAGTCAATTACTTCGGATGCGGACCGTTTCGTTTTACTTCTACAAAGAAAAATCTCGCTCCGATATTAGGTCTCGAAGGTTATGAAAATATCATCAGCAATATGAAGAGAAACAATATAAACATCCCGATTGTCGCAATAGGCGGAATAAATAAAGATGATATTTCTGACATCTTAAAGACAGGAGTCGATGGCATAGCGTTGAGCGGCAGTATTTTAAGAGCGGAAAATCCGATAGAAGAAATGAAAGATATTGTGAGAATGTTAAGCATAAATAAATCATAACTATTAATTAAAATTTAAAAATATGAAATCTGATTTGAAAATTTCATATCCATGCTCGGAGAAGGTTTATGTTAATGGAACAATACATCCGAGTGTGAGTGTAGGCATGCGCATGGTGACGCAGATGCCAACAGTTTCTATTAAAAATGGAGAGCGTATAGAAAGAGCTAATCCTTCTGTTTATATTTATGATACTTCCGGACCTTATGGAGATAATAATATCGACATTGATTTGGAAAAAGGTCTGCCGCACTTGCGTGAGACGTGGATTAAAGATAGAGCCGCGAGAGACAATAATGTTTGTCAGATGTATTACGCTAAAAAAGGCATCATAACTCCGGAAATGGAGTATGTGGCAATACGCGAGAACATGAATTGTCAGACACTCGGCATAGATACTCATATCACTCCGGAATTTGTCCGCGATGAGGTGGCTTGTGGCAGAGCGGTCATTCCTGCAAATATCAATCATCCCGAAGCAGAACCGATGATTATTGGCAAAAACTTCTTGACAAAAATAAATGCTAATATCGGAAATTCTGCAACCACATCAAGCATAGAGGAGGAAGTTGAAAAAGCGATATGGGCTTGCAAATGGGGCGCAGATACCATTATGGATTTGTCAACAGGTTCTGACATTCACGAGACAAGAGAGTGGATTTTGCGTAACAGTCCGGTTCCAATCGGCACAGTGCCAATATATCAGGCGATGGAGCGTGTGAACGGCAAAGCGGAGAATCTCACTTGGGATATATATCGTGATGTGCTGATAGAGCAGTGTGAACAAGGTGTGGATTATTTTACCATACATTGCGGAATAAGATTGAAGAATATCATGCTTGCTGCAGAACGACTTACGGGCGTGGTGAGTCGTGGCGGAAGCATCATATCGAAATGGTGTCAGATACATCAAAAGGAGAGTTTCCTTTATGAACATTTTGATGATATATGCGATATCGCTGCGAGATATGATGTAGCGCTTTCTCTCGGCGACGGCTTGAGACCAGGAAGTATTTACGATGCCAACGACGCTGCTCAGTTTGCTGAGTTGGATACGATGGGAGAACTAGTCGAAAGAGCTTGGGCTAAGAATGTTCAGGTGTTTATCGAAGGTCCTGGACATGTGCCTATGCATAAAATCAAGGAGAATATGGAACGTCAGATTGAGAAATGCCATAATGCGCCATTCTATACTTTGGGACCTCTCGTGACTGATATTGCTCCGGGCTACGACCACATCACTTCTGCTATAGGAGCGGCGCAGATAGGATGGTATGGCACTGCGATGCTTTGCTATGTCACTCCTAAAGAACACCTTTCGCTTCCTAATAGAGAAGACGTACGAGAAGGCGTTGTCGCCTTTAAATTAGCGGCTCATGCTGCTGATTTGGCGAAACAACATCCAGGGGCGATGGTACGCGATAATGCGTTGAGCAAGGCACGTTATGAGTTCCGATGGAAAGACCAGTTCAATCTCAGTTTAGACCCGGAGAGAGCTTTGGAATACTACAAATCTTCAAACAATGTTGGAGGCAAATACTGCACAATGTGCGGACCGAACTTCTGCGCAATGAAGATAAGCCATACATTATGTGACGAATAATAGAATTATAAATAAAATTAATAACCTATCAACGAACGATTGAAAATGTCATACACAAATTTCAAAGTAGAGACGTTTCAATGTTTCTTAAAAAATAAACTCACATTGAAGCGTCTCATGAGATTATGACAAATTCTGTTGTCCGTTGACTTAAAAAATAAAAATTATGATAGAACAAAAAGTATCACAAGGTATTATCAGTACCTATTTCAGCAAGTTAGAAAAGAATTTGGAATTAGATGTCGCTATTGTCGGTGGCGGCCCTTCAGGTATTGTAGCAGCGTATTATCTCGCGAAAGTTGGTAAGAGAGTCGCTTTGTTCGACAGAAAATTATCTCCAGGCGGAGGCATGTGGGGAGGAGCGATGATGTTCAATCAGATTGTGGTGCAAAAAGAAGCTCTCGACATCATCAAGGAATTCGACATCAACTACGAACAATACAACGACGATTTGTTTGTCATGGATTCTGTTGAAAGCACATCGGCATTGCTTTACAAGGCAGTACATGCCGGCGCAACGATTTTCAATTGTTATTCCGTTGAAGATGTTGTCTTTAAAGAAAATAAGGTAAGCGGCGTTGTCGTCAATTGGACACCGGTATTGAGAGAAGGTCTTCATGTTGACCCACTCAATATTATGGCAAAATGCGTCGTTGATGGCACAGGTCACGACAGCGAAATGTGTAAGACGGTAGCACGCAAGAATGGAATACGTCTCGCTACCGATACCGGCGACGTGATTGGAGAACGTTCTTTAGATGTCGTAACAGGCGAGAATGAAGTCGTGAACGGAACTAAAGAGATTTATCCTGGACTCTACGTCTGCGGTATGGCAGCATCAGCCGTCAGCGGCACGCCACGCATGGGACCAATCTTCGGAGGAATGCTGATGTCGGGAAAGAAAGTAGCAGACCTTATTATTGAAAATTGAAAAAGCTTTGAGCTTGGGGCAGTGAGCTATGAGCATTTTAGACAGCTCGTGGCTCACGGCTCATAGCTCGTAGCAAAATTTTAACAACAATGAAACTAATTGCAATAACGAAACCGTATTGTGAAAATGACGAGGTTGCTTTCATCAGGAGACTGTTTGAGAGCGGCTTCGACATTGTTCATCTGCGAAAGCCAGAAGCAGATATAAATTATTGTCGTGCTCTATTAGAGCAACTTACGGAAGAAGAAAGAACGAAAATCATTGTCCACGACTATCATATTTTGTATGAAGAATTTTCTTTGAAAGGTATTCATATAAATAAAAATGTCGCGGCATTGCCAAAGGATTATCAAGGATTTAAGACCCGTTCGTGTCATTCTTTAGAAGAAGTTGAGATGTATAAAAACCATTTTGATTATGTCTTTCTCAGTCCTATTTTCGACAGCATTTCGAAGGCAGGGTATAAGTCGGCATATACAGAAGAGATGCTGAAAGAAGCAAGTGATAAAGGCATCATCGATGAGAAAGTCGTAGCCTTAGGCGGCGTTACTTTTGACAAGATACCATATTTAAAAAAGTTGAATTTCGGTGGAGCAGCGATGATGGGGAGCTTGGTTGGGAATTAGGAATGATGAGTTAGGAGTCGCTATAATCTTCAATTCCTCAATTCCTGAAATCCTGAAATCCCAAACCGCAGCGAGCTTTTTCTGTTTCTCTTTTTTGCGGTAAAAAAGAGAAAGGAAATAAATTATTATGGATTTCCCTCCTTAATATTTGTTTTAATCTTATTTATTTCCTTGATTAACTGAGATTTTGTTGGAAGATATAATTGATATTCGTTAGCCAAGATTGTTTTGTTATCTTCAGGAAGAGTCATCTTTACAACAGTATCGTTTTTGGATGTACCTAGTAAGATGCCGATTGTTTTATTCTCTTCTGGCAGTTTCTCACATCTGTCGTAGTAGTTTACATACATCTGCAATTGTCCTAAATCTTGATGAGACAATTTGTCGTTCTTCAATTCGACAATTACAAAGCAACGTAATAGACGATTGTAGAAAACCAAGTCTATGAAGAATTCATCGTCTTCGAGCAAAATTCTCTTCTGTCGAGCTACGAAAGAAAAACCATTCCCCATCTCCAAGAGAAAATCAGCGATATGAGAGATAATCGCATTTTCCAAATCTTTTTCGTAATATTCAGCTTTACGTTCTAAGCCTAAGAATTCCAATACCATCGGTTCTTTTATGATTTCCTGTGGCGTTTGAGGAATCCGTTCTTTTCGAGCGATAGCCAAAACACTTTCTTTATCGTTGCTTAGCAACAGCCGCTCATAAAGTTGAGAATTGATTTGTCTTTCTGTCTCTCTGCCGTTCCATCCGTTGTTGACAGATTCCAATTCGTAATACTCTCTTTTGTCAGGGGCATCTATCTGTATAAGTTTTCGATATTGAGACCAGTTCAATTGCGAACGCAGTGCGTTCGCAATTGGGTAAATTCTATAAAATTGTCGGCTTTGCTCCAACGTCCTAACAGAGAATCCGCTGCCATATTCTGGAATTAAATTATTAGCAAGATTCTTAATCAGATAAGAACCATAATCAGCTCTATCTTTCCCTTCTTGTTCCTCTTCGAAGATTCGTTTGCCGATGTTCCAATACATTTGCACACGACAAAAATCAACGCTTCTGACGGCATTCTGCCGTGCATTATCGATTATTACTTTTACATCATCAATGAAATTACTATTGATAGGATTATTGTCTTTCTTTCCCATGATTTCTAAATTTTGGTCCTACAAAACTACAACCATCTCATCCTTTTGTCAAGCGTTTGTAAAGTAAATATTTCGCTTTTAACAATTTTTAACATAAAATCATGGAAATATTAAGAAATGATGTTAAGGAATTTTAGGAAGACAACAGTCAACAGACAACGGACAACAGTCAACAGACTTTGGATTTAAAGAATAATCTTTATTTATGGCATCAATCCCTGCCGCCTCGGAGAAATCGCGTTAAGAAATTATGAGACTGGAGCGTTAAGAACAAAAAGCTGTTTGAGCGCAGCGAGTTCTTTTTGTTTAGCGAAAGAATCATAATTTTAGCGTATTTATCCGCAGCGGCGAGCTTTTTCTGTTTCTCTTTTTTGCGGTAAAAAAGAGAAAGGAGGTTTTTTAAAGTCAATAAGACTACAAGACCACAAGACTACAAGTTTTAGTTAGGAGTGAATTTTAATTCCCTCAAATCCTTAGTTCCTTAATTCCTCAGTTCCGTGTTAATCAGATTAACGACAACCTTAACCATGACGTCTTTCTCTTCAGGACGACTTTCAGCAATCATCAGAGTGATAGCGACTAAAGTGCCATTGCTAATTCGTTTGGAACCATCAAAATTGTATAAAATGCCATTATTCTGCATAAACCAAAGAAATAAAGTCGCTGCAATACGTTTGTTGCCATCGCTAAAAGAATGGTTCTTCGTTACTAAATAAAGTAACATTGCTGCTTTCTCTTCAACGGAAGGGTAGAGTTCGATGCCGTCGAAAGTCTGATAAATCTGTCCGATAGAACTTTTGAAAGAATCGTCTTTTTCATTTCCGAACAGCCAACTACCGCCGAACTTTTCTTTAAGATTCTGAATAGTTAAAATAGCATTGTCGTAAGTAGCGATGAATTTGTTCTCGAAAGTCGTTTTCTCGATTTTAAGTTTTTGATAATCGTATTTATCAAGAGTATCAAGAGCATAAGTGTAATCTGTCACTACACTTATCAAATCCAGATTTTCTTTGTTTGACAATTCTGGTTGCGAACTAATTGTGCGACCGAGGATATGAACCAATTGCGAAAGTTCCTCATATTTCCTTTGAGTTATTTTATCATTGATAGCAAAACCTTTGATAAGATATTCCTTAAGAATTTTATTAGCCCAAATTCTGAATTGAGTGCCACGTTTGGAATTAACTCTATAACCAACAGATATAATCATATCTAGATTATAATAAGGTATTTTGCGAGTGACTTTTCTGAAACCTTCATCTTTAACCTGTGCAAAAAATGCACAAGTTGATTTTTTGTCAAGTTCTTCTGTTTTGTAGATGTTCTTAATATGTCTTGATATAGATGTTCTATCTGTTTTGAACAACTCCGACATTTGTTGTTGCGACAACCAAACAGTTTCCCCTTGAAGATTTACGTTAATTCTGGTGTTGCCATCTTCCGATTGATAGATGACAATATCACCATTATGGTTGGTAATGTTTTTCATAATATCTTGGTATTTTAAAATTTTGGATTCTCATCTGCAAAACTACAATCACATCATCCTTTTGTCAAGCAATTGCAAAGGAAATATTTCGCTTTTAACAATTTTTAACATAAAATCAGTGAAATATTAAGAAATGATGTTAATGTTTATTAAGATTGAATGTAGAGCCGTATCAAAATTCGCAGAATTTTGCTGCGTCTCATGAAATTAAGGTTATCCCCATTGTATAGACGTATCAATTACACAAAAAAAATAAACAATATGTAATTGCTGCGTCTCTCAAATAATTTCATCGATTTTGAGACGCAGCAATGATATGGTTAAAAAAGATTACGATTTGTTATATTTCATTTCTGCAACCATATCATTGATACGTCTCTACCGTGTGATGATAGGATAATATTCATCATCTTTCCAATTGATGACATTGTTTTTAATATAATTATCAATGTTGTTTAATTCATTATAATCTCTTATTATTCTGTCGTGAAATCTTGTTTGCCATGCAAAATGAATGTCGTTTTTCAATGCATATCTTGTGATAGAAGATTTGTATTTTGACAAGACAAGAGACATGCGACCACGTTTTTTACCTATCATGCTCATCTTTTCATTTATATCAGTGTCATCTCTTATTATGTCATTATTGTTATTGATACATTTTGTACAGACCACGCTAATGATTAAATGTACATGATTTGGCATTACAATATGAGATAATATCTGTGTGTCATCATATAAAGCATTGATTTTATCAACATAAGAGTCAGCAAAAAGACCTATTTCAGACAATGTCATTTTACCGTCATGAATCTCTCCGAAAAAATATTCTCTATTTTTTGTACATATTGTAATGAAATAGTATCCATGATTATAATCATGCCAATAAGCCCTTGCAGAAGGAATCCTATATTTGTTTTTAAAAAGGTTATCATTCATAAATTTAATTTTGGTTTGTTCTTAATGTAGAGACGTATCAAAATTCGCAGAATTTTGCTGCGTCTCAGGAAATGACAATGCAAATCCAATGTAGAGACGTATCAATTACACCTAAAAAAATAAACAATATGTAATTGCTGCGTCTCAGGAAATTGATATTATTTCAAATGTAATTGCTGCGTCTCTCAATAAATTCATCGTTTTTGAGACGCAGCAATGATATGGTTAAAAAAGGATTATGATTTGTTGTATTTCATTTCTTCCACCATATCATTGATACATCTCTACCTTGCACCTGCAAAACTACAATTACATCATCTTTTTGTCAAGCAATTGCAAAGGAAATATTTTGCTTTTAACAATTTTTAACATAAAATCAGTGAAATATTAAGAAATGATGTTAATGTTTATTAAGAAAATATTTGAGAAGTGTTCCTTTCTCTTTTTTTCCGCAAAAAAGAGAAACAGAAAAAGCTCGCCGCTGCGGATAAATCTGCTAAAATTTTATCGTCTTCGCTGGACAAAAATAAACTCGCTTCGCTCAGACAGTATTTTTGTCTTAACCGCTCAACGACAAAATTTCTTAACGCAATTTCTCCGAGGCGGCAGGGTTGACGACTGAGATTGAAATCCTTCCGCGAGATACTTGCGATACGTGGAAACATTTCTCTTTTTCTATTATCTTTGCATATCAATACAAACATCATGATTAGTTATAGATTACAAGATAAAGTAGCTATAGTCACAGGTGCCAACAATCCTCAGGGCATTGGCGCTACTACCGCATTGGCTTTTGCTCGTGAGGGTGCGAAGGTGGTTCTAGTTTATAAGAAAATCGACAGACCTTATGATATTGAAAAGGTAGATGTCAATGGTGCGGATAGATATTACGCTGCCAATGCAGGAGACGCTGCTGTGGTGGAAAGTCGCCTCAAGGAGATGAATGCTGATTATCTTGTTTTAGAGAAGGATATCACTGATGAAACATCCGTCAAGGAGATTTATTTTGCCGTCATGGAACGTTACGGAAGAGTTGATATTCTGGTCAATAACGCGGCGGACTGCGATGTGGATGGTCTTGATACGATAGAGAAAATCACACAGAACGTGATTGACGACACTTTCGCTGTCAATGTGCGAGGAAGTCTCTTGATGACAAGAGAATTCGTTAATCATAGGGGAGATTATGGAAGGATAATAAATCTCTCCACCGACGCTGCCCAGATTTTCGAGGGGCAGATCACATACGGCGCCAGCAAGGCGACGATGGAGGCGCTCACTCGTAGTATCGCTCTTGAAGTGGCAAAGTACGGCATCACGGTGAATTGCGTGGCACCAGGACCGACGCAGACCGGATGGATTGACGCCGACTTGGAGAAAGCGGTACTGCCGTTGATTCCAATGGGCAAACTGATACAACCTGAAGACATTGCAGAGACGATATTGTTCCTCTCGAGCGAGCAGGCGAGGATGCTCACCGGACAAGTTATCAAAGTGTCGGGAGGACATGCGATTTGAGGAACTTTTTTTCTTATCTTTGCCCCACAACTTTTAAAACTTTTAACATTTAAACAAACACTAAAAAAACAGAAATATCTTAAACTGACATATTATTATTAATCATAGCGTTTGCTATTTGTTCGGTAACGTCCTTGAAACCTGAGAAATTTCAAAAAATGCATTAACTCGAACAAGTCGTGAATGTCTGCGCTTATAGCGTGGGCGTGACTTGTTTGTTAATGCGGGCAGTTCTCAGGGCCTCAGGACGTGGACAAGATTATCGCCCACGTTTTTTTTGTGCTCTGCAGAAAAGCCCGTTTTGCCAAATAAGTAGCCGCTCACAAAACGAAAGCGCATGAGTACCAAGTTCTTCAACAACGAACTTGGCAATACACTTTTCGATAAATTGAAAGGTATTGCCAGCGGTATGTCGTCTTTCCATAGTTTCTTGGCTGTAGTAGGTTTCTTCCGCTCGTCGGGTTACTTCAAGCTACGCAGAGAATTAGGCGACATCTCCGAGATAAAAATCCTCGTGGGTATCAATATTGACGACATCTTCCGCAAACACAACAAAGCCTTGGCGATGCTGTCAAACTCCGAGAAAGCCAAGGAAATATA